>NZ_JAFMPU010000005.1:0-276257 GCF_049132085.1 Seonamhaeicola sp. NFXS20 | reverse complement strand
GTTGACTTTTTTAACAGTATTTTTTACTTTCTTATGAAACCGTTAAAAATGCAAAAACCTGGTAATCACACGATTAACAGGTTTTTAATGATGATTGATATACTATTTTGTCGGGGTGGCAGGATTCGAACCTGCGACCTCCGCGTCCCAAACGCGGCGCGATAACCGGGCTACGCTACACCCCGAGTAATATTTCCCGTAGCGGGGTGCAAATATACTTTTTTTTCTTAATTACAAGGAATCTTTTAGAAAAATATTTCACCCACAAATAATATTAAAATCAATACTTTTATTAATTCATAAATTCTTTTAATAGTTGTACTTACTAAAAAAAATAATTTTCATTCTTTCCATTTTAAGTTATTTTAATGGTTATTGCCAGTTAAAAATAACTGGAATCATTATTGATTCTGATAATAATATAAAATTACCTTCGGTTAAAATAACTAACGTTAAAACAGAAACAACCGTTACTTCAAACCAAAAGGGTTATTTTCAATTAACTGAATCTGGCACATATTCATTCAAAAAAGTTGGATATATAAGCAAATTGGTTTCTCTAAAAATGGGTTCAAATTATGTAATACAACTTAACCTTAACCCAAATCAAATAAATGAAGTGGTAATTTTTGGTAATCATATTCCTAAAAAACTAAAAAAATCAACTGCCTCTATAAGCATTATTTCTTCAAAGGAGATTGAATACTCAAACAACTTAAATCCCGTTTCAATTTTAAATAAAACCCCTGGAGTTTTTATGCAAACAGGTGCCTTAAATACCAACCGAATTACTATTAGAGGCATTGGCTCTAGAAACCTTTATGGTACTTCAAAAATAAGAGCTTACTTTAAAGACATACCACTAACTAATGGCAGCGGAGAGACTAATATTGAAGATTTTGAGTTAGGAGCTATATCAAGGTTAGAAATAATAAAAGGTGCTGTTTCTAGTACATTTGGTGCTGGTTTAGGAGGCACAATAAATTTAATTCCAAAACAAGGTGTTTTTAACAAACAAGCCATTAATAATGAATTTTTATTGGGGTCTTTTGGACTGGTTAAAAGTTTAACAAGTTTAAATTTAAGCTCTAAATTTAACAGTTATAAAATGGTTTATAGTAATACACATAGTGATGGATACAGAGAAAATAATAAATATAATAGACAAACTTTCACCCTAAGTTCTAGTCATTTTTTTAAGAAAAAAGACGAACTAGTTTTTCTAACTAGTTTTGTTAATTTAAAAGCTTTTATTCCAAGTTCAATAAACAAAACCAATTTTGTAAACAATCCAAAATCTGCAGCTTTTACATGGAAGGAAGCTATGGGTTTTGAAGATTCAAAAAGAGGTGTTTTGGGACTTTCATGGCATCATCAATTTAACACCAACATAAAACAAGTCACCAGCATTTTTACATCCTTTAGAAAATCTTATGAACCCAGACCTTTTAATATTTTATCTGAAACCACTTTGGCTATTGGTATTCGAAGTAGATTAGTGGGTAATGGTAAATTATTTGATAAAACAATTAACTGGACCGCTGGCGGTGAGTTATTTAGAGACACTCTCAAATCTGAAACTTTTGAAAATTTGTATGAAGAATACCCACCAAACACCGGAAGTATTAAAGGCAATCAATTATCAAATTTTAAAGAAAAAAGAAACTATTACAATATGTTTTTTGAAACCAATTATGATATTTTAGACAAAACCACACTTTCTATTGGTATTAATTTAAATAAAACCTCTTATACTTTAAAAGACAGATTTCCTATAGAAGAAAACAATCCAGATCAATCTGGTTCTTTCAAATACAAAACCATAGCATCTCCTAAATTTGGAATATCACAATCACTAACAAAACACTTAAATATTTTTACAAGTATTAGTCATGGATTCTCTCCTATTTCTTTAAACGAAACACTACTCCCTGATGGACAAATAAACACCAATTTAAACCCAGAAACGGGTTGGAATTTTGAAGTTGGCTCTAGAGGTACAGCATTTGATAACAAGCTACAGTTTAGTATTTCTATCTACAGGTTAAATATTAAAAACCTATTAGTTGCCAGAAGAACTTCAGAGGATCAATTTATTGGTGTTAACGCAGGAAAAACTCAACATGATGGTATAGAAGTAGCTTTAAATTCCCCATTGATTTCAAAAAAAAATTTTAAAATAAATTGCTCAACAAACCTCACATTAAACAACTACAAATTCAAAGAATTTATTGATGGTGAAAATGACTTTTCTGGAAACAATTTAACTGGTGTTCCTTCTAAAGTTTTTAATGCTATAATTGATATTAATTCTAATTCTGGTATATACGGCAACCTCAACTTTCAATATGTTGGCAAAATACCTATAACAGACAGTAACACCTTATATTCTGATAGTTACAACTTAACAAATTGTAAAATTGGTTTCAAAAAAAATCTTAACAAATCTTTAAAAATGAATATTTTTATAGGTTTAAACAATATCTTTGATACACATTATGCATCACAAATCTTGATTAACGCAACAAGTTTTAATGATAGCGCACCTAGGTACTATTACCCAGGAAACCCCGTTAATTATTATAGCGGCATTAACTTTAATTACACTTTTTAAAATGAAAAAACTAAACACTTTAATTATAATCTGTTTAATAACCTGCTTTTCTTGTGCACAGCAAACAGAATCTGAAGTAAAAGCCGAAACACCTGTTAATACAAACTATACCACCCAAATGGTAGTTCCAGATTTAAACATTCCGTGGGGAATGGCTTTTTTACCAGACGGAAGTATGCTTATTACTGAAAAAACTGGTGAGTTAATTCATTTTAAAAACGGACAAAAAATTAATATTGAAGGCACTCCTAATGTTTATGTGCGTGGACAAGGAGGCTTTTTAGATATTAAATTACATCCAGATTATAAAAACAATGGATGGGTTTACATGACACACGCTTCCTCTCAAGGTGATGGTGATGGCGGTAACACAGCACTAGTAAGAGCTAAACTAAATGGCAATAAATTAGAAAACATGGAGCTGCTTTATAAAGCAGAGCCTAACACAAAAAAAGGGCAGCATTGGGGATCTAGAATAGAGTTTGACAATGATGGCTACCTATACTTCTCTGTTGGAGATAGAGGTAATAGAGATGTAAACCCGCAAGATATAACCAGAGATTGTGGTAAAATTTATAGATTAAATGATGATGGTAGCATCCCTACAAACAACCCTTTTGTAAACACAGAAAATGCTAAAAAAGCCATATTTAGTTATGGGCACCGTAATCCACAAGGCATGGTTAAAAATCCTTTTACAGGAGCCATTTGGGTAAATGAACACGGGCCCAAAGGCGGAGATGAAATTAATATTATTGAAAAAGGAAAAAACTATGGTTGGCCTGTTATATCATACGGTATTAATTACAGCGGTACACCTTTTACAGATATTACAAAAAAAGAAGGCATGGAACAACCTTTGTTTTACTGGGTACCCTCTATAGCTCCCAGCGGAATGGCTATTGTTTCTTCAAACAAATATCCAGACTGGAAAGGCAATGTACTTGTAGGCTCATTAAAATTTCAATACTTAGAACGCCTTGTCTTAAAAAATAATACAGTGGTAAAACGCGAAAAATTGTTTGAAAACATAGGTAGAGTTAGAAATGTTGTTCAAGCACCAGATGGGTATATTTATGTTGCTATTGAAGGGCACGGTATTGTAAAAATTATTCCAAAAAATTAATTATATGAAAAATCCTTTCCTGTTTATAATAGCCATTTTTATAGTAACAACAGTAACCTCTCAAAACAAACAAGAAACACTCCTACAAGAAAGTATAGAACGAGGCAGTGAAATATATAACGATTTTTGTGTAACCTGCCATATGCCTAATGGAGAAGGTGTAAAAAACACATTTCCTCCATTAGCAAAATCAGACTATCTCATAAAAAATAGAGAAGCCAGCATTAGAGGCATTAAATACGGGCAAGAAGGTGAAATAATAGTTAACGGAATTACTTACAATAATACGATGGCTCCTATGGGCTTAAGTGATGATGAAATAGCAGATGTTATGAACTACATTAGTAATAATTGGGGAAACAAAAACCCTAAAATGGTTACTGTAGAAGAAGTTTCTAGAATTAAAAAATAAGCAATTAAACACAAAATATTATACATTTAAGTAACTTTGCTTAAAGCCAATTAATTACCAATTTATGCTAATAATAGGAATTGCAGGTGGTACCGGATGCGGTAAAACTACAGTTGTAAATCAAATTTTGAACGAATTGCCAGAGGGAGAAGTTGGTGTTCTTTCTCAAGATTCATACTACAAAGACACGTCTCATTTAACTTACGATCAACGTATTAAAATAAATTTTGATCACCCTAGCTCTATAGATTTTAATCTTTTAGAAGAACACTTAAAAGAACTAAAAAATAACAAACCCATACACCAACCTGTATACTCGTTTGTAAAACATAATAGAACTGGAGACACTATAATTACCCACCCAAGAAAAGTAATGATAGTAGAGGGTATTTTAATTTTAACAAACCCAGAATTAAGAGAAATGTTCGATATAAAAATGTTTGTACACGCAGATTCTGATGAGCGTTTAATAAGACGCCTAAAACGAGATATAGCAGAACGCGGCAGAGATTTAGACGAGGTTTTATCAAGATATCAAAACACCTTAAAACCCATGCATGATCAATTTATTGAACCCATGAAAGAATATGCAGATATTATTATTCCAAACAATAAATACAATACCGTAGCTATTGATATTGTACGTACCATAATTAACGAAAAATTATAAATGAACCTTTTTAAACATAAATTCTTTAAACCATTTAAAAACATTTTCATCCTTATTTTAGTAGCATTTGCTATATGGATGTTGTTTTTTGATGCCAATTCATGGTTAATTCATCATGAACTAAATACCGAAATTAAAGATTTAGAAAACGAAAAAGAATACTATAAAAAGGAGATTGAAAAAGACAATAAAATTTTAAAAGAACTAAGTACTGAAGAGGGCTTAGAAAAGTTTGCTCGCGAAGAATATTACATGAAACGCGATAACGAAGAAATTTTTATAATAGAATACGAAGACAGTTTAAAACAGGAAGAATGAGTAAAACTTTATTTAAAGAGTTTGATTCAGTTTCAGCTAAACAATGGAAACAAAAAATACAGTTCGATTTAAAAGGAGCTGATTATAATGACTCACTTGTTTGGAACACCAATGATGATATTGCTGTTAAACCATTCTATCATTCTGATGATTTTAAAGAACTTCCTCCAACCTCAAATACCAAAGCTACCAATTGGAAAATTTGCGAAACTATTTTTGTTGCAGATGTAAAAAAATCAAACATAAAAGCAATTAACACTCTAAACAAAGGAGCAAACAGTATAAAATTTATCATTCCTTCTAAAGATATTTCAATTGAAAGTTTGTTAAAAAACATTCATTTAACATCAACTGAAATTCATTTTGAATTACAGTTTTTAGCACCCAATTTTGTAACTAAACTTATAAAAACTTCAACAAGAGAAAAGTTTCACATAGATGTTGACATCATTGGAAATCTTGCCAGAACTGGTAATTGGTTTAACAATTTAAACGATGATTTTTCAAAATTTGAAACAATAGTAAAACAAACAAACTCATTTAGTATAGATATATCATTATATCAAAACGCTGGCGCAAACATAGTACAACAACTAGCATACGCCCTAGCTCATGCTAATGAATATTTAAATCTTTTAAAAAATACAGACGTAATAAAAAACACTATTTTCAATGTTTCTATTGGTACTAATTACTTCTTTGAAATAGCAAAACTAAGAGCATTACGTTTACTCTGGGAAACGCTAGCTTCAGAATACCAAATCAATACTAATTGCCATATTTTTGCTACCCCAACTAAACGCAACAAGACAATTTACGATTACAACACCAATATGTTGCGCACTACAACAGAATGTATGAGTGCTATTTTAGGAGGTGCTAATACTATTAATAATTTACCTTACGATGCCATATTCCATAAAAACAATGAATTTGGTAATAGAATATCAAGAAACCAATTATTAGTTCTTAAACATGAAAGCTATTTTAACAAAGTTAACAATCCAGCAGATGGAGCTTATTATATAGAAAAAATAACTCATCAATTAGCAGAAAAAGCCTTAACTTTATTTAAAAGTATTGAAGCAAATGGTGGTTTTTTAAAGCAATTAAAAATTGGCACTATTCAAAGAAAAATAAAAGAAAGTGCCGCCAAAGAACAAAACCAATTTAACACAGGTAAAGAAATTCTTTTAGGCTCTAATAAACATCCTAATCCTAAAGATAAAATGAAGGATAACCTAGAACTTTACCCTTTTGTAAAAACAAACCAAAGAAAAACTTTAATTGAACCTATAATAGAAAAACGATTAGCCGAAAATTTAGAACAACAACGTTTAAAAGAAGAAAATTAAAATGAAAACTACAGTAAAAATTATTGCGTTTACATTAACACTTATTTTATTCAATTGTAAAAATCAAACTACAAATTTTAATTACAAGTATACAGATAAACCAGTAGCTACAGCTTGTGAAATTTCAAATGAAAACCTCTATAAAGAAGCACTTTATGCTTTTGAAGATGACATTTTAAATTTTTACGGAAAAAACAAAAGGGCTACTAATTCTAGCCCTACCCTAACATATGCATACAATCAATTTATTAGAACTGCAGTGTACAGTCATATTCCTTATGAAAAAGTTGTATCAAAACACACCATAGAAGTTTTTAAAGCCCTAAAAAACGACAATACACTTTGGGATGCTGAAAACACAAAAAGTCATTTAAACTACAAGAGTCCGTTAATTAAATGTATTTCAGAAAATATAAAAGACAACAATTTAAAACAGACATTTAATGCTTTGTTATCAATTAACGACCTGAGTCCTAAACTCTTTGGAGCTCCTCTTACAACTAAATACAGAAATGCTTTAAACGATAAATATCTGGCTACTTATATTGCTTTAGATTTATATTATTCAAAATTATTTGACATTGATTATTCAAAAATAAATTTTGACAAGCCTGATACTAAAGTAGATTTTAATAAAACACCTTAACAACTATAACTGGTAATAGCAGGTGTTCTAATTCTAGTTTGTAGTTTTTACAAACTTTACAAAGAACCAAAACAAAACACCTTGTTTCTTTAAAAGGGAATTGTAGTAAATAAATTATCTTAAAAATAATGCAAAGAAAAAACCTTCAACATATCAAAATTAAAACTCCAAGCAACAATAAAAAGTTTGAAGTTTCAACTTTTAATACAGTTGAAGGTATTAACATAAAATCAAATTATTCAAAAGAAGACATTGCAAACATAGAGCACCTTGATTTTGTAGCTGGTATAGCCCCCAATTTACGTGGCCCATACAGTACCATGTATGTAAGAAGACCCTGGACTATAAGGCAATACGCTGGTTTCTCAACAGCAGAAGAAAGTAATGCCTTTTACCTCAGAAATTTAGCGGCAGGCCAAAAAGGACTTTCTGTTGCGTTTGATTTAGCTACACACAGAGGTTATGACAGTGACCATGAACGTGTTGTAGGCGATGTTGGTAAAGCAGGTGTTGCTATTGATTCGGTTGAAGATATGAAAGTGCTTTTCAACCAAATTCCACTAGATAAAATGTCAGTTTCCATGACCATGAACGGTGCTGTTTTGCCCATTATGGCATTTTATATAGTAGCCGCCGAAGAACAAGGTGTAAAGCCAGAATTATTATCGGGCACCATTCAAAATGATATTTTAAAAGAATTTATGGTGCGTAACACTTACATTTACCCACCGGTGCCTTCAATGAAAATTATATCTGATATTTTTGAATTTACCAGCAAAAACATGCCTAAATTCAATAGTATTAGTATTTCAGGCTATCACATGCAAGAAGCTGGTGCTACCTGTGATATTGAACTGGCCTACACCCTAGCCGATGGGTTAGAATATATTAGAAAAGGACTTGAAGCCGGTATGCATATTGACACTTTCGCACCGCGGTTATCATTCTTTTGGGCCATTGGCATGAATCATTTTATGGAAATTGCCAAAATGCGTGCCGCACGTATGCTGTGGGCTAAAATTGTTAAACAGTTTAACCCAAAAAACCCAAAATCATTGGCATTACGTACACATTGCCAAACAAGTGGTTGGAGTTTAACAGAACAAGATCCTTTTAATAATGTTGCCAGAACCACCATAGAAGCTGCTGCTGCTGCCTTTGGAGGTACTCAAAGTTTACACACTAATGCCTTAGACGAAGCCATTGCATTACCAACCGATTTTTCAGCACGAATTGCCCGTAATACACAAATATTCTTACAAGAAGAAACACATATTACCAAAACTGTAGACCCCTGGGCAGGCAGCTATTATGTTGAAAAATTAACCCATGATATTGCGCAAAAAGCATGGGCATTAATTGAAGAAATTGAAGAACTTGGGGGAATGACAAAAGCCATTGAAGCTGGTATACCTAAAATACGTATTGAAGAAGCCGCAGCAAAAAAACAAGCTAGAATAGATTCTAATCAAGATATTATTGTTGGAGTTAACAAATATAAACTTGAAAAAGAAGCACCTATACCAACCCTAGAAGTTGATAACCAAACCGTAAGAAATCAACAAATTGAAGGTTTAAAAAAGCTTAAAGCCGAAAGAAATTCTAAAAAAGTACAACATATACTTTCAAAATTAACTAAAGCGGCTAAAACAGGTAAAGAAAATTTACTAGCTTTAGCTATTGAAGCCGCAAGAGAACGCGCCACTTTAGGGGAAATTAGTGATGCTCTTGAAGAAGTTTTTGGACGTTACAAAGCTCAAATAAAATCATTCTCTGGTGTTTATAGTAAAGAAATGAAAAACGACAAATCATTTAAAAAAGCACAAGAACTAGCCGATACTTTTGCAGAACAAGAAGGCAGACGCCCACGTATTATGATAGCCAAAATGGGGCAAGATGGTCATGATCGTGGTGCAAAAGTTGTTGCCACAAGTTATGCAGATATTGGCTTTGATGTAGATATTGGTCCGTTATTCCAAACACCACAGGAAACAGCTAAACAAGCTGTTGAAAATGATGTACACATATTAGGAATTTCTTCATTAGCTGCTGGTCACAAAACCCTTGTTCCACAGGTAATTGAAGAACTAAAAAAATATGGTCGCGACGATATTATGGTAATTGTTGGCGGCGTAATACCAAAACAAGATTATCAATTTTTATTTGATGCAGGCGCTATCGCTGTTTTTGGCCCTGGCACAAAAATAAGTGATGCTGCTATTAAAATCTTAGAAATTTTAATGGCTTAAATCTTACATAATTCGATAAAAAACATACTAGTTTTAGTATTTAAAACTTGTTAACAAAAATGGATTTTTATTCCTCGTAAATAATTGTATTTTTACCGTTAATAAAACCGATAATTTAATGGGTAAAATCATTGCTATTGCTAATCAAAAAGGCGGTGTAGGAAAAACAACTACATCTATTAATTTAGCAGCTTCATTAGGAGTACTAGAAAAGAAAGTATTATTGATAGATGCTGACCCTCAAGCAAATGCAACTTCTGGAATTGGAATTGATGTAGAATCTGTTGAAGTTGGAACCTATCAACTTTTAGAACATTCTCATTCTGCTAAAGAAGCTATTATTAAAACAGACACGCCTAATTTAGATATTATTCCTGCTCATATTGACCTTGTTGCTATTGAAATTGAACTGGTTGATAAGAAATCAAGAGAATATATGCTCAAAAAGGCAATTCAAGACATAAAAAATGAGTACGACTATGTTTTAATTGATTGTGCACCATCTCTTGGTTTATTAACACTTAATGCACTTACTGCTGCCAACGCTGTTATTATACCTATTCAGTGTGAGTATTTTGCATTAGAAGGATTGGGCAAATTATTAAACACTATTAAGAGTGTACAAAAAATACATAATCAAGACTTAGATATAGAAGGCCTATTACTAACCATGTATGATGCGCGCTTAAGATTATCAAACCAAGTAGTTGAAGAAGTTCAAAAACATTTTAACAACATGGTTTTTCAAACCATTATTCAACGAAATGTACGCTTAAGTGAAGCCCCAAGTTATGGTGAAAGTATAATTAATTATGATGCCAGTAGTAAAGGCGCTAATAATTACTTAAGTTTGGCAAAAGAAATTATCAATAAAAACTCCTAGAATATGGCTAAGGCAACAAAAAAACAGGCTTTAGGTAGAGGTTTATCGGCACTATTAAAAGACCCAGAGAACGATATTCAATCGGTTCAAGATAAGAATGCCGATAAAGTTATAGGTAATATTATTGAACTCGATTTAGATTTTATTGAGGTAAATCCGTTTCAGCCTAGAACTAATTTTAGCGAAGAATCTTTACAAGAATTAGCTTCTTCTATTAAAGAATTGGGTATTATTCAGCCCATAACTGTAAGAAAGTTAGAGTTTAATAAATACCAACTAGTTTCAGGTGAACGCCGTTTTAGGGCTTCAAAATTAATTGGCTTAGAAACTATTCCTGCCTATATAAGAATTGCTAACGACCAAGAATCGTTAGAAATGGCATTGGTAGAAAATATACAGCGTCAAGATTTAGACCCTATTGAGATAGCCTTATCATACCAACGCTTAATTGATGAAATTAACCTTACTCAAGAGCAAATGAGTGAACGTGTTGGTAAAAAACGCTCAACCATTACAAACTATTTAAGGTTGTTAAAATTAGACCCCATCATTCAAACAGGTATGAGAGATGGTTTTATTTCTATGGGGCATGGGCGTGCGTTAATTTCTGTTGAAGACCACAAAGTTCAACTAGATATTTATGAAAAAGTGCTTCAAAATGAACTCTCTGTAAGGGCTACCGAAACTTTAATTAGAAATTACAACACTTCTAAAGAAGTTAAAATACCTTCAAAAAACAACCAAGATGAAACTCCTAAGTACATAAAAAAAGGAATTGGAGTGTTTTCAGAATACTTTGGGCACAAAATTGACGTTAAAGTTTCTAAAAATGGTAAAGGAAAAATAACCATTCCTTTTCATTCAGAAGAAGACTTTAATCGTATTAAAAAATTAATTCAGGGTGCTAAATAAATCCGTTATAGTAAGTGTACTTGCCTTTTTGTTTTGTTTTTCATTAGTAGCTCAAGAAAAAGAGGAAAAAACTAAGAAAAAGAGAATATCTAAAGAAATTGTTGTAGACTCTGTTATAAAAAGAGAACCTATTAACCCTTTATCTCCAGCTAAAGCTGCTTTTTACTCTGCCATTCTACCTGGTTTAGGGCAAGCATACAATAAAAGATACTGGAAAATACCTATTGTTTATGGTGCCTTAGGAACTGGTATTTACTTTTATGTAAATAATAACAAAGAGTATAATAGATATAGAGACGCTTATAAAAGAAGGCTTGCAGGCTATACAGATGATGAATTTTATTTTGACTCTAGTGGTAACCAGCTTTCTACCCCAAGAGTTAGTACCGATGGTTTAGAAGATGCACAAGATTTTTATAGCCGAAACAAGGAAATATCATTATTGGTTACCATAGGCATATATGCCCTTAATATTATTGATGCCAATGTAGATGCACACCTTTTGCAATATAATGTTGACGAAAACTTATCTTTGGCTCCGCATTATGAATTTAACGAATTTGATGCTACAAGTAATTTAGGATTAACTTTAAATTTTAAATTTTAAATTTAACCCATAAAAAAACTATTAACCTTTACTAAATTTTAAATAAATGAAAATTGCTTTACTAGGATACGGACGCATGGGACAAACCATTGAAAAAATAGCAATTAGCCGCGGACATGATGTTGTTTTAAAAATTGATAAAGATGATAGAGATTACGATATAACCAAAGCAGATGTAGCCATAGATTTTAGCCTGCCATCTGCAGCTTATGGAAACATTACCAATTGTATTAACAACAATGTACCCGTTGTTTCGGGTACTACGGGTTGGTTAGATAATTACGAAAAAGCCGTAGCACTTTGTAAAGAAAAAAAGGGGGCTTTTATTTATGCATCTAACTTTAGTTTAGGGGTTAACATCTTTTTTGAACTTAACAAAACACTAGCTAAAATGATGAGTAATTTAAGCCAATACAATGTTACCATGGAAGAAATTCATCATACAAAAAAGTTAGATGCACCAAGCGGAACTGCCATTACTTTAGCAGAAGGTGTTATTGAAAACAATGCTAATTATGATGCTTGGGAATTAAATGAAACCAATAATAAAACATCAATTCCAATTGTAGCTAAACGTATTGAAGATGTACCTGGAACACATTCTGTTAGTTATAAAAGTGAGGTAGATACCATTAACATAGAACATATTGCCCATAATAGGCAAGGGTTTGCTCTTGGTGCTGTAGTAGCTGCAGAATGGCTTGTTGGAAAAACAGGGGTGTTTTCTATGAACGACGTGTTAAATATTGGTTAATAATAATTGCAATGTGTAACATTAGCAATATGTTAGCCACAAACAAACTCATTAAAATATTTCAATTATGACATTAATCCAATGGTTTATTTTCATATTAATTATTCAAGTGATTCACGGATTAGGCACTTGGAAATTATACATTAAAGCAGGAAAACAGGCTTGGGAAGCCTTTATTCCTATTTATAATGGTGTGGTTTTAATGAAAATTATAAATAGACCTTGGTGGTGGGTTATTTTACTTTTTCTTCCTATAGTAAACCTTATCATGTTAGCTATTGTATGGGTAGAAACTGCCAGAAGTTTTGGTAAAAACAAAATGGCAGACACTTTTTTAGCTGTAATAACACTTGGGTTTTATAATTTCTATCTAAATTATGTTGCCGATGTACAATATGTTGAAAACAGAGATTTAAATCCAAAATCGTCATCAGGAGAATGGACAAGCTCTATATTGTTTGCTATTGTTGCTGCTACCATTGTACACACTTATTTTATGCAGCCTTTTACCATTCCGTCTTCTTCTTTAGAAAAATCGTTATTAGTTGGCGACTTTTTATTTGTTAGTAAATTTCATTATGGTGCCAGAATACCTATGACAACGGTTGCTGCTCCTATGGTACATGATACTATTCCTATACTTAAAAAGAAATCTTACTTATTTGATGATCATAAAGAAAGTAATTCTTGGAAAAACAAATTACAATTACCCTATTTAAGAATTCCTGGATTTCAAAAAATTAAAAGAAATGATATAGTAGTTTTTAACCAACCAGCAGATACCCTGTTGGATATGAATAATTTTCATCCAGACAGAAACTACTATAAACCTATTGATAAAAAAACCAATTTGGTAAAACGCTGCGTTGGTGTACCTGGTGATTCTTTAGAAATTCGTGATGGCTTTGTTTATATAAACGGAAAGAAAAATGAGTTGCCAGATAGAGCGCATTTACAATTTAGTTATTATGTGCAACCAAAAACCAATCAGTTTAATCCAGAGTTTTTAAAAAAGAGATACGATATCACAGATGGTTTTGGTATTATAAATGATCAAAACACATACTATTTCTCTGCCATTTCAGATGAAGCTTTAGCTAAGTTTAAAAATCACCCCAATGTTGCTAGCATTACGCCTAATAAACAAGAAAAAGGGGTGAGAGATCCTAATATATTTCCGCATGACCCTAATTATAATTGGAATGTAGATTTCTTTGGGCCGCTTTATATTCCTGAAAAAGGAAAAACTATAGATATTAATGTTGATGTTTTACCATTATACAAACGTGTTATTACCGAATATGAAGGCAATACACTGCAAGTTAAAGGAAATCAAATTTTAATAAATGGAGAAGTAACAGACAAATACACCTTTAAACAAAACTACTACTGGATGATGGGTGATAACAGACACAACTCTATAGATGCACGCGCTTGGGGATTTGTACCTTTTGACCATGTTGTTGGTAAACCTGTTTTTATATGGATGAGTTGGGATGGCATTAAAAATCCACGTTGGGAACGTTTCTTTACTACCGTTGGTGGTAGCGGAAAAGCCACATCATACTTTATTCCGTTTATTATTGTTTTATTTGGTTTTATAGGTTTTAATAAGTGGCGTAAACGTAAAAAGTCTAATGGTTAATTGTGTAAGTTCTGATGTGTATTTAAGTTCAACCTATCAGTTCTCCTCTTAACAAATGAACAAGATTATAATTCACCCAACATATTTCCCTAACATTGCGCATTTTGTTGGTATGGTTAAGGCTAAAGAGGTTATGTTTGAGGTAGAAGATAACTTTGTAAAACAAACCTACAGAAACAGAACTAATATTTACGCTGCTAATAGCAAACTGGTATTAAATATTCCTGTTATTCATTCGCAAAAAAATCGTCAAAAATACAAAGACGTGAAAATTTTTAATGCTGAAAAGTGGCAATTAAACCACTGGAAATCATTATTATCTGCTTATAGAACTTCTCCTTATTTTGAATATTATGAAGACGAATTACTCCCTTTATTTCAAAAAAAAGCTGACTATATTTTAGACTTCAATTTTAAATGTTTTGAAGTTATTTGCAATTGTTTACAACTAGATTTAAACATTTCAAAATCTGAAAGTTTTGAAAAAAACGTAGAAAGCAAAGTAGATTTAAGGTTTTTAGTAAATGCTAAAAAAGAACAGCCTCAAAATTTTGAAAAATACACTCAGGTTTTTTGTAACAAGCATGGTTATATTAGCAACCTAAGTATTTTAGATTTACTATTTAACGAAGGTCCTAACGCCTTAAATTATTTAGAGTCTCAAACCTTAACAATGCCATAATGCTTCAAAATATAGCTCATTACGGATGTCACTTTTTAATTCCTTTACTAGTGGCTTTCATTTGGTTTAGAGCCAACTGGAAAACAGCATATTTAGTAATGATTGCTGGCATGTTAATAGACTTAGATCATTTATTAGCAACTCCTGTTTTTGACCCAAACAGATGTAGTATTGGTTTCCATCCGCTACACTCTTCTTTTGCAATTTTATTTTATTTATTTCTGTTAATACCTAAAAAATCTAGATTAGTTGCTTTAGGATTGGTTATTCATATTATTGCAGATGTTGTAGATTGTTCTTTTATGCAATAACACATAGGCTGTTTATTAATTTAAACTCAACGTGGTCATAATTGGAAAGTGGTCTGAATAATGTTTACTAAAAGATTTAAAACCATTTACATTAAAAGCTTCATCTGCAAAAATAAAATCTATTCTAACGGGAAAGAATTTAAAATCGTGTGTACGCCCAAAACCACTACCAGCTTCTTTAAAAGTATCTTGTAAATCTCCTTTTATTTTTCGATATACATATGAAAATGCAGTATTATTAAAATCGCCACATATAATCATTTTATATTTACACTGTTTTTTGTGCATTAAAAAAAGTTCTGTTTGAAATTGCTGCATTTTAAAAGTTGAACCTATTCTTTTAAATAACCTTTCAGAATCTTCGTTTTTAAGACTTTTAACATCGGCATTAATACGCATAGACTCTAAATGAATATTATAAATACGTATAGTATCTACTCCTTTTACAACATCGGCATAAATAGCATTGTTACCTGTATTTGGAAACTCTATAGATCCTGAATTTATTATTGGAAATTGTGAAAAAATAGCTTGTCCATACCTAGTTTTCTTTCCAGATAGTTTTTCAAATTTATATTTAAAAAAAGATAAATCAATATTTTTATGAGGGTGATACTCTTGAATGCTTAGTATTTCAGGAGCTTCAGTTTTAATAAAATCTATAATCTTTGTTTCAACAGCATCTTCTTTAATCCAATTATACAAATTGAATAAACGTACGTTGTAATTCATTACCTTAAAGTTATCATCACTATCTACTGTTTTAGATGATGAAAATTTATATAATGAACCAAATGAAACATAGCCAATAAACAGAATTAAAAACGATACTATAAACTGCCTTTTTAGTTTAATTAGCCAATATAGTACAAATAGAATATTGACCATAATTAAAAAAGACACCCCTAAATTTAACACAGATAATACAGCAAATGTTTTAGGAGGTAAATAAGGAAGCACATATGATAAAAGCAATAAAACGGCAACAACACTATTGATGAAGTAGATAATTTTATTTATGAAGCTTAATTTTTTCATACATTGCTAAAGCTTACTTTCCCGCTCTAAAAAGGAAATCTTTCTCTTCTGCTGTTAAGCTATCATAACCACTTTTGCTTATTTTGTCTAAAATAACATCTATTTTTTTCTGGTTATTAAACTCATTAAAATCAGATTTAGTATAGCCACCAACTTTACCTTTATTTTTATGTACTGTTTTTAAAGGGCTTTTTTTAGAACGCTTAAACATACTAACTATAGAATCCATAAAACGTTCAAAACTTTTACCTATATCATTACCTTGCAATAACTGTTTAGCATAAAAATAACCTAATAAAGCGCCCCCTAAATGCGCTAAATTACCCCCTGCATTTCCTCCAGACAACCCTATTACATCTAAAGCAATAATTGCCACAGCTAAGTACCACAATTTTAAATTAAATGTAAAAAAGCGTACTTCTTGGTTTGGCATGTAAGCACATATAAAAATTAATAGTGCTCTTACTGCTGCTGATGCCCCAACCAATGATGAATTTCCTCCAAAAACATTTGGAAACACTTGATAGCCTAACATAAATAGTAACCCTCCTGAAATGGCTCCTAAAAAATAAATATTTAAGGCTGTTTTGGGGTTAAACAAATTAAGAATTATACGCCCAATAAAATACAACCAAAGCATATTAAAGAGAATATGAAAAAAATCGGCATGTAAAAAAGCATACGTTACTATACTCCAAGGCTGTACAATAAAATCTAAAAAATTACTTGGTAATTTTAACCACACAAGTCCTAACCTAAATAGCTTTTCTATTATAAAAACAACCGCATTAACAGCTATAATTTTCTCTAAAGCATTAAGTGTACTAAATTTATTCTTTATGTCTTGTGTAAACGTTGTCATTTAATACCATCTATTTCTATTAAACTGTGTTTTTTTCCAATACCACATAATTATAGCGCCAGTTATAGCTCCCCCAACGTGTGCAAAATGAGCTACATTTCCGTACCCAAAAATAGACTGTCCGCTAATACCAGATATTAAATCTAAAGCAATAAGACCTGGTATAAAATACTTCGCTTTAATTGGTATAGGTAAAAATATAAGCATTAATTCTGCATTAGGGTTCATCATACCAAAAGCCGCCATTATCCCCATTAAACAACCAGAAGCACCAACCATAGATGCATTATATATTGGGAATATGTTTTGTAATTCGGCAACTTGAGCTTGTGATGTACCTTCAATAACTTTATTAGTTGATAGCATTTGAATTATTTCATCTCCTGATAACCCAGAAGAAACAAGCGTATCATAAATTGGTAAATACTGAAAATAATAATACCCCACTTGCATAGCCACTGCCCCTAAACCTGCAGAAAAATAAATAAATAAAAACTTTTTTGAACCTAAAACCTGCTCTACAGGAGAGCCAAACATCCACAGGGCAAACATGTTAAAAATTAAATGGCTCCAGCCACCATGCATAAACATATGGGTTATTATTTGCCATGGCTTAAATGCTTCGTTTTTAGGAAAATGCATTGCAAACCAATCGTAAAACAAAATTCCTTCTCCTATCGCCAATGTACCGATAAACATAATCACGTTAATGATTAATAAATGCTTTACGGTTTCTGAAATTCTCATCATATTTTAAATAAATTTTTTATCTATCTCATCAACACTCATTGTTATAAATGTTGCTTTATTAGTTGGTGAAACATTGGGTTCTTTACAAGCAAATAATTTATTAACCAAATGTTCTTGTTCATCTTTTTTTAGTGCTTGCCCTGTTTTAATTGCTAAACTTTTGGCCATAGATTTGGCTAACAAATCAGTAGCACTAAAATGGGCATCTGGCACTTCGTTTTCAACATCACTTATTAACTGCTCTAATATGATTGAAACTTCGCTTTCTGGAACACTAATAGGCACTCCTGTAATTTCAACCGATTCTTTTAAAACCTTAGAAAACACAAAACCTGTATGCTCTAAATCTTCTTTTAACTGATTTAATATTTGAATTTCTTGAACTGAAAAATGAAGCTGAAGCGGAAATAATAATTGTTGACTCACGGCTTCTTTTATTGTCATATTCTTCAAAAACTTTTCATATAATATACGTTGGTGTGCTCTGTGTTGGTCTATTACCAACATACCAGATTTAATGGTACTTACAATATATTTATTATGAAGCTGATATGTTGTATTTACTTGTTCTGTTTCTTTTTCATTAGTAAAAATAGACCCTGTAGTTTCTTCGCTTTCAAAATGAACTTCGCTAAAATCTTGTTGGCTATCATTACTTTTAGACTCTAATCCAACATACAAACTATCCCAATTGCTAACCGTAGATTTAAAAGCGGGTGATTGTTTTCCAGATGGTTTAACATCGTTTTTAAACGGATTAAAATTTTTATCTACCTCTATTACAGGTGTGTTAGTTACCTTTTTCTCAAAATTATAAGGGGTATCAAGGCTAGGATCTTTGTCGAAATCTAAAACTGGTGCAATATTAAACTGACCCAAACTATGTTTTACTGCAGACCGCAATAATGCATACAAAGTATGTTCGTCATCAAACTTAATTTCTGTTTTTGTAGGATGAATGTTAATATCTATTGTTTCTGGGTTTACTTTTAAATTTAAAAAGTAACTTGGGTGCATGCCGCTTTTTAACAAACCTTCAAAAGCTGATGCTATTGCATGATTTAAGTAAGCACTTTTTATAAAACGATTGTTAACAAAAAAGTACTGTTCTCCTCTGGTTTTTTTAGCAAATTCTGGTTTACCCACAAAACCTGAAATTTTAAGCACTTCGGTTTCTTCTTCAACAGGAACCAGCTTTTCATTGGTTTTATTTCCAAAGATATTAACTATACGCTGCCTATAATTACTAATAGGCAAATTAAAAGTTTCGCTACCATTATTATACATTGCAAAACTTAAATTAGGATGTGCTAAAGCTACACGATGAAATTCATCAATAATATGGCGTAACTCTACAGCATTAGATTTTAAAAAATTACGACGTGCAGGAATATTGAAAAATAAATTTTTAACAGAGACCGAAGTTCCTTTTGGTGTAACAACTACATCTTGTGAGGTTACTTGGCTACCTTCAATAATAATTGCGGTTCCTACATCATCATGCGCTTGTTTAGTTTTAAGTTCTACATGAGCAATGGCCGCAATACTTGCTAGAGCTTCGCCACGGAAACCTTTTGTGTTAAGTTGAAACAAATCATCGGCGGTTCTTATTTTTGAAGTTGCATGACGTTCAAAACTCAATCGGGCATCAGTAACACTCATGCCTTTACCGTCATCAATAACTTGAATTAAGGTTTTACCAGCATCTTTAATAATAAGTTTTATAGTTGTAGCACCTGCATCAATAGCATTTTCTAGCAATTCTTTAACTACTGAAGCTGGACGTTGAACAACTTCTCCAGCAGCAATTTGGTTTGCAACATGATCAGGTAAAAGCTGTATAATGTCTGCCATGTATTATTTTGAAAAGAAAATAGATAAATCAAACCCTATAATAAACAAAAAAACTAAAACTAAAATAGCCACTATTATTAACACACGTTTATTTGCTTGTTTATCGGGGTTATTTTTAAAATCGTTTACTGCATTGTTAAATTTATTCTTTAAGCCAGCATTGTTTCCTACCGTTACTCTATGCTCATCAAACTTATGTTTAATTTCATATGGGTTACCTTCTCCTTTATAATAACGAGGTGTATAGTTAAACTTTTTGTTTTTGCGTAATTTTAAAAGTCCCATAATTTCTTAGTTTTTAGAGTTACATGTATTTTTTTTCTAATACATACATAAGAATCAATAATAATACCAAAGCTAAAATTAAGGTTCTTATGGGTAAAACGCCTTTTACTTTACGTTTACTCTCTCTTGCATTTTTCCATTTAGAAATAAAATCTTTTGAAGTTTCATTTTCTAAATTAGACAGGTCTTGGTTTTCTTTTGAAAACCGAGGTTGATAGTTAAAGGTTCTATGTTTTCGCTGTTTAAACAAATTTCTGTAATGCTTAAATTCAAAAATACTTAAAATAAGATAGAGTTAAGAATTTGAAAACCTAAAAATTGTTAATAAAAACAGAAAGTAATTTACCTTAGTAAAAGAGGTTATACTGTGCTTTTTTATAATAAATAGACACTATGTTTTACAAAAAGGTAAAACGTGTACTAGACAAATAAACTAACTATTATTACGTAGTTCTGCCATTTTTATAGCAGCAATAGCAGCCTCTGTACCTTTATTACCATGTTTACCTCCAGAACGTGCTTGTGCTTGTTCTAAAGTATTATCAGTAAGCACACAAAATATTACTGGAGTTTCATTTTGTACATTAAGGTCTTTTATGCCTTGTGTAACACCTTCACAAACAAAATCGAAATGCTTGGTTTCTCCTTGTATTACACTACCTATAGCTATAACCGCATTAACCATTTGTTCTTGCATTTTTTTACTACCGTAAATAAGCTCAAAACTTCCAGGAACATTCCAACGAATGATATTGTTTGGTAAAACACCATTATCTACTAACGCATCATAGGCGCCTTGATAAAGTGCTTCTGTAATAGCGTCATTCCATTCTGAAACAACAATCCCAAACCGAAAGTTGCTCGCATCTGGGATTGTAGTTTTATCGTAATGTGATAAGTTTTTATTTTCTGTTGCCATAATACTCGATAATCGAGATTAAATTGTTTTAAGGCTTTTCTATAAACACAAAGTTATGTTACTTATTGGCTAAAACTTGTGCTTTACCAATAAATACATCAATGTTTGAAGCCTCTGTAGCGTTTGCATAATCTGACTTAATTCTTTTAAAATAAGAAAGTGCCTTATCTGCATCACCTAATTCTAATGCAATATTTCCAGCCTTGTATAAATACATTGGTGTAGTAAACTCATTATCTCTCATGTTAGCAGCTTGCTCATAATAATCTAATGCGTCTTCTGGTTGATTTAATTGCACAAATGCATCACCTATATTTCCTTTTGCTAAAGGTGCTAAAATTTCATCTTCACTTTTAAAATTACTTAAATACTCAACAGCATTTTTATAGTCTTTTAATCTTAGATAAGCTGTTCCTGCATAGTAACTCGCTAAATTAGCAGCATCAGTTCCGCTATATTCATTAATAATATCTAGCATTCCAAACTTACCTTCTCCTCCATTTAATGCTAAATTATATAAAGAATCTTTAGCTACGCTAGATGTTGTAGCCTCGTCAAAATACTTCTGAGCCTGATACATATCATTCATTGCAGCTATTTGCTTAGGACCAGAAATAAATTCTTTATAGCCCATAGTACCTAAAACTATTGCTGCTACAACTCCTAAAATAATAAAAATATACTTTTGATTTTTTTCAACAAAAGCTTCAGTTTTTGATGCACCTTCATCTAAGGTATTAAAAACTTCAGCAGTTGTAGAACCTTCTTCTATATCGTGTTGTTTTTCTACTTTAGTTTTTGGTTTATATCCTCTCTTCTTGTACGTTGCCATATGTTATAAATTATTGCGCCGCAAAAATATAATTTTTCTTCCTAACTAAAAGGTTATTTATTTGATATTTTTCAATATTTTGCACTTCTTTTTAACGGTTTTCACCCTAAAACAGACTTTAATTTGTTTTTTGCAGCATGATTTTAAAATCACTTTCATTACTTAACTATAAAAATTTTGATGGCAAATCGTTTAATTTTAATGAAAAAATAAACTGTTTTGTTGGAAATAACGGCATTGGTAAAACCAATGTTCTAGATGCTATTTACCATTTGTCTTTTGGTAAGAGTTATTTTAACCCTGTTGCTACTCAAAACATAAAACACGGTGAAGATTTTTTTGTTATTAATGGAGAATACAACAAAGACAGTAAAACTGAAAAGATAGTTGTTAGTTTAAAACGAGGACAAAAAAAAATTATTAAGCGCAACGGAAAAGCTTATGAGAAATTTAGTGAGCATATTGGTTTTTTACCCTTAGTCATTATTTCTCCGGCAGATAGAAATTTAATTATTGAAGGTAGTGATACTAGACGAAAATTTATAGACAGTGTCATTTCACAAAGCGATAAAAACTACTTATCTAAACTTATTAATTATAACAAAATACTTGCACAACGTAATGCGCTTTTAAAATATTTTGCTTTAAACCACACTTTTAATGCAGATACTTTAGAGGTTTATAACAACCAATTAACAGAATACGGAACACTTATTTTTGAAAAGCGAAAAGCTTTTTTAAAAGAATTTATACCTATCTTTAAAGAACGTTACTATGCTATAAGTAATGGAAATGAATCTGTTGATTTGGTATATAACAGTCATTTATTTGAAAGCAATTTAAACATGCTATTAGCAAGTGCTTTAAATAAAGACAAAGCCTTACAATATACTAGTGTTGGAATTCATAAAGACGATTTACATTTTAATATTGAAACACACCCCATAAAGAAGTTTGGTAGCCAAGGTCAGCAAAAATCGTTTTTAATTGCATTAAAATTAGCTCAATTTGATTTTATAAAAGCGCAAAGTGGTGTTAATCCAATTCTCTTACTAGACGATATTTTTGATAAATTAGATGAACAACGTGTAGCGCAAATAATTAAATTAGTAGATGATGAAAATTTTGGTCAACTATTTATTAGTGACACACACCCCGAACGCACCGAAAATGCTGTAAAACAAGCACATCAATCTTATGAAATATTTAAACTTTAATCTCTAAAATTATGCCTAAACGCCATAACGAACATATTAGCATAAAAGACGCCTTAAAAGAATTTGTAGAAACCAATAATTTAGAAAAAGGCTTAGATAAAGTTAATGTTGCCGATGCTTGGGCTAACCTAATGGGCAACGGCGTTAATAATTACACAACCTCTGTAAATTTACAAAGAGACACACTTTACGTTCAGTTAAGTTCTAGTGTTTTAAGAGAAGAATTAAGCTACGGAAAACAAAAAATAATTGACATGCTTAATGAAGAATTAGGTAAAGAAATTATTAAGAAATTGATTTTAAGATAATTATACTTGTTATTTTATTGTAAATAATTCAATTAAAACCAACAACATATTATTATTTAACTTACCTTTGTGGCTTAATTATTATTTTAATACATATTACAATGAGTAAAGGTACCGTAAAATTCTTCAATGATTCTAAAGGTTTTGGATTCATAGTTGAAGAGGACAACAACAAAGAACATTTCGTACACATTTCAGGACTTATCGATGAAATTCGTGAAGGCGACAATGTTGAATTCGATCTACAAGAAGGTAGAAAAGGATTAAACGCCGTAAACGTAAAAGTAATCTAATAGATATATACTTTAACAATTACAAAATGCGAAAATCTGCTAATTTATTTTAGCAGATTTTTTTTTCAAAAAAAATCCAGCAAAATAATTGCTGGATTTTTATATCTGTTAAGAGTTTTAACTAAAACTGCTCTCTTCCTGCAAAATGAAAAGCTCCTTCAATAGCTGCATTTTCATCGCTATCACTTCCATGAATAGCATTTTCACTTATAGAATTTGCATAAAGCTTACGAATGGTTCCTTCTGCAGCATCAGCCGGATTTGTAGCTCCAATTAAAGTTCTAAAATCTTCAACAGCATTATCTTTCTCTAATATTGCTGCCACTATTGGCCCACGAGTCATATACTCTACCAATTCTCCAAAAAACGGACGCTCTTTATGTATTGCATAAAAAGTTTCTGCATCGGCTTTTGTCATTTGCGTTAATTTCATAGCTACAATTCTAAACCCTGAAGCCGAAATTTTCTCTAATATTGCGCCAATGTGTCCTTTCTCAACAGCATCTGGCTTAAGCATTGTAAATGTTCTATTTGTTGCCATTTTATATTTTAATTTGGCGCAAAAGTAAGCTATTTCTATTTAAACCCAAACAAACCAATTTTAAAAAATTGTATATTCGTCATCTATGAAAAAACAAGACATTATTAGTATAAAGCAGTTATTATCAACTACTAAAAAGATTGTAATTGTTCCGCATAAAAACCCAGATGGAGATGCTATAGGCTCCACACTTGGCTTATACCATTACCTTTTAAAAAACAACCATAAGGCACAAGTTATAACACCTAACAATTATCCTAACTTTTTAAAATGGATACCTGGTGAAGACACTATTTTAAAACATGACTCACAAACCAAACTTTGTGAGGAATTAATTCATAATGCTGATATTATTTTCACTTTAGATTTTAACGCATTCCATAGAACAGGGAATATGGAAACGGTGCTTTCTAACAGTAATGCCATTAAAATTATGATTGATCATCATCAAGCACCTGATGATTATGCAACCTATATGTTTAGCGATGTTACAATGAGTTCTACTTGTGAAATGATTTATCATTTTATAGATATGCTTGGTGATTTAAATTTAATTGATGCCAACATTGCTACTTGTTTATACACAGGAATTATGACAGACACCGGATCTTTCAGATTTTCATCAACAACAAGCACAACCCACAGAATAGTTGCAAATCTTATTGAAAAAGGCGCAAATAATGCTACCATACATAATAATGTTTATGATACCAATAGCTATAACAGGCTTCAACTTTTAGGTTGTGCTCTTAATAATTTAAAAGTAATACCTGAGTTTAAAACGGCTTATATTACATTATCTCAAAAAGAATTAAACACCTACAATTACACTAAAGGTGATACTGAAGGTGTTGTAAATTATGGATTATCACTAGAAGGCGTAATACTTGCAGCCATATTTATTGAAGACCAACAGGAAGGTATTATTAAAATATCGTTACGTTCTAAAGGTAATTTTTCAGTAAACGAAATGTCTAGAGCTCATTTTAATGGTGGCGGACACACCAATGCCGCAGGTGGAAAAAGTTATGCTACTTTAAAAGAAACCGTTGAAAAATTTATTAGTATATTACCTACTTATAATAAAGCCCTAAACAATGAATAAATTACTTACACTTATGCTACTACTATTGGCATTTGGCTGTAAAACACCAGAAGCTAGAAGACCTGTTTCTTCAAAATCTGGCTCTTTTATTGATGAGTCTGTAGCCAGAAATAAAGAATTAAATGCCAAAGAACAAGCTGCTATAGAAAATATCATGAAACAAAATGAGCAGGATTATATTGCTTCTGAAAGTGGATTTTGGTATTACTATAATACAAAGGTAGATGCAGATACTTTAAAAACCCCCAGTTTTGGAGATATTGTTAACTACAACTACAATGTAAAAACCTTAAATGGCAAGCTCATTTACTCTAAAGCCGAAATAAAAACCCAAAATTACGCCATGGATAAACAAGAACTTTTTACCGGTTTACGAGAAGGTTTAAAACTCATGAAAACAGGAGAAACTGTTACTTTTCTATTTCCGTCTCAAAAAGCCTTTGGTTATTACGGCGATGAAAATAAAATAGGAACCAATGTTCCTTTAATTTGCGAAGTTACGGTTAACTCTATTACTCAAAATCACAATAATTAAAATGCTTAATCTTAGTAACATCTTAAAAGTTTGTTGTGCCATTTTACTAATAGCATGTGTATCTTGCAAAGACCAATATCCAAAATTAGATGATGGTTTGTATGCAGAAATAAACACTACTAAAGGCACAATGGTTGCCAAATTAGCCTACAAAAAAGCACCAGTAACGGTTGCAAACTTTGTATCATTAGCAGAAGCAAACAACCCTCTTGTAGATAGTACTTTTCTTGGAAAAAAATTTTATGATGGGCTTACATTCCATAGGGTTATTGACTCTTTTATAATTCAAACTGGCAAACCTATAAAATACGGAATGTCTGACGCTGGATATAGGTTTAGTGATGAATTTGACAAAACTCTAAAACACGATAAAAAAGGTGTATTAGCCATGGCTAATACAGGTCATATCAACTCTAATGGAAGTCAATTTTACATCACTCTAATTCCAACACCATGGTTAGATGCCTATGATGAGGAAGGTATTTTAAAATTTTGTGAAGAAGATTATGTATTCTGTCATTCTGTCTTTGGAGAAGTTGTTTTAGGACTTAATATTATAGATTCCATTAAAGTAAATGATATCATAAAATCTGTAAAAATTATTAGAAAAGGAAATGCCGCCATAAATTTTGAAGCTCCTAAAGTTTTTATTAATCATTTTGCAGAAGAAGAGCACAAACAAAAAAAAGCAGAACAAAAAGCCGAAGCTATTATTAAAAAATCTAAGGATAAATTTAACAAACAACAAGCTAAAGCCATAACATTACCTTCTGGTTTACAATATTATATTTCTAAAAAGGGAAGCGGTAAAAAACTTCCCAGTAATGCTATTGCAAAAGTACACTACGCCGTATATTTTGAAAACGGAAAACTTATAGAAACTAGTAACTTAAAAATAGCTGAAGCCCTTAATGCCATAAACGAAAAACGAAGAAACGCCAACAAATACCAACCAATAACTGCTGATATTGGTCCAGACGCACAAATGGTTCCTGGGTTTAAAGAAGGGCTTCAGCAATTGCATGTTGGAGATAAAGCTACCTTATTTTTACCGTACTACTTAGCTTATGGTGAAGCAGGCAATAACAGAATCCCTCCTAAATCTAATCTAATTTTTGAAGTTGAAGTTTTAGAATTACTAAGATAATCCAACATATTTTTAACACTTAAGTTATAGTAAAAACTTATATTTACACAGTAAAATAATAAGCATGCACGTATTAAAATTTGACTGGAACCCCATAACAGGCATTGATATTATAGGTAATTTTAAATTGCACTTTTATAGCCTTATGTGGATTATTGCTTTTTTAGTTGGTTGGTACATTATGAAACGTATTTTTACCAAAGAAAAAGTGTCTTTAACTTATTTAGACCCGTTGTTTATTTACACCGTTTTAGCCACTATGATTGGTGCCCGATTAGGTCATGTTATATTTTATCAATCTGAATTAATATCTGAAGACTTTTTTAGTATTTTCTTACCCTTTAGCTTTAAAAATGGCATAGAATTCACTGGATTTCAAGGATTAGCAAGCCACGGAGCTGCCATTGGAATTATAATAGGTATGTATTTATACCGAAAAAAATACAAATATAAATCTTTGCTTTGGCTGCTTGATAGGTTAGTTATATCTGTTGCCTCTGGTGCTGTATTTATTAGAATTGGAAACTTTATTAATTCTGAAATTATAGGTAAAGAATCTGGAGACTTTCCGTTAGGCGTACGTTTTATTCAAGACTATTATTACAAAAGCCAAATTACGCAACTTACTGGTATAAAAGATGTACAAAAAGCTTACAACGCTGTAACTGATAACCCACAATTTTCTGAATTATTACAAGCCGTTCCTTATAGACATCCGGCTCAATTATATGAATCTTTTTGTTATATTTTTGTATTCTTAATTTTATGGTATTTTTACTCTAGAACACCTAAAAAAGACCAAACCGGATTTTTATTTGGGTTATTTTTAATTTTACTATGGACCGTTCGTTTCTTTGTTGAATTTGTAAAAGAACCACAAAACCAAGAACGTGCCGACTGGTTATTAAACACAGGGCAATGGTTAAGCATTCCGTTTATACTTATTGGCTTATATTTTATGTTTGTTTACAAACCCAAACATGCTGTTAAATAATGCGCTTTAAAGGACTTTTTTATGGCTTACTAATATTATGTTTAAGTATTGTTGCTTGTAAAGACAACAATAAAGCTATTAAACAAACTAAAGTAACTTTTAAAAAAGAGGGAGAACTCTCTATTCATAAAATTAAAACAGATTCTACTACTATTAATTTGGATATTGAAATTGCCGATACCGATTTTGATATTCAAACAGGATTAATGTATAGAGATTCTATGAAGAACAACCAAGGTATGCTTTTTGTTTTTGATGACGAAAGGCCTCGTTCTTTTTACATGAAAAACACTAAAATTCCGTTAGACCTTATTTTCATTAAGGCAAATAAAACCATAGTGAGTTTTCAAAAAAATGCACAACCCTTTGATGAAACCTCTCTCCCCTCTAACGCACCTGCTAAATATGTATTAGAAATTAATGCTGGTTTAGCAGACTCTTGGAACTTAAAAGTGGGTGATAGTTTAAGCTTTTAAATTACTACTATTTAATTTTTGAAAGTTTATAAACCTTAAAGTTATCTGTTGTCATATGGTTAATTGTAGTACGAAAACCAAAATACCCAAACGTAAGCGGTTCAGGATCATAGAAATTGAAAATTAATTGGTTGTTTCTATAATATTGAATGTGATTTTTGTAAACTATAATTTTAACATGGTTAACGGTATTACCAGTTAACAAATACTTTTTATCTTTTAAATCATGCTGGGGTAGCATTGGGCGCTCTCCAGTTCCTGGATATCTTCTATATCTGGTTGTGGTATTTTTACGGCCGCCTTGACCCACATAATATAACTTAAGCTTATTGTAAGCACCTAAACTACCGTTTAGAGCTCCTGTATTAATAAATTTTGATTGTGCATCATTAGGGTCTGTTGCCATAAAGAAACAATTTAAATCTGACACACGGTCTAAAGGACCTCCTTCATTAATCATTACAGCATCATATTCTATTAAAACTGGGGCTTGTAAATACTTAGTAAACCATACAGTACAACCTCTGTTGGCAGTAATTTCCATTTTACCATTGTTAATCTCTACTAACCCACCTGCAATTTCATGTTGGGCTTGCCAATTAGAAAGGTTATTACTAAAATCATCACTATATTGTAAAGTTGCTTTTACTACTAATGTATCATTTATTTTAACGGTTTTTGTTTTTTGTGCATTTAACAAGTAAGCTGTAAATAGTAATAATATTAATGTTGAATGGGTTTTCATTTTTTTAGATTAATTTGATACTAAAATACTAAATGGTTGTGGGTTTTAAAACTTTAAACCATTTGGTATAAACTTTATAAAAGTATTAGAGTGTTGCTTTTTGCGTTAGGGATAGAAGCGACATCCTTTTTTGAGGCACGAAAAAAAGATATAGCGGATAGCCCGACCCGATAGGGTAACGCCCTAAAACAAAAAAGCCTACCAACAATTGTTAATAGGCTTTTTAAAATGAGTTAGTTTAATTTACTCTTTGTTTTTATCATTTTTATCTAATCTCTGTACGGTGTCATACATTATTGGTGTTGCAATAAATAATGATGAATAGGTACCTACAATTACACCTACTATTAAGGCAAACATGAAACCTCTAATGGAATCGCCTCCAAAAATAAAGATAGCTAATAATACTACTAAGGTTGTTAAAGAGGTGTTTAATGTTCTACTTAATGTACTGCTTAATGAAAAGTTTACTACACGGTTAAAGCCCCAACTTGTGTGTTCATTAAAGAACTCACGAATTCTATCAAACACTACCACGGTATCATTTAATGAGTAACCTATTACCGTTAATATGGCTGCTATAAATGCTTGGTTTATTTCCATATTAAATGGCATGAATTTATAGGTTAAAGAGAATATACCTAGCACTATTAATACATCATGGAATACTGCTACTACGGCTCCTAGAGAGTATTGCCAACGCTTAAAGCGGAATAATATATAAAGGAACACAACTATTAATGACCCCAATACAGCCCAAACAGATGCTTGTTTAATATCATCGGCAATGGTTGGACTTACTTTATCTGATTGTAATAGGCCTACTTGTTTATTTTCGTTAGTTAAATCTATAAATTGTTCGTAGTTATAACCTTCTAAATAAGGTTGTAAACCTGTGAATAATTTATGTCTTAACTCTTCATCAACCTCAGCACCACTTTCGTTTACTTTATATTTAGTGGTAATTTTTAATTGGTTTTCAGACCCGAAGGTTTTTGCTTCTGCACTTCCAAAAATTTCTGGTTGTGATAATGCATCAGTAATTTCACTAGAGCTAACATCGTTTGCAAAACGTACTAAATATGTTCTACCCCCAACAAAATCTACACCTTGATCTAAGCCGTTAGTAAATAAAGAACCTAAGCTTATTGCAATAAAAATTCCTGAGATAATAAAAGCAATTTTACGTTTCTTTAAGAATTCTATATTAATATTTCTGAAAAGATTTTTAGTAATTGCTGTAGAGAATGTTAGTTTACCTCCTTTATTTACATACCAGTCTATTAACAATCTTGTTATGAAAATAGCTGTGAATAATGATGTACCAATACCTATTATTAATGTAGTAGCAAATCCTTTAATTGGACCTGTACCAAAAATAAATAATATTAAAGCTGTTAAACCAGTAGTAATATTGGCATCTAAAATAGAAGATAATGCGTTTCCAAAGCCATCTGTTATAGATTCTTTTAAACCTTTACCTTTTGTAATTTCTTCTCTAATACGCTCATAAATAAGTACGTTTGCATCAACCGACATACCAATAGTTAACACAATACCTGCAATACCTGGTAAAGTAAGTACAGCACCTAACCCAGATAAAATACCAAAAATTAACAGGATGTTGAACGCCATAGCAATATCTGCAAACCCACCTGCTTTTCCGTAGTAAAAAACCATCCATAGTAATACCACTATTAATGCAATAATGAATGACATAGTACCGCTATCTATAGCTTCTTGACCTAATGATGGCCCTACTACTTCACTTGAAATAATATCTGCAGAAGCAGGTAATTTACCAGCACGTAATACGTTGGCTAAATCTTCGGCTTCACTTAAAGTAAAATCTCCTGAAATTGATGAATTACCTCCTGCAATTGGCCCTGTAGTTACTCCTGGAGCAGAATACACTATATCATCTAAAACAATAGCTATTTGGCTTTGCTTATTATAAGCCTCTCCTGTCATTTGTTCCCAGATTTTAGCGCCCTTGCTATTCATTTGCATAGACACTTCTGGTTTACCTGTAAGTCCAAAATTAACACGGGCATCTGTAACTACAGCTCCACTTAATTGAGGTACATTTTCTCTGTTTCCTACTAAAGCATATAAACCTACTATCTCAGAATTTTTACTTGGTTTACCAAAAGCAAACTTAGTATAACGTTGTTCTGCAGGTAATAAAGCTCTAACTTCTTTTTTATTTAAATACTCTAAGATTAGCTCTTTGTCTTTAATATCAAATTGAGCAATTACAGGTCCTCCTTGGTAACCTGGTCCTTTTATTAAATCTAATAATGGGTTAGCGGCACTTTTAACTTCAGTAGAATCTGTAGTAGCTTCTCCTAAAAGGTCATCAATAGCATCTTGTTGTGTAGCATCTTCAGAATCATTTCCTTTTGCTTCTTCTGCTTCTGCTTTAGCCTCTTCTACTAGTGGTTTTAACACCTCATTTGCTTGGGCTAAAAACTGGTAAAATTGCTCACCTTTATAGGCATCCCAGAATTGTAATTGCGCCATGGTAGTAAAGTTGCGCTCTGCTCTTTCAATGTCTTTTACACCTGGCAACTCAATTAAAATTCTACCTGAATTTCCTAAACGTTGAATGGTAGGTGATGTAACCCCCAAACCATCAATACGTTTACGTAGCACTTCAAACGCAGATACAACAGACTCATCAATTTTTGTTGATATTACTTTTTTAACCTCTTCATCTGTCATGCTTCCATCAATTTCACCATCTAAATCTTTAGTGTAAAATATATCTGGAGAAGCTAATTTAGTATCGCCTTTAATTTTATCGAATTCAATAAAGAAATCTTCAAGAAAAGTATTTTGACTGTTCTTTTGAACTTCAGATGCGTTTTCTAAAGCTGTATTAAAAACGGGATCTGTAGTGTTATTTGCTAATCCTTTTAAGATATCTTTTACAGATACCTGAAGAATTACGTTAATACCACCTTTTAAATCTAAACCAAGATTCATGGCTTTAGATTTTACTTCATTGTATGTATATTTTGCTATACCAATATTAAACACGGTATCTGTAGCAATAGACTCTAAGTAGTTTGCTTCTTCTTGACTTCTTAAAGCACGATAATCTGGCTCTGTCTCAGCAATTTTCTCTATAGCTAGCTCTTCGGCATTTTTTTCAATTTGATTTGCTTTAAACGTAAACGATAACTGGTAAATACTTACCAAACCGAATAATAAAGCAAACAATTTAACTAATCCTTTGTTTTGCATTCTTATGTTATTTTTTGGTCAAATTTTTAAAAACGAGCAAATGTATGATTTACTGTAAGATTTGACAATTATTTTTTTTGTTTATAATTGATTGTTAAGGTTTTTAACAAACAGCTTTTATTCTTTAAAATAGTTTGGGTAAAGGATAAAAACCGTTAAATGCTAGAATTTTAAGATAAAGGTCCTGCTCTTACTTCTGGCTTTTTATTTGAAGTGTCATCTAACGCAATGGCTATATTACGATTAATTTTATAGGCTATTTTTATTGAGCAATTTACTTCACTAACTAATTCTTTTTGGAACGGACTATATAGATTAGGTTTTGTAAACCGGTCATAATCATGTTTTATTTCTAAAACACATTTACCATTTAAACTTGATGATTCTTGATTTGTTTTTATTTCATAAACATCAAGATTATAATCTTTTAACTTATTATTTGAAGGTTGTGAATCTTTTTCATCTTGATTATTAGAGGCATAACCAAGTAGCCAATAGTTATCTTTTAAAAGTAATTTTTTAACATTGGTAACATTAACCTTGCTGTAATAAGAAATTTTTAAAGTGCCTTTTTTTTCTTGTAGAACGTTAATATTTACTGCACCAACTTCTTGTAATTGCTCTTTAACATTTGCTATGGCAGCTTGAACGTCTTCTGGAGTAATATTAGCATCAACAAAGTCCATTACAATTTCCTGATTGGGTACAGAAACTTGTTTTTGGCAAACTCCAAGAAGAGTTAATGCAATTATTAATGTACTAAAGTACCATTTTGCGTTCATGCGCCAAATATAAAAAAATAAAGACTGTATTGCTACAGTCTTTATATAAATATCTTTTTTAAGGTTTTGATTATTAAACGTCTAATAATCCGTTAGTTTTTCTAACACCTTCTGCACTTTTTTGCATGTGTTCTTTTTCGGCATCACTTAAAGGTATATCAACTATTTTTTCAATACCGTTTTTACCTAAAACAACAGGCACACCTATACAAATATCAGATAAACCATACTCACCATCTAATAATGTAGAACATGGGAATATTTTCTTTTGGTCGCAAGCAATAGCTTGAACTAAAGCACTAACAGCTGCTCCTGGTGCATACCATGCAGATGTTCCTAATAATTTAGTTAGTGTAGCTCCACCAACTTTGGTATCAGCAGCAACTTGTTCTAATCTTTCTTCGCTTAAAAACTCAGAAACTTTTATACTATTTCTTGTAGCATGACTTGTTAATGGTACCATACCTGTATCACTATGTCCACCAATTACCATACCATCAATATCTGAAATTGGAGCTTCTAAAGCTTCGGCTAATCTGTATTTAAAACGTGCAGAATCTAAAGCACCACCCATACCAATAATTTTGTTTTTTGGTAAGTTAGTAGATTGATGTACTAAATACGTCATGGTATCCATTGGGTTACTAACCACAATGATAATGGTATTTGGTGAATACTCAATTAAACTTGATGATACTGTTTTAACAATTCCTGCATTAATACCAATTAACTCTTCACGAGTCATACCTGGTTTACGAGGAATTCCAGAGGTAATAACACAAATATCACTACCTGCAGTTTTACTGTAATCATTAGTTACACCTGTTATTTTAGTATCAAAACTATTTAATGATGCTGTTTGCATTAAATCCATTGCTTTACCTTCAGCATAGCCTTCTTTAATGTCTAACAAAACTACTTCTGAAGCAAAATTTTTAATAGCAATATACTCAGCACAACTTGCACCTACTGCTCCTGCTCCTACAACTGTTACTTTCATGTTTTATTGTTTGTTTTTATATAATTAGAATAATTTAATAGTCTTTCTTTTTAGTTCATTCATTATGGTACAAAACTCACTATTTAAAAAGTAATAATTTATGACCAAAGTCATGCAAAATTAAGAATTAAAATGCTCTAAATAAAAAAAGTACAGGATAAAATCCTGTACTTTTCTAAAACAAAAAATTAAATATAAACTAACTAAAATTAAAACATCATTTTTGTAAACTCTTTATTACAAGAGGGTTTTACCTGAATCCAAAATTAATACCCACGGAAAAGGCATTAAAGTCTGATAGGTGGTATTCTGCATTTAATCTAAAAAATCCTAATTTAAGTTTGGTTCCAATGGTTCCTCTAACTGCAGATACTTCACTAGACACTGAAAATGGATCTACAATTGGATCTGCTGTTATTAATCCATCTGAAACTATATAAGTACCTAATAAATCTGATTCAGACTTTCCTTTTATATACCCCAAACCTCCATAAAAATTAATTACTGGTAGTTTTGAGGAAACAATTAATTGTAATAACAATGTATTTGTATCAGTTTCTAAACGTTGATCTTCACCTTGTATTCCTGAAGAGTCTGTTAAATCGTATTTTGCATCTAAATGAGTATATGCTACTAAACCAGAAATAGCAACAGGTAACAACTTATCTGCTGGCAACCATTTGGTAAACTCAACTTGTAAACCCGCCCCATACATACTAAGTTCTACATCTTCAGTATTTATATTAGGTACAAACCGTGCTTTTACTTCAATACCTTTACTTAAACCTAAAGCACCTTGAATAAAAGCCGTAGGAATCATACTTATATTTTCTGAAGCTAAGCCTGTTGGCAATGTTATTTCTTCTGTTTGTTCTCCAAAAATAGGGTCATCATAAGTTACTTCTATAACCACATCAGGATCATTGTCTCCTAAAACCGAGGCTACATTTTGAGACTGCCCCCCTTGTACAAACTGAATATTGTTATACTCAGCAGTATTCATTAAAAAAGACTTATTCTCATCACTAGTTAATGCAGCATTTGCAACTATAGAAATTTCAAAACCACCAAGCGGTTTAGCATCTGCTGTATTAAACCAATTAGAATTCATACTATGCATTAAACCATTGGTTCCTGGCATTAAGTAATCATTTGCAAAACGTTCGGCATCTTCAACACCTGCTGCCAATAAAGCATCAATATCATTCTGTGCTTTTGTTGTTAGTGTTATAAAACACAGTAACATAAGTAGGGATATCTTTTTCATTTTTATAATTTATAATTAGACTTGGTTAGACAAACATATGGAAAAATCTGCAAAAAACAACATTTCATCGATAAAAAATTACTTTTTAACGATTTTATAATATATAAAACTCATTTAAAATTTAACTTAAAGTTTCCCTTTTAGGTATTAAACCTAACGATATATTGCTTATTTCTATAGTAAAAATAAAATCTTCTGTGTTAACCTTAATACTTCTTTAACTTATCATGCTTCCCTAATTTAAGATACCACAACTTGATAAATACAAAACTTTTAAAATTAAATAAAAACAACCGCTTTTAGAACAAGTTTGTGAGCGTACACGCAAAATTGTAAATTTACCCCAATTAAATCTTGCAAACGTAATTATATAAGTGTTTTTGCAGTTTAATTTACTTTAAATTTTTGAACAATTGACAACTATAAAAGACATAGCAAAAAAAGCCAATGTTTCAACAGGTACAGTAGATAGAGTTATACATAACAGACCTGGTGTTTCTGAAAAAACAAAAGCTCATGTTCAAAAAATTATTAAAGAGCATAATTTTCAAATTAATACTATTGCCAGTACATTAGCTCTTAACAAGAGTTATAAAATAGGCGTATTAATTCCTGAAGCACGCGCCGAAAATGAATTTTGGTCTGAACCCAAAAAAGGTATAGAAACCGCTATTGAAGAAATAAAAAACTTTAAAATTTCTGCTACGTTTTTTAAGTTTAATCAATTTGACTCTAATTCTTATCAAGATGCCTTTTTAAATTTAATTAAGGGTAATTTTGATGCTGTTTTAATAGCTCCTGTTTTTCATAAAGAAACTGCAAAATTTATAAAGCAGCTAGATAAAAAACAAACGCCTTATGTATTTATAAATACTGAAATAAAGGGCTTTAATGCGCTTTCATTTATTGGTCAAGACTCATACAAAAGTGGTTATTTAGCCGCTAAACTCATGAGTGTTATGGTGACTGATAATGCCCAAATTTTAATTCCTGTATTTAGATTAAATAAAGGAAATTATTCATCAATTAATAACAGAATTACCGGGTTTAAAGCTTTTTTTAAAGAAAAATATACTTCTGTAAAAATTAAGGATTTAGTAATTCCTAATTTTAAAAACTTAGAGGTAATTAATAACACCTTAAATGAGGCTTTAAAAAATGATATTGTTGATGGCATTTTTGTACCTTCAAGTAGTTCTTTTTTAATTGCTGAATGTTTAGAAAATTCTCAACTTAACCATATTAGGTTGGTAGGATATGATACTAATAAAAAGAATATTGAGTTTTTAAAGAATGATACTATAGACTTTTTAATTTGTCAGAACCCATATAATCAAGGCTATAAGGGCATTAAACTACTTAGTGATTATTTAGTAATGAATAAAACGCCAAAACCAATTTATCCATCGCCAATGACTATTGTTACTAACGAAAATGTTGATTCTATATAGAAGGCTATTTATAAACAAAAAAACTTATATACTTTAAATGTATAAAATAAAAAACCTCATAGCGTTTACTATGAGGTTTTCCTGCCTTATTTAGTATGATTTACGCGTCAATATTTGCGTAAATTGCATTTTTTTCAATAAAGTCTCTACGTGGTGGTACTTCGTCTCCCATAAGCATAGAAAAAATTCTATCTGCTTCAGAACCATTTTCAATTTGTACTTGACGCATAGTTCTAAATTCTGGGTTCATTGTAGTATCCCATAATTGTTCTGCATTCATCTCTCCAAGACCTTTATAACGCTGTATTTTACTTCCGTCCCCAAATTCAGCAATTACTTCATCTCGTTCTGCATCAGACCAAGCGTAACGTTTTTTAGCCCCACGTTTCACTAAATATAATGGAGGTGTAGCAATATAAACATGTCCGTTTTCTATTAACTCCCTCATATACCTAAAGAAGAATGTTAAAATTAAAGTTGCAATATGACTACCATCAATATCGGCATCACACATAATTACAATTTTGTGGTAACGTAATTTTGAAAGGTTTAAAGCTTTACTATCTTCTTCTGTACCTATTGTTACACCAAGTGCAGTAAAGATATTTTTAATTTCTTCATTTTCAAACACTTTATGTTGCATAGCTTTTTCAACATTCAATATTTTTCCTCTTAAAGGAAGAATAGCTTGAAATGCTCTATCTCGCCCTTGTTTAGCTGTTCCACCTGCAGAATCTCCCTCTACTAAGAAAACTTCACATTTTTCAGGATCTTGTTCAGAACAATCACTTAATTTCCCAGGCAAACCACCAACACTCATAACCGTTTTACGCTGTACCATCTCACGAGCTTTTTGAGCTGCATGACGCGCTTGGGCTGCTAAAATTACTTTTTGAACAATGGTTTTAGCATCATCAGGGTGTTCTTCTAGGTAATCTGTTAACATCTCTGAAACTGCTTGACTTACAGATGAAGAAACCTCTCTATTTCCTAGTTTTGTTTTGGTTTGACCTTCAAACTGAGGTTCTGCTACTTTAACAGATATAATAGCTGTTAAACCTTCACGAAAATCATCTCCTGCAATATCAAACTTCAACTTATCTGTTAACCCTGAAGAATCTGCGTACTTTTTTAGTGTGTGTGTTAAACCACGTCTAAAACCTGTTAAATGAGTACCTCCTTCATGTGTATTAATATTATTTACGTATGAGTGTAAATTTTCTGCATATGAAGTATTGTAAATCATGGCAACCTCAACCGGGATACCATTTTTTTCACCTTCAAACGCAATAACATCTTGCATTAGGGGTTCTCTTGTTGCATCTAAATATTTAACAAATTCTGTTAAACCTTCATCAGAATGGAACGTTTCAGAAATAAAATTACCTTCTTCGTCTTTATTTCTTAAATCTGTTAAAACAACTGTAATACCTTTATTTAAAAAAGCTAATTCACGCAAACGGCTAGCTAATGTATCATAATTATACTCTAGTGTTTGAGTAAAAATTTGAGGGTCTGGTTTAAACGTAACTACTGTTCCATTTTTATCAGAATCACCAACCGTTTTTACAGGATAAAGTGTTTTACCTCTTTCATATTCTTGTTCCCAAATTTTGCCTTCACGATGTACTGTTGCTTTTAAATGCTCTGATAAGGCATTAACACAACTTACACCTACACCGTGTAAACCACCTGATACTTTATAAGAATCTTTATCAAACTTACCACCTGCACCAATTTTGGTCATTACAACTTCAAGAGCAGAAACGCCCTCCTTTTTATGTAACCCAACAGGAATACCACGTCCGTTATCTTCAGTTGTAATTGAGTTGTCTTCGTTTATAGTTACTTTTATAGTATCACAATGACCAGCTAGTGCTTCATCAATAGAGTTATCAACTACTTCATAAACTAAATGATGTAAACCACGTACTCCAACATCGCCAATATACATTGATGGACGCATACGCACATGCTCCATTCCCTCTAGTGCCTGAATACTATCGGCAGAATAATTGTGCTTTTTAGCTTCTTCGCTCATATATGTTTTTTTAATTTAACTTCTAAATTCATTTCATAAAAAAATGACGCAATTGCATCATTATCATGAATAACAAATATACAAATTATAAAAGCCGTTAAAAAGCTTTTTAAGGAGTTTATACAAAAATTATCAACAATTGTTAATTATATAAAAAACGTCTTAAATCGTCTAAAAAGTAGCTTAAAATCGATTTTGGCGTTATTTTAAGTTTTGTTGAATTTAAATTTTCAAACAATTGATTAGAGGCTTTTATTTAAACCCGAAATTCAATATTGCAATTAAGTTTTTCATATATAAATCTACTTCTTTGACACGATTTAAATATAAACCTTCACCCACAATTAATGTATCAAATTAAACCTTTAATCCTTAGACAACTTTCAAATTAGAACCTAATTTTTTATTAATTTGATAATTCAAAAGTGATCATTAAAAAAAAGAAGTATAGTTCAATAATTCTACATATATTTGAACACCAAAAATTAATGATGTTAAATAATAATAACAATAACAACTCTAATAATCCTAACATATAGGATTAGGAAGGTTATTGTTTAAAAATATATAAAGCCTTCCTTCTACGGAAGGCTTTTTTTAATACAAAAATTAAGAGATGAGTAAAATTATGACAGTCGACGTATTGTCGAGTATTAAAGGTGCAAAACCCTCTGAAGCGGTAAGCAAATTATTTGATGTAATAAAAAATGCACACACCAATAAGAATACTTTTAATACCAATAATAATTCGGTTTCTGTTAATGATTTAAGAGATGATGTTGTAATTGAAAGCTCTAAAACAGAAAAACAAATTATTAAAGAGAATTTTCCAAAAGAAAAAAACGGATACTTGGTTGTTTCAAAAGTGATAGAAGAATAATGATGGAATCTCAAATACACACAATACACAATAAACTAGTAAACAAAGAGATTTCTTGCGTTAAGCTAGTAACAGAAAAATTAGAGCTACTAAAGAAAAACACCCATAATACCGTTAACAATTTATTAGAAGATACTGCCTTACAATTAGCTAAAAAAGTAGATACTAAAATTGCTAATGGAGAAACTATAGGCTTGCTAGAAGGCATTCCCTTTGGCATTAAAGATGTTTACATGGTTGCTGGCACTTATACCACTGCTAGCTCTAATTTGTTAAAAAACTATAAATCTGCTTACACAGCTACAGCAATACAAAAACTATTAGATGCTGGAGCTATACCTTTAGTGAAAGAAAATTGTGATAGTTTTGGACATGGTTCATCTAGTGAAAACACTATTTTTGGCGCCGTAAAAAATGCCAAAAACCCAGAACTTGTTGGGGGTGGCTCTAGTGGTGGTTCTGCTGTAAATGTTGCAAAAAATTACACCGTTTTTTCTATTGGAGGAGACACAGGCGGGTCTATCCGTCAACCTGCCGGCTATAATGGTATTTACGGTCTAAAACCAACTTATGGGCGTATATCAAGATATGGTATTATGGCCTATGCATCATCTACAGATTGCGTTGGCCCCATTGCAAAATCTATTGAAGATATTCGCATTGTTTTAAACACTATGAGTGGTAAAGACGTAAAAGATCAAACTACTTACGCGTCTGCGGAAATAGAGCAAAACGCCATTTTAAATTCAGATACCATTAAAACCATAGGCTATTTTAAGAACTTTATAGAAAGTGAAGCTATTGACAAAAAAATAAAAAACGATTTTCTTTCAGCTATTAACAAAATAAAAGCAAAAGGCATTAAGGTTAAAGAGTTAGATTTCTTTGAATCTGACACTTTAGTTTCAACTTATTATACCTTAGCCATGGCCGAAACCGCTTCTAACCTATCTCGTTTAGATGGCACAAACTACGGAAACCGCATTGAAGCCGACAACCTTAAAGAAAGCTACTCTGTTACCCGTTCTGAAAATCTTTCAGAAGAAACAAAACGCAGAATTGTAGGTGGCAACCAAGTGTTATCACAAGGATTTAGTGATGAAATTTACTTAAAAGGTTTAGCATTAAGAGATCAAATTTCTCAAAATTTTGAAAACGATTTTAAAGAAGTTGACATCATAATTTCTCCCGTAACACCAATGACACCACCAAAAATTGGAGATAGCTTAAAAGACCCGCTAGCCATGTATTTATCAGACGCTTATACAGTTGGCTTTAGCCTAGGGCAATTACCTACTTTAACAGTGCCTCAAGGCACAGAAACTGGCTTACAAATTACTGCCGCAAAAGATAATGACGAACTTGTTTTGAAGTTTGCTAACTTCTTAAAAGATACGATATAATGAATTTAGAGCAATTAAAAGAGGCTTTAAAAGCACACGAATTAGAATTGGTTATAGGGCTAGAAACTCATATTAGATTAAATACAAAAACCAAATTATTCTGCTCCTGCCCTAATCAAGAGGTTGAAACCCCTAATGAAAATATCTGTTCTGTTTGCACAGGACAAATGGGAGTCTTACCCGCTATTAATAAAGAGGCCATTACCAAAGCTATATATTTTGGTAAAGCCGTAAAATCTACTTTTAGCAATGAGGTTATTTCATGGGATAGAAAACATTACGAATACCCAGATAACCCTAAAAACATTCAAATTACACAGTTTCACCACCCAGTAATACCAGACGGACAAGTATCTTGTTTTAGAAATGACGGGAGTGAATTTACAGTGAATTTAACCCAAGTTCATATTGAGGAAGATGCTGCCAAATTAGTGCATGAGAAAAAAGTTTCTTTGGTAGATTTTAACAAAGCTGGTGTACCACTAATTGAAATTGTTACAGAACCATGTATTCATCATATTGAAGACGCTTCAACCTACGCACAATACTTACAACGTATTGTCCAAAACTTAAAAATCTCTGAGGCTAATCTTGAAAAAGGAGAATTTAAATCAGACGTATCTGTATCGCTCAGAAAAAAGCGTAGCTACACCTTAAACCCGCGTACTGAAATAAAAAATTTAAACTCTTTTAAATTCATGACAGAGGCTTTAAAAGAAGAGGTTGAAAAACAACTTAACTACTACATAGAACACAAAGAATTTAGACCAGACCAAACAACGGTTTTATTTGATGCCGATTTAAAGCAAACTAAAACCATGCGTAAAAAGGAGTTTGAAGCAGATTACCGTTTCATCTCTGAGCCAGATTTACCGTTTGTAAATATAAAAGATGTTGTAGAATCTATTGATGTAGATATAAGTTCACTGCCATATGCCGTAGAACGTATTTTAATTAAAGGCGGTGTATTACCTCAAGATGCCAAATTTTTTACAGCAGACCCATTACGCTCTAAAACTTTTATAACCATAAACAAAGAGCTTAATGACCCATCGTTTGTTGCCAAAACATTAGTAAACAATATTGGTGCCGATGATTATGTAGACATCTATAGAATTGAACACCTCATTGAAATTTTTAAACTTTTTAAAGAAGATAAAATTACTTCGGTATTAGTTCAAAATGCAATTACATCTTATTTAAAAGATAGAAATTTTGATTACAACAAGTATTTTGAAGACAACACCATTTCAAAAGAAAAAATTGACAGTGCTATTGCTAAAGTTATTAATGAAAATGAAGCTATAGCTAACGATATTAAAAATGGCAACCAAGGTAAAGCCGGTATTTTAGTTGGTAAAGTTATTGGTATTATTGGTAAAGGAGCATCAGGAAAAGTCATTCGCCAAGGTATTTTAGATGCCTTAGCTGCTGAAAATGTAGTAGATTCTAAAACCGAAAAACAGAAAGAATCTCAGAAAAACGAGACCAAAAAAGAAACCACTAAAGAAGAGGAAGAAGTACTACCTAAAATTCCCATGGTAGTTAAAGAAGAATATAGAACACACGTTGCAACCGATTTATCTGAAGCATCCATATCAGAAAGAGTAACGCTTTCTGGATGGGTTTCTAGTGTTAGAGACCATGGCGAATTAATGTTTATAGACTTACGCGATTCAAGTAATGAAATTTTCCAAGTACGTTTAAGTAGAGAAACCTTCCCTAACTTAGATGAATTAGTAAAATTAAAACCAGAATCTGTTATAATGGTTACGGGTGAAATTGTTAAACGTAAAGAAGATGACTTCAACCCAAGCCTAAGAACAGGAACTATTGAGTTAGAAACTTCAGAGTTAGACATACTAAACCTTTCAAAAACACTGCCGTTTGAAATTAAACGTGCCACTAAAACCAATGAAACTACGCGTTTTCAATACAAGTTTCTAGATCATAGAAATGCAGATGTACACCGTGTTATAAAAAATCGACACAAAGTTATTAAACTAATGCGCGATATTTTAGATGGGCAAGATTTTCTAGAAATAGAAACACCTATTTTAAGCGCAGGTACCGATGAAGGCGCTCGAGAATTCATAGTACCAACACGTAAAGAAGCTGGAGCTTTTTACACCCTACCACAAGCACCTCAACAATTTAAACAAATGCTTATGGTGAGTGGTTATGAAAAATATTTCCAAATAGCACGTTGTTTTAGAGATGAAGATTCTCGTGGTGATAGACAACCAGAATTCACCCAGTTAGATATTGAAATGGCTTATGCCAGCATGCAACAAATTATAGATTTGAACACCAATATGTTCAATGATATTGTTAAAAAAGTATATGGCAAAAAATGGATTTTAAAACCGTTCCAAGTATTAACTTATAAGGAAGCCATGGACAAATATGGTTGCGACAGACCAGACCTTCGTTTTGGCTTAGAAATGCAAGATATAACTGAAATAGTTAAAGATACTACCTTCCAAGTATTTAGTAAACCTATTGATGAAGGAGGTATTGTAAAATGCATAAAAGTTTCCGCTAAAGAACAAGGGAACAAACGCATGTCTAAAGGACAAATAGAAAAACTAACAGGTATTGCTCAAGACCATGGTTTAGGCGGTTTAGCTTATATTATTGTTAATGAAAACGATTTACAATCACCAATCATTAAATTTTTAGGTGAAGATATAGCTGCAGGAATCATAAAAACTACCAATGCGCAAGTAGGAGATATAGTGTTCTTTTCTGCTGCAGATTATGCTACCGCAAATAAAGCTTTAGATGCGGTTAGACAAGAAATGGGCAAAATGTTAAAGCTCATAAACCCTAAAGAATTAAGACCAGCATGGGTTGTAGATTTTCCTATGTTTGAAAAAACCGACGAAGGTAATTGGACGTTTACACACAATCCTTTTTCAATGCCAGCAATTTATGACATTGAAAAACATATAAACGGTAAAGAAGAAGAAATAGGATCTATTATAGCACAACAATATGATTTAATTTTGAATGGCTACGAAATTGGTGGCGGTTCTGTTCGTGCTCATAAGCCTGAAATTTTAGAAGCTACCTACCGCAACATGGGCTACAACAAAGAAGAAATGATGAAAAGCGTTGGTACAATGTACAAAGCATTTCATTATGGCGCACCACCACACGGCGGTATAGCTTGGGGTGTAGACCGCTTAATGATGATTTTAGAGAAAAAAGCCTCTATTAGAGAAGTAATGGCATTCCCTAAAACTGGTACTAGTGAAGATTTATTATTTGGTGCACCTTCACCTTTATCTAACAAAAAAGTGGAAGAAATGAATGTTAAAGTTATTAAAAAGTAATTTTTAATACTTCCTCTAATACATTTTAGCTATGTTTGTTGCAAATGAAAGCAATTAAAATATCTTTTTTACTTTTAAGCTTTTCTGTTTTTGCACAATCTAGCTGGAAGCTTGCCCCTAATATTGTCCCAAATAATAATGGGCAACGGTTTGATGATGTCTATTTTTTAGATGAAAACACAGGTTGGGCAGCTAATGGTTATTATGCTTCTGTTTTTAAAACAACAGATGGAGGTTTAACTTGGACTGAGCAACTCAACGAAGCCAATCTACCTGGTAATTATTATTTTAGAAACATCATATTTTTAAATGAAAATATTGGTTTTTTAGGCACTTTAAACAATGTTTTTTTTAAAACCACTAATGGTGGCCAAACTTGGAGTGAAGTTACAAACATAACACCAAATCCAAACGCTATTTGTGGGCTAGACGTTGTTGGAACATCAACTATTTATGGTTGTGGCGCTTATTTTGAACCAGCCCATATTATAAAATCTACAAACAGTGGTAACACATGGCAATACATAGACATGTCTGCCTATGCAACAGCCTTGGTTGAAATAAAATTCACATCAGAAACTACAGGGTATGTTGCTGGCAAAAGTACAACTGGAGCCGTTATTTTAAAAACTACTGATGGTGGACAAACCTGGACAGAAATTTATAACTCTAATATTTCTGGTGAATATGTCTGGAAACTACAAATCTTAAACAGCAACCCTAATACTTTTTTTGGAGCTATTTACAGCACAGCACCTAACCCCGGAAAATTAATTTCTTCATCTAATGCAGGAATAACTTGGAACAGTTTTGATGCTCCAGAAAGTGATGTGCAAGCCGTTGGTTTTATTAATGAAACCACAGGTTGGATGGGTGGCCACAACACTGGCTTTTACCAAACAAATAATGGTGGACAAACCTGGACTAACCTTAACATTGGTAGTAATTTAAATAGAATTTTTGTTATCAATGAATCGTTAGCTTACGCATCTGGCACTAGTATTTATAAATATACTTCAGAAACTTTAAATACTGAGAGTTTTAATAATGATGTAGCTAAAAATCCATTAGCAATATTAATCACAAAAAACCCTATAGAAAACATTTTAGAATTTACAATAGATTTTAAAGCGCCAGACAATCTTCTTATTAACATATATGATAGTAACGGTAAGCTTTTAAAAAAACTCCAACGAGATATTATAACTACTAAAACTAAAAAAGTTTATAACTTTAATGTAAGCGACCTAGCTAGCGGGCATTATATTCTTGAATTTCACAACAATTTAGGCAGAATTTCTAAACACGTTATTAAATTATAGAAGGTTTACTAATTGTTTTCAGCTTAATTTCTTAACATAATTTATATAAAATTTAACGTTTACATGGTAAGTTTCAACTTAACTTTCAGACCACATTAACTAATTTTCAATAAAATAAAAAACATGAAAAATTTATCTTTTTTAAGCACTATTACTTTAGCCTTAACTTTATTTCTATCAACTAACCTTAATGCACAAAAATTCAGCGGCTTAGACAAAAGTCCTATGGATGCAGCTTTTTACAGAACATCTAGAAAAGCACCTGCTATGGCAAAGGTTATTTATAGCAGACCTCAATTAAAAGGTAGAGAACTAAGTAAATTGGCTCCTAACGGCGAAGTATGGAGAACAGGAGCAAATGAAGCTGCTTCTATTACGTTATACCAAGATATGAAAATAGGAGGAAAATTAGTAAGTGCAGGTGAATATTCACTTTTTACTATTCCTGGTGAAAAAGAATGGACTATTATTATAAGTAAAGATATAAATGTTTGGGGCGCTTATTCATATAATAAAGCTAACGATGTTATTAGAGTTTCTGCCCCTGTAAGCAAAGGTGAAATGCTTGAAGCTTTTTCTATTACCTTTACTGAAGGCAATATGCACTTAGGTTGGGGGACCACACGAGTTACCGTTCCGTTTACAAAATAATTTTTTAGAAATTAATAATAAAAAAAAAGCCTTGAAATTTCAAGGCTTTTTTATTTAAGGTATATTTAAATATTTATGTGTTTGTAAAGACACTTTCCATTTAGGATGCTGCATCACATAATCTACTATTAAAGGTATTACCTTATCACGTTTACTCCACTCTGGTTGTAAATATAAAATACAATCTTTATTTACTTTTGCTGCTTGTTCTTCGGCAAAACGTAAATCGTCTTTATTATAAACTATCATTTTTAGCTCATCTGCTTTGGCATAAATCTCATTAGTTGGCAACTTCATTTTTTTAGGAGATAAACAAATCCAGTCCCAAGTGCCCGTAAGTTTATATGCCCCCGAAGTTTCAATATGAGTTTTTAATCCTTCGGCCTTAAGTTTTGCTGTTAACAAGGTCATATCCCAAGTCAAGGGCTCACCTCCTGTTACAACAATGGTATCACTATATTTTTTAGCATTCTCAACTATTTTGTCAGTTTCTGTTGGCGGGTGTAAATTAGCATTCCAACTCTCCTTTACATCACACCAATGGCACCCTACATCACACCCACCAATACGTACAAAATAAGCTGCCGTTCCTTTGTAAAACCCTTCGCCTTGAATGGTATAAAACTCCTCCATTAAAGGAAGCATCTCCCCTTTATCAACCTGTTTTTTTAATGACTCATTCATAAGATTGCAAAGATACACATTACCTTTAATTTGATTAGATGATTGTTTTTTAATTTTTATATACTATTTATTTTCTTACTTTTGTGACAACCTGCTTAAGTAAATTGCGTAAATTTCTCTCTAAACTATGAAAAACATAGCATTTACCATTATACTATTTGTTAGTATGTATAATGGATTTTCCCAAGTTGGAATTGGCACAACATCTCCAGATGCATCATCAATTCTACATGTTGAATCTACTAGTAAAGGAATGTTAACCCCAAGACTAACTACAGTTGAAAGGAATAGCATTACAAACCCAGCTACTGGTTTACTCATATTCAACACTACTCTTAATATTTTTGAATTTAATTCTGGCACACCAGCAAGTCCTGTGTGGAGCCCAATAAACTCAAACCTAACTGTTAGTTCAGACTCTGGTAATATTATTACCTCAGGAACAGATTCTGGAGCCTATTTAGGAACTACTGTTTACTTTGGTAAATTTATTATTAGCGGTACAGGTACCCAAACTATTACAGGACTACCTTTTCAACCTACATCAATTAAATTTTCTGCACATGCTAATGTTGAAGGTTATAATTTAAATTCTGATAATGGTTCTGGTAACAACAATGGTGGCTATAATAATGTTTTTGGAACTTCTATAGGTTATGCCACAAATTACGGTGGCTCTATAAACCAGCAAGTCATATTTATTGGTGCTAGCGGTAATTCCATTAATGATATTTCTAAATATTCTTCAAGCTCTAGGGCTATTGGTATCAGATATTCTAACCAAAATGGGGATGATATAGGACTAACGGCCGCTTCGGTAACTAGTTTTAACACTGATGGTTTCACCATTAATGTCACAAACTACAGAGACCACATTGTTGTTATTTATGAAGCTTACAGGTAAGCCTACACACTCTATTTCTAGAAAATAGAATAAAAAATTAAGAAAAATTTTTAATTTCCTGTATTTTTATCCAAAATATCGAGTATGGATACAAGGGAAACTTTTTACAATGTCATTACAGAAGGCTATAAAACCAAGGGGGATTATATCCCTATTGGGGCAGCCATGTTAGATGGCGAAACTATTACTGGTGCACACGTAAAAATTCCATTAAAAACCATGAACAGACATGGTTTAATTGCTGGAGCTACAGGAACGGGAAAAACTAAATCTTTGCAAGTTTTAGCAGAAAATTTAAGCGACAAAGGAATTCCTGTATTATTAATGGATATAAAAGGTGACTTAAGCGGTTTAGCACAACCTAGTCCAGGACATCCAAAAATAGATGAACGCCATGAAAAAATAGGTTTACCTTTTAAAGCTAAAGCATTTCCTGTTGAAATCATGACTCTATCGGAACAAGATGGTGTTAGATTAAGAGCTACCATAAGCGAATTTGGCCCTGTTTTATTATCTAGAATTTTAGATTTAACACAAACCCAAAGTGGTATTGTTTCGGTTATTTTTCAATATTGTGATGACAACAAACTACCCTTATTAGATTTAAAAGATTTTAAAAAAATTCTACAATATGCTACACAAGAAGGCAAAAAAGAATTCACCGATTCTTATGGCAGAATTTCTACAGCTTCAACAGGCGCTATTTTAAGAAAAATTATAGAATTAGAACAACAAGGAGCCGATTTGTTTTTTGGTGAAACTTCTTTTGAAGTTGATGATTTATTGCGTGTTGATGATGATGGGCGTGGGTATATAAATATTATTAGACTTACAGACATTCAAGACAGACCTAAACTTTTTTCAACTTTTATGTTAAGTCTACTGGCCGAAATTTACTCTACTTTCCCTGAGCAAGGTGACAGTGATAGACCAGAGCTTATCATGTTTATTGATGAGGCACATTTAATTTTTGATGAAGCATCAAAAGCATTACTAAACCAAATTGAAAGCATTGTAAAACTAATAAGAAGTAAAGGTGTTGGTTTATACTTTGTTACCCAAAACCCAACTGATGTTCCTGAAGAAGTCTTAAGCCAATTAGGTTTAAAAGTACAACATGCTTTAAGAGCTTTTACAGCTAAAGACCGTAAAGCCATTAAGCTAACTGCTGAAAACTATCCAGATTCTGAATATTATGATACTACCGAAGTACTAACATCATTAGGTATAGGAGAAGCTTTAGTTTCAGCATTAGATGAAAAAGGGCGCCCTACCCCATTAGCTGCAACCATGATGCGAGCACCCATGAGTAGAATGGATGTTTTAACTGATGCAGAATTAAGCACACTACTATCTCAATCTAAACTTACCAAAAAGTACAATAAGGAAGTTGATAGAGAAAGTGCTTATGAAATGCTTAATGAAAAAATTAAAAAAGCTGAAGCCGAAGAAGCTAAAGAACAAGCAAGAAAAGAAAAAGAAGCTTTAAAAAAAGCCGAAGCAAAACAAAAAACCAGAAGCACTACTACCCGCAGAAAAAGCACTAGAATGAACCCGGTAGTTAAAGTGCTTACAAGTGCAACATTTATTAGAAGTGTATTTGGCATTTTAACAAAAGTTATGAAAAAATAAGTAGATTATTGGTATGTCATTTTAAATCAAAAAAATAATGAATAAACTCATTTTAAGCCTCATATTTCTAGCTATACTTTTTACAAATTGTAAAAAAAAACAAAACCCTTTTGAAATATCAAAACACCACATTGGTTTATTAACAGATTCAACCCAAATAAAAGACTTAGAAACCATTTTCGTTAATGATTCTATTTCAAAATACACCAGCGGAGATGAATTTGCAGGCAGTGTAAACAACATAGAAATCTTTAAAAAAAATGGAGAAAAACGTCTTATTTTAACCCCCAAAAATTCATTAGATTCAACATCAGTAATTGAAAGTATTCAAATTCTAGACCCACAATATAAAACACTCAAAGGCATTTCTACATTAAGTACTTTTAAAGATATTATTACTGCTTACAAAATTTCTAAAATTGATAATCTTATCAACTCTATTGCAATTTATGTAAATGAATTAAACGCTAGTTTTGTAATTGACAAAAAAGAATTGCCCGCCAATTTACGCTTCGATTTAGATTTAAAATTTGAAGAAACTCACATTCCTGATAATGCAAAAATTAAGTATTTTTTCTTAATCTGGAATAACTAACAAATCATCTATAATGAACCCTTTCTTGTCTAAAATACTAGTAGATCTAGCTCGAAAGAGACTAGAAAGTAAAAACAGTAATAAATCAGTTAGCAAGAAAGAAATTGTACCTTTAGTTAGGCGTTTACAAGTAGAGCTTTCTCATACCATAAGTGAATATGCCTATATAATTATTGGTGTTTTTTCGGCTGGTTTTGGCTTAAAAGGTTTTTTGTTACCAAACAAATTTATAGATGGTGGAGCAACTGGTATTTCGTTATTATTAGAAAATGTTACATCTTTAAAACTAGGTGTTTTATTAGTTTTAGTTAACATTCCTTTTATTATTTTGGCATCAAAAACCATAAGTTTAAAATTTGCATTACGCAGTATAGTTGCCATTTCTTTTTTAGCATTTGTAGTCCATTTTGTAAATTATCCAACTATTACCGAAGACAAATTACTTATTGCTGTTTTTGGCGGATTCTTTTTAGGTTTGGGTATTGGCATGTCTATGCGTGGTAGAAGTGTTATTGATGGCACTGAAGTTCTTGCAATTTTCCTAAGCCGTAAACTATCAGTTACTGTTGGCGATGTTTTATTATTAATTAACATTATCATCTTTTCTTTTGGTGCTTATATCCTATCTATTGAAACAGCTCTTTATGCTATTCTAACTTATTTATCGGCGGCAAAAACTGTAGATTTTGTAGTTGATGGTGTAGAAGAATATGTTGGCTTAACCATAATATCCAATAAACATGAAGACATCAGGTTAATGTTAACTCAAAAATTAGGACGCGCTTGCACTATTTATGTTGGAAAAGGCGGATTTAACGAAGGTGAACCTAATACCGAAAAAAATATTATATATTCTGTAGTTACTCGTTTAGAAATTCCCAGAATAAAAACTGAAATTGAAAAAATAGACCGTAAAGCCTTTTTAATTATGGGACTTGTAAAAGATATTAAAGGCGGCATGATAAAACGGAAACCTTTTAAGGAATGATATGAAAAAATTCAAAATTCAAAATAACCCATTTGTAGTACCTACTGATGATGGAAAAATAATAAAAGAACATTTTGGAGTTGCTAGTGACGGAAACACTCAAATTAGCATAGCACATATGACAGCTCCACCTGGATGGAGCGAACCTTTTCAAACACCAGAATTTGATGAATACACTTTTATAATTAAAGGAAAAAAACAGTTTATTATAGAAAATGAAACTATAGTTTTAAAAGCAGGTCAATCTATAAAAATTGAAAAAAATACTCGTGTACAATATTCTAATCCATTTACAGAACCTTGTGAATATATTGCTATTTGCACACCTGCTTTTTCTGTAGATAAAGTAAATAGAGAAAACAAATAATGAAAAAAATTATAATAAAACTTATTGGTTCTTACATTAATTTATTAAGTTATTTCTCAGGGTATTACGCCGCTAATAAAGCCTTACATATCTTTTCTAAACCTAGAAAAGGCGAATTAAAACCTTGGCATAAAGAATTTTTAAAATCTGCAAAACAAGGATTTTTAAAATACGAAGGTTTAAATATTGCTACCTACCATTGGCAAGGAAACAAAGCTACAATCTTATTAGTTCATGGTTGGGAAAGTAATTCGGCTCGATGGAAAAATAAAGTTAAAAATTTTATTGCTGAAGATTTCAATGTGATTGCTCTTGATGCACCAGCACATGGAGCCTCTGGAAGTGAATTATTTAATGCCCTTTTATATTCTGAGTTTATTAACGTTGTTGCTAAAAAATATAACCCAGAAGTTATAATTGGCCATTCTGTAGGCGGTATGGCTTCAGTATTTTTTCAACAGAAATATCAATTAAAATCTTTAAAAAAATTAGTTTTACTAGGAGCTCCTTCAGAGTTTGAAAACATTTTAAAAAATTATATTAAACTATTAGGCTATAACAAAAAAGTTGAAAAAAATCTTAACAAAGTTATTCTTAAAAAATTTGGTGCAGAACCAAGTGATTTTTCAACATCTAAATTCTCTAAAGATATTGATGCCGAAGCATTAATAATTCATGATATAAAAGACATGATAATACCATATTCTGATGCTAAACGTATTAATAAAAATTTTAAAAACAGTACGCTAATTTCAACCAAAGGATTTGGCCATTCATTAAATGATACTTCTGTAACTAAAAACATATTAGAGTTCTTAGATAAATAAGATGCTTACTTTTGCATTATGAACAAACCTTTAAAACGTATTAATAAATATTTAAGTGAAGTTGGTTATTGCTCTAGAAGAGAAGCCGATAAACTTATTGAAGCTGGTAGAATAACTGTAAATGGAGAAATACCAGAAAAAGGCACAAAACTATCAGCTGAAGATAAGGTGTATGTTGACGGTGAACTTATTGAAAATACAAAGCAAGAATTTGTTTACTTAGCCTTTAATAAACCTGTTGGTATTGTTTGCACTACAGATACTCGTGTTGAAAAAGATAATATTATAGATTTTATAAACTATCATAAACGTATCTTCCCTATTGGACGATTAGATAAACCTAGCGAAGGTTTAATACTTTTAACCGATGATGGAGATATTGTAAACAAAATTCTTAGAGCCAGTAACAATCACGAAAAAGAATACATAGTTACGGTTGACAAACTAATTTCTCAAACTTTTGTAGAACGCATGTCTAAAGGTATTTATTTAGAAGAATTAAAACAAACCACAAAACCATGCGTAGTAAAAAAGTTAAACTCTAAAACATTTAAAATTATACTTACCCAAGGTTTAAACAGACAGATACGAAGAATGTGTTCTCACTTAAATTATGAAGTTAAAACACTAAAAAGGGTAAGAATTATGAATATTAAACTTGATGTACCTGTTGGAAAATATAGAGAACTCACTAAAGATGAGTTTACTGAGTTGAGCAAATTAATAAGTAATTCTTCAAAAGAGTTTAATCCTAAAACAGTAAAAAGAAAACGCTGAGTTTAAAAAAACTAAGATCTTCTTTCTCTAGCCAATAACGTATTTTTAAGCAGCATAGCAATAGTCATTGGTCCAACACCTCCTGGAACTGGGGTAATGTAACTAGCCTTTTTACTTACGCTTTCAAAATGCACATCACCAGCTAAACGGTAACCATTCTTTTTAGTTTGGTCTGGTACACGAGTAATACCAACATCTATAACAACTACATCTTCTTTTACCATATCTCCTGTTAAAAACTCCGAGATACCAATTGCTGCAACAATAATATCTGCCTCTTTAGTAATGTCTTTTAAGTTTTTAGAACGACTATGTACTACTGTAACGGTAGCATCACCTGCTTTTCGCTTTTGGCTCATTAAAATACTCATTGGCCTACCAACAATATGACTACGCCCCATAACAACTACGTTTTTACCCGAAGTTTCAACTTGGTAACGTTCTAAAAGTTCCATGATACCATATGGAGTAGCTGGTAAAAAAGTTGGTAAATCTAAAGTCATTCTTCCAACGTTTGTTGGATGAAATCCATCCACATCTTTATCTGGGTCTATAGCCATTAAAACCTTTTGCTCATCTATTTGTTCTGGCAATGGCAACTGTACTATAAAACCATCAATATCATTATTGGTATTTAATTCATGTATTTTTTCTAACAATTCTTCTTCAGAAGTATACTCTGGTAATTCAATTAGTGTTGATTTAAAACCTATTTTTTCACAAGCTTTCACTTTAGCATTTACATAAGTCATACTTGCGCCATCATTACCTACTAAAACTGCTGCTAAGTGAGGTACTTTTTCTCCTTTAGAAACCATTGCAGCTACATGTTCTGCAATTTCATCTTTAATATCGTTACTAACTTTTTTACCGTCTAAGATTGTCATATTTATTAGTTTTCGGCCTGCAGTATGCAGTAATTATTTATGATGATTGATTTGACTGCCAACTGATGACTAGTCTTACTGTAAACTTTTAGCGTTGCATATTCTTCATCATCTGCATCATCTTTTTACCGCCACCACCTTGCATCATTTTCATCATTTTACTCATTTGGTTAAATTGCTTTAAAAGCTGATTTACCTCTTGAACTGATGTTCCAGAACCTTTTCCAATTCTCTTTTTTCTACTAGCGTTTATAATTGAAGGATTTGCTCTTTCTTTTGGTGTCATAGAGTGAATAATAGCTTCAATACCTTTAAAGGCATCATCATCTATATCAATATCTTTCATCATTTTTCCAGCGCCAGGTATCATACCAATAAGGTCTTTCATGTTACCCATTTTCTTAATTTGCTGAATTTGCTTTAAGAAATCATCAAAACCAAACTTGTTTTTAGCAATTTTCTTTTGAAGTTTTCTTGCTTCTTCTTCATCAAATTGTTCTTGGGCTCTTTCAACAAGCGAGACAACGTCTCCCATTCCCAAAATTCTATCGGCCATACGTGATGGATGGAATACATCAATAGCTTCCATTTTTTCGCCTGTACCAATAAATTTTATAGGTTTGTTTACAACCGATTTAATTGAAATAGCTGCACCACCACGGGTATCACCATCTAATTTGGTAAGAATTACACCATCAAAATTTAAGACATCATTAAAGGCTTTTGCTGTATTAACAGCATCTTGCCCTGTCATAGAATCTACCACAAATAATGTTTCTTGTGGTTGTATGGCTTTATGAATGTTAGATATTTCGGTCATCATAACTTCATCTACAGCTAAACGACCTGCGGTATCTATAATTACCACGTTATGCCCATTTGCTTTGGCATGTGCTATGGCTGCTTGCGAAATGGCTACGGGATCATTATTTCCTCTGTCACTAAAAACCTCAACGCCTATTTGGTCTCCTACTACATGTAATTGGTCTATTGCCGCAGGACGATATACATCACAAGCTACTAGTAAAGGTTTTTTAGTTTTTTTGTTTTTAAGGTAATTGGCAAGTTTACCAGAAAAGGTAGTTTTACCAGAACCTTGTAAACCAGACATTAAAATAATGCTTGGAGTACCTGATAAATTAATACCTGCAGCATCACCACCCATAAGTTGGGTTAGCTCATCTTTTACAATTTTAACCATTAGCTGCCCTGGTTGTAATGTTGTTAGTACATCTTGACCAAGTGCTTTTTCTTTTACTCTATTGGTAAAATCTTTGGCTATTTTAAAGTTAACATCGGCATCTAGCAAGGCGCGTCTTACTTCTTTTAAAGTTTCGGCTACATTTACTTCAGTAATACTTCCGTGTCCCTTTAATACGTGTAAGGCTTTATCTAATTTATCGCTTAAATTATTAAACATAATTTTCTTTAAATTTTAAGAAGCGCAAAGTTAGTGATTTGACGTGTATTTATAAAGCTTGAGCTTGTAAAAATGATGATACGGGTTTGTGTTTGCGTTAGGGATTGTAGCAAGTTACCGTGTAACGCGGAAAGCCCGACTTGAACGCAGTGAGAGTAACGCCCAAAAAGTGTATAAAAAAAGGCTGTCAAAAATATTAAAATTTGACAGCCTTAAAGGAAACTTAGCTAACTAACCTAGCAAACCGAAAATCTAAGTTTCTCTTTTTCATAACATAATTATTCTTTTTTTTCTAGAACTAGTGTACTTTCTGTTTCGCCTATAAAGGAGAGATTTACCAATTCTATTCTGTTTTGTGTAATTTCTTTAATTTTCCATCTATAGTTAAGTTGACTAAATGGAAGCTCTATACCAAAGTGCATTGCTAAATACAGCTCTGAATTTCTGTAAGCTAACCAAGAGCCGTCTATTATTCCGTTATTTGGGTCTGTTACTTTAATCCATCCACTTTCTAAGAAATTGATTGTGTATAAATAGAAATTTTCTGTTAAATCTGCATCTAAAACCATGTATGAAGCTACCTCCCATGTACTTGAAACTACAATATCATCTATGTAATTTAGGTCATTGTCTGTACCTGGACAATGTCTCATTAGTGTCATTTTATTAGTGTTGTTATTTTCTAACTTTATTAATTCTGTTCCTAAGAATGTAATTACCCATTGTTTTTTTAGATTTGGTCTATCTTCTAACTCGATTGATACCCCAATATTTCCTGAGTTTATAACAAATACTTCGTAAGTTCCTTCAATTAACTCGCCATTAACACTAATTTTCACAACATTGTTTTCATAGAATTTTAAAGGTGTGCCTATGTAGTCTGTCTCATTATCTGTTCCATCAACGTTTAGTTTAGTTACTCTCCATAAACACTCTTGTAAATAACTTTCAACGCGGTCTATGGTGTTGTCTATAATAATATCACAATAACGTTTCATGATGATTCTGTTACTGTCTTCTTGATATATTTTAATTTTTCCTTCTTCTATTTCATAAACGTACCACTCTAATGTAAAGTCTGCTAGATTCTCAAATTCCATTTTTAACTTAACGCCTTTACCTAGTTCAACACTAGTTTCCCATGTACCTGTTAGAATATCGCCATTTCTAGTTTTCATTACCACGACACCTTCTTCTTTAAAGTTAATAGCATATTCAAAATAGGTATCTGTTAAACTAGTTGCATTTCTTTTAAATTCATGTATTAACCATGGGCATTTTTTTAAGTACTCATCTAAACGTTCTTTAGTGAAATCGTCATCGTTATAATCGTTGTCATCGTCTTCATCGCATGCGTCTTTGGCTTCTTTTATGGTATTATGTAACTCTACATTGTTGTTTACAACTACTTCAGTACCATCTGCTAATTCCATTGTTATTGGGTAATTTATACTTGCTAAGACTTCGCTGTTTCTAATTTTTTTCATGAAACGATACAATTGTTTATCGTTTTCAATTTCAACGGTATCAATAATTAAGAAATCTGAATTAAAAATTGAGAATGAAATTGGGTATTGAAAATCTATACACTCAATGTCATCATCTACTTCATTTTCTCCTCCACATTCTTCAACGTGAGCTTCTAATTCTGCTTCACTACTAATGGTAACCTCATCATAATCTGCATTAATAATGGTGACGGGGAAAATCATTTCTAGATTATCATCATCTTCATCAAACTCATCAAAAACAGCTTCTACAATAGTAAAATCTTCTTCAGAATCAATGATAATCTCAACACCATTTACAATAACAGTAACTGGTAGTTTAATAGAAATACAACTAGCCTGATCTATAATATTGTCTTTAGAACCGTCCATTTTAGAAGTTGCACTTACAAATGCTGTAAGCTCAGATTCTGCTACTAAAGCCTCTTCTTCTGACGCTTCTGTAATTTCAACTACTTCTTCTTGACATGAGTTAAAAAACAAAAGAGCAAAAAAAGGTAGTAATAAGTATATTCTCCAATTAGTTTTCATGATGTTTGGTTTTAGTTTAAACATAGCTTTTTTAATGATAAAACAATTCAACTTTAAAAATTCCCACCCTTATACCTTAAAAAAAAGTTAAAATTCTAGTAAAAAGGGTTATTTTAGTACAACCAACTACCAAAACCATGAGCAAAAAATTACATGATAATATTTGTGCAGAACATATTTTTTCATCAATATTTAATAAACACGCTAAAGACCTACACAATTTTTTATACTATAAATTTGGCGAATTATTAAACCCTAAAGACAAAGCTCAAGAAGCGTTTGTTAAACTTTGGGAAAACTGTGCAAAAATAACACCCGATAAGGCCAAAAGCTTCCTTTTTACTACCGCGAATAATTTAATGCTGAATGAAGCGGCACACCAAAAAGTGGTTTTAAAACATCAAAAAAATGCAAAACCTAAATTAAGCACTAATGAAAACCCTGAGTTTTTAATGCGTGAAAAAGAATATAATGACAAATTACAACGAGCACTTGAAAACTTAACCGAACCACAACGCGTAGCTTTTTTAATGAACAGAATTGAAGGAAAACGCTTTAAAGAAATTGCCGAAATTTTAGATATATCTACCAAAGCCGTTGAAAAACGTATTTATGGAGCGCTGAAAAAATTGAGAGAAGAAATTAAGGAGTTGTAGTTGGTGGTTGTTAGTTAAAATCAACATAATTTTCACTAAATAAATATTGAAATTTGAATTTATTAAAAAAAATTAAATGATAAGGGTAGGAAAAAATAAAAATAACTTGTTATATAGTTGAATAGAGGAAAAATGGACAGAGAAACTTTAATAATAAAATGGTTAAATAATGATTTGAATAATCAAGAACTTCAAGCTTTTAAAAACCTTGAAGACTATGATGATTTAGTAAAGTTAAATAACAACTTACAAGCTTTTAAGGCTCCAAAATATGAGACTTCAAAAGAACTTGAAAGTGTATTAGCAACCATTAAAAATAAAAAGCAACCTAAAACGTACTGGGTAAAACCCTTTATGCGTGTTGCTGCTATTTTAGCTATTTGTTTTGGCCTTTATTATTATACAACAACTATTGATACTACTATAACAACCGATATGGCTCAAAAAACCACGGTTAATTTGCCAGATGCCACTAGCGTTTCTTTAAACGCTAAATCGGTTTTAATATTTAATAAAAACTCTTGGAAAAACAACAGAGAAGTAGAACTACAAGGCGAAGCTTTTTTTAAAGTTGCTAAAGGTTCTTCTTTTAACGTTATAACAGAAACAGGAACCGTTACGGTTTATGGCACTCAATTTAATGTAAAACAAAGAGACAATTATTTTGAGGTTATTTGCTACGAAGGTTTAGTAGGCGTTACTTTTAATTCTCTTGAAACTAAATTAAATCCTGGAGACAGTTTTTTAATTATAGATGGGAAAACAATTGCTAAAGAAAAAGAAAACAGCTTAACTCCTTCGTGGTTAAATAACGAAAGTCATTTTAAAAGCTTACCCTACAAGCAAGTTATTGCAGAGTTTGAAAGACAGTACAATGTTGATATAACTTTAATTGGCGTAGATTCCAATGAGCTATTCACAGGTAATTTCACACATAACAATATTGAAGTTGCACTAAAATCTATTACCTTGCCTTTACATTTAACTTATAGTCAATCAAACGATACTATAATTTTAAAGCGTGAATAGCAAAGGACTCATTTATCTTTTTATTTTCCTGTTTTTTTTGAACGCTACACTTTTAAAAGCACAAACCGTTCAAAAAGAAAAGCAACTCCTTACTGTTGTATTAAAACAATTAGAAGACCTATACAATATTAGTTTTTCTTATGCAGACAAAACAGTTAAAAATAAAATAGCAACACTACCTGATAAAAGTTTAGCATTACAAGACGCTTTAAGACTTTTAAAAAAAGAAACAAACCTAGATTTTGAAGTATTAAATAATCGTTTTGTAGTTATAAAACCAGTAAAAAAAAAGAGAACTAGTTTTAAAATACAAACCCTAGAAGAAGTTATAGTTACCAATTATTTAACCACCGGATTAACCAAATTTAATGATGGCTCTATAACTATAAAACCTGAGACTTTTGGTATTTTACCAGGATTAATAGAACCTGATGTTTTACAAACCATTCAAGCTTTGCCAGGTGTAATAAGTACCGATGAAACAGTTTCAAACATTAATGTTAGAGGTGGCACACATGACCAAAATTTGTTACTTTGGGATGGCATAAAAATGTATCAATCTGGTCATTTTTTCGGGCTCATTTCCGCATTCAATCCGTACATCACAAAAAAAATAAACGTTTACAAAAACGGAACTAGTGCTAAATATGGCGAAGGCATTTCTAGTATTATAGACATGCAATTACCTAACGAAATTGATAATGAATTTAAAGCAGGTGGTGGTCTTAATTTTATAAATGCAGATGGGTTTGCTAAAATTCCGCTTTCTAAAAAAACAGAATTGCAACTTTCATCTCGCAGATCTGTAACAGATTTAATTGAAACTACCACTTACAATCAATATTTTAAACGTATTTTTCAAGATTCAGATTTCAACAACAATAACAGTAACGGTAATTCTATATCGCAAAATGAATCATTTTACTTTTATGATGTTACGCTTAAATTCCTCTATAACATTACTAAAAAAGATAAACTAAGACTTCATTTTTTAAACGTAAATAATAAGTTTAATTATGATGAACAATCTACAATTAATGATAGACCAGAGTATTTAAACAGTAACCTATCACAACAAAATTTAGCGTTGGGCATTACTTATACCAAAGATTGGACAGACCAATTGTCTACCACAACTCAAGTTTATGCTTCAAACTATTCTTTAGATGCAACAAACCATGATGTTTTAAATAACCAGCGATTAATTCAAGAAAATAGAGTTTATGACCGTGCAGCCAAAATAGACCTTAACTACAAACATAATCATCAATTTCAACTTAATGGTGGTTATCAACTAAACGAGGTTGGTATTAGTAATTTTGAAGACATTAATAACCCAAATTTTAGAAGATATATTAAAGAAGTTGTTAAAAGTCATGCTGTTTATGTAGAAACCTCATTGCTTTCTTATGGGGCGCAAACTAAATTAAAATTTGGCACACGTTTAAACTATCTTGATAAGTTTAACATGTTTATTGCAGAACCCAGATTAAGTTTTAGTCAACGTTTTTTAAGTGATTTCAGATTTGAAGTTTTAGGTGAATATAAAAGCCAATTCACTTCTCAAATTATTGACCTTCAAAACGATTTTCTAGGAATTGAAAAACGTCGGTGGGTACTCTCAAATAATAATAAAGAGGTTATTGAAGTAGGTAACCAAACCATATTTCCCGTACCCGTTTTAAAAAGCAAGCAACTATCAGCTGGAGTTCATTATAATAAAAACAAACTATTAATTAGTGCCGAAACTTATATTAAAAAAGTAGATGGTATAACTACTAGAAGTCAAGGTTTTCAAAATCAATATCAATTTGTTCATAGCGTTGGTAGTTATGAAATTAAAGGCATTGATATATTGCTTAACAAACAATTTGACGATGTTGTTAGCACATGGATCTCTTATTCATATAGCACTAATAATTACCTGTTTCCAGACCTAAATAATGGAAAAAAATTCCCTAATAATACAGATATAAGGCATGCAATTACATTTGCAGGCACTTATACTCAAAACAATTTAAAACTTGCTATGGGGTTAAACTGGAACTCTGGAAAACCCACTACAATTCCTGCTGAAAATAATGATCCTAACAACCAAACAATTACTTACCAAAGTCCTAATAGTAATAATTTAGATGATTATTTAAGAGCCGATTGTTCTGCTACCTACTCTTTTGATTTATCAAGAACTTCTAAAGCCACCATAGGTGCTTCTGTTTGGAATGTACTAAACCGAAAAAATGTTATAAATACCTATTATACATCTGATAATGAAGGAAATATATCTAAAATAGAAAATGAGTCATTAGGCATTACCCCAAACATAAGTTTTAGACTACATTTTTAACACAAAACATCATTAAATCGATATAAATATGCATTTCGTCGATATAATTAACTGAATTTCAACGAAAATTCATTCTTTTTTGATTCGCTAGTAAATATATTTTCTATTTTCCTCAAAAAAAGAAAAATGGCATCACTAAATCCTCTTACGTCAAACTTAGACTTAAGAAAAGCTAAGCATTTACTAAGGCGTGCTACCTTTAATTTCTCCAAAGAACAATTGGAAGTATTTACAGGTATGACGGCAACCCAAGCCATTGATAGTATAACTACAGAATCGGCATACATACTACCAGAACCTTATGATCCGCTTCCAACCGATAACCCCGATGAATTTTGGACCTCTTCTGAAGAGTTACCAAACAACTTTTCAGGACAAGCCAGAAAACGGGGAATAGTTACAGCATGGTGGTGGTATAATGCCATCAATCAAACAAGTATAAAACATAAATTATCCTTTTTCTTTCATACATGTTTTACAGTTGCTAAAGACGATGGCGCAGGTGCTTCAACCTACTATTATGATTACTTAAGGTTACTGGATTTTTATGCATTAGGAAATATAAAAACCCTAGCAAAAAAAATAACATTAGATAATGCCATGTTAGATTATTTAGATAATACACAAAACAATAAAAATAATCCTAACGAAAACTATGCCCGAGAATATTTAGAGTTATTCACCGTTTTAAAAGGTGAACAAATTGGTCCAGAAAATTACACAAACTATACCGAAATAGATATACAACAAGCTGCTAAAGTACTATCTGGTTTTAAACAAAGTCCCGAAAGAACAGATATAGATCCAGACACTAACATCCCAATGGGGTATATAAACATTGACCAACATGATACAAATAATAAAACTTTTAGTAGTGCTTTTGGCAATCAAGTTATAGTTGGTAGAGATACTGAAACTGGTGCTTTTGAAGAACTTGATGATTTTGTTGAAATGGTTTTTGCACAACCAGAAACAGCAAAGGCTTATTGCAGAAAACTATACCGTTACTTTGTTAAAAGCACTTGGGATGAAGAAGTTGAAACCGATATTATAGAACCACTAGCACAACTATTAATTGATAACAATTATGAGGTATTACCTGTTGTAAAAACCTTATTATCTAGCGAGCATTTTTTTGATGCTGATGATAGTGATGCTACCGATGAAATTATAGGAAGTATTATTAAAAGCCCATTACAATTACTATCTGAAATTTGCTCTATGTTTAGTGTAACGTTTCCTAATCCATCAAGCAATGCTTTAGATTATTACAACAATTTCTTCTACAAATTTATTCATAACAGTTACTTTAAAGCTTCGGGAATGGACTTTTTCAATCCAGAAGATGTAGCAGGTTATCCCGCTTACTACCAAGAACCAAATTTTGACAGATATTGGTTTTCATCTAACACAATTATAGGAAGATACAAACTTGTAGAAAGTTTAATTGAAGAAAAAAACACCATTACATCTGGTAACACTTATGCTTCATTAGATACCGTGTTATTTGTAAAAAATAAAATTACAAATGCCCAAGACCCCAATTTACTTATTTCAGAAATAGCAGATTTATTATATCCAGAATCTATTGATACAGATAGGGTAAACTATTTTAAAAGCTTTTTAGTAGATGAAGGTTATCCTGATTATTATTGGACAGGTGTTTGGAACCAATATCTAAGCAGTAATGATGATGTTACTGTAAAAACACGTTTAGATGCTTTAATAATTGCTATGATTAATGCTGCTGAATTTCAATTAATGTAAAAACTATGAAAAGAAGAAACTTTATAAAACTTTCGGCCTCAGCCTCAGTTATTGGTTTAACACCTTTTCAACTGCAAGCGGCATTAAAATCTTTTATGCCTTATTTTGAATGCCCAGACATCTCAAACCGAAAATTGGTGCTTATAAATTTAGCAGGAGCAAATGATGGTCTCAATACTGTTGTTCCTTTAAATCAATATGACATTTATAGTAATTTAAGACCTACTATAAAAGTTCCTATTTCAGGAACTAACAAATATATTACCTTAGACAGTACCTTACCAGATAACCAGCAAGTTGGGTTAAACCCTGCTCTAACAGGATTTAAATCTTTATATGATAAGAGTTGGTTACGCGTAATACAATCTGTGGGGTATCCATCACAAAATAAAAGTCATTTTAAATCTACCGATTTATATTTAACAGGAAATGACGGTAACAGCCTCTTAAATGGTTCGGACACAGGTTGGATGGGACGCTTTATGGAATTATTCTATTCCGATTTAATTGTTGAAAGCTACCCACTTGCAGTAGAAATTGGCTCAAACAAAACATCATTAGGGTTTCATGCTGAAGAAGCTCACGGATTATCTTTAAATCTTACAGGGCAAGACCCCGCAGGATTTTATACTGTTTTAAGCGGATTAGGAGGTGTACCGCCTTTAAACATTCCAGATTCAGATTATGGAGATCAATTAAAATTTATAACAAATACTGATGCTCTATCTAATACATATGCAGAATCTATCTCTAATGCATTTAATAAAGGAAGAAATGATATAACCTATCCAGATACAGATTTATCTAATCAGTTAAAAACAGTAGCTAGATTAATAAGTGGCGATTTAGGCTCTAAAATATACATGGTACGTATTTCTGGATTTGATACTCATGACGCACAAGTACAAGGTGTTGGTGAAGTATTAGGAAGACATCACGAATTACTTACAGAGCTATCTGAAAGTATGGAAGCTTTTATAAATGATTTAAATAGTCAAAATTTAGCCGATGATGTGGTAGGACTCACCTTTTCAGAATTTGGTAGAAAGGCTGCAGAAAATGGCAATTTAGGTACAGACCACGGAGAGATAGCTCCCATGTTTGTTTTTGGTAAACCAGTAGCTGGCGGGGTTTCTGGTACAAACCCAGATTTAACTGAAGCTACAAGTAACAACAACTATCAACTAAAAACAGTTCAATACGATTACAGACAAACCTTTGCAACCCTACTACAAAATTATCTTGGTGCTAATGACACCGTTATTGATGCTACGTTTTTCAACCATACCTTAAATGATAGTTTTGTAAATTTAAAAATTGAAGATCTTTTAAAATCTGAGTATGATATCTCAAAAGGTTGCGTTGCAAGTACAAATGACTCAACAAAAGAAAACAAGCAATGGTTAATATACCCCAACCCATTTAGAGACACTGTTAATTTATCTAGTATCAACAACACAGAAACTGTTTCATTTAGAGTATACAATGCTTCGGGTATTTTATTGTTAGAAACAACAGCAAGTTTAATTGATGGTGCCGCTAGTATTAATTTATCTAAATATAGTAGCGGTGTTTACTTTTTTCAAATACTCTTGGAAAACAATAAAACTGAAATTCATAAGGTTATTAAAATTTAGTTTATGAAAGCACTTAAAGCTCTTTTAACTTTATGTATTATTGCAATTATAGCGCCTTCTTGTAGTTATGATTTAGACGATAAAACCGAAGGTTCGATCTTAATTGAAGAGCCAATAATTACCACTGACACCACTAGGTTGTGGGTTTTAACACATAAAAGATACGAAAGCCCTGGTATTTATTTATACAATGAAACAACCGCTACGGTTGAGTTAAAATTAAATTTACCTGCAAATTTAGAATCGCCACATGCTTTAGCTTTTGATGGTGAATCTTTATGGGTTGGTGGTGATGCAGAAAACGAATCTGTTTACCAACTTAACCCAGAAAATGGTTCCGTTCTATCTGAAATAAAAAACATTAAAACAGAAGGTATTGCGCTGTTAAATGACTACTTGTACTATTCAAACTACAAAACAATAACTAAAATAGAGAAAAACGGAACGCTTGTTGAAGAAATTTCTACAAAAAACTCATCGTATAATATTCCAGATATTGCTATTTATGACAATAACTTATACTACTTACGTTATTCTGAAACCGAACCCGTAGTTAAACTAAAACTATCTAACAAAAAAGAAAGTAAAATACCTATAGCAGAAAGCACAGGCACCTATTGTCTTACCGTTTTTAATGATGAAATAGTTACAATAACACCGTTTAATGAAATTAGCCGATTTAATCTAAAAACAGGTGAACTTATCTCAACCAACCCTACAGAAATAAAGGGTTGGATAACAGCCATAGCTCCCTACTATGAATTATAATTACATACGTTTAGGCACCTGAATTCCTAAAACACTAAAAGCATTTTTTATGGTATTAGCTACGGCTTTAGATAACTGAACTCTAAAGGTTTTTTCATCTTCGTTATCAGCTCCTAAAATAGATACATTTTGGTAAAATGAGTTAAACTCTTTTACCAAATCATAAGTATAATTTGCTATTAATGCAGGACTATGTTGTGTTGCCGCATTTTGAATTACTTCTGGGAATAGTTGAAGTTGTTTTAATAATTCTTTTTCTTTTGTATGTAATTCAACCGCAACATCATCATTACTAGTTGATGCTTTTCTTAAAATAGATTGAATTCTAGCATAAGTATATTGTATAAAAGGCCCTGTGTTTCCTTGAAAATCTATAGACTCTTTGGGGTCAAAAAGGATTCTTTTCTTAGGATCTACTTTTAAAATGTAATACTTTAAAGCCCCTAAGCCTATGGTTTTGTATAGTTCCTTTTTTTCTTCTTCAGAATAGCCTTCTAATTTTCCTAGTTCTTTTGAAATTTCTTCAGCAGTAGCTGCCATTTCATCAATTAAATCATCGGCATCAACTACAGTACCTTCTCTACTTTTCATTTTACCACTAGGTAAATCTACCATACCGTAACTTAAATGGTACAGGTTTTTTGCCCAATCAAATCCTAATTTTTTTAGAATTAAAAACAACACCTGAAAATGATAATCTTGCTCGTTACCTACCGTATAAACCATACCGCCTACATCTGGAAAATCTTTAATGCGTTGTATAGCAGTTCCAATATCTTGAGTCATGTAAACGGCTGTACCATCGGCACGTTGTACTATTTTTTTATCTAGACCTTCATCTGTTAAATCACACCAAACAGAACCATCCGCTTCTTTATGAAACACACCAGATTTTAATCCTTCTGCTACAAATTCTTTTCCTAATAAATAGGTATTACTCTCATAATACAGGGTATCAAAATCTACTCCTAAGTTTTTATATGTTTGGTTAAAACCATCATAAACCCAACCATTCATAGTTTTCCAAAGGTTTACAGTTTCCTCATCTCCTGCTTCCCATTTACGTAGCATATCTTGAGCCTCTAATAAAATGGGGGCATTCTTTTTTGCATTCTCTTCTGTTTCTCCAGAAGTAATTAGGTTTTCTATTTCCTTTTTATATTCTTGGTCGAACTTTACATAATAATTTCCAACCAATTTATCACCTTTTAAACCAGTGCTTTCTGGTGTTTCTCCATTTCCAAACCGTTTCCAAGCTAACATACTTTTGCAAATATGTATTCCTCTATCATTAATAATCTGGGTTTTATAAACTTTTTTCCCTGAAGCTTTTAAAATTTCAGAAACACTGTATCCTAATAAGTTATTTCTAATATGTCCTAAATGCAGAGGTTTATTTGTGTTAGGAGACGAATATTCTACCATAATAGCTTTTTCATTTACTTGTGGAGTTACAAAACCAAAGCTATCATCATTTTTTATAGAATTAAAAAAGTTAAGATAGTATAAATCGCTAATTTCAATATTCAAAAAGCCTTTAACAACATTATAAGCTTTAACATCTTCTACATTTTCTACCAAGTATTTACCTATAGTATCACCTATTTGAACTGGATTTCCTTTTATATACCTTAACATAGGAAAAACAACCACAGTTATATCTCCAGCAAACTCTTTTCTTGTTGCTTGAAATTCTACAGATTCAATTTTAACATTAAAAGAAGCTACAACAGCTTGTTTTACTTGGTTTTCTAAGGTTAATTGAAGACTCATTGATAGTTTATTTTTTAGGTGGCAAAGATAAAACTTTTATTAAAGCTTTAACGTAAAAAAACTATTAGAAACTACTAGATTTTGATTAATTATTTTTGTAAATTTCTCATAAACAATCAATTAAAAAACATGAATAAAAACAGATTTAAAAACATTGCATTTCATCGACAAAAGTGTAGTTTTTCTATGATTTTTGCCGTTCATCTATTCATCGGTTTTTTACCTAATTTTCATACATCATTTTATCTAATTTATTGGTATTAAAACCTATAAATTAGATTATAAAATGTCTTTTTACAAATTTTGTTTTGTAAAGCTATTAATATCCAATTTTTATTGGAAACATTTTAAACACTAACAAACAATTACAGTTAAATAAAGCAATCTTACTTTTCCCTCAAAAATAAGACTTCTTTTGTGGGTTGTTTTATTGTGTTGTAATTTAAATGTTATATGAGGAGAATAATTATTTTAATTATGTTTTTGTTTATGTACATTGGGTTGGCTCAAACCAATGACATAGATAGTCTCTCTATAGAATTAGCTTACCAAACTCAAGACTCTTTAAAAGTAGACACTTCTTTAAAGCTTATAAAAGCTCTTTATAAAAATGAAGATTATGATAGAGCTTTAAAATATATTGTACAAAGTGAAAAGCTCTCTAGTAATATAAATTATAATAAAGGAATTGCAGAAATAACTTTTTACAAAGCCTTAATTTATGCTAAAAAAGACGATTACATTAACGCTTTAAGTGGCTATAACAGAGCTAAAAAATTATTTAACACTTTACAAGATACGTTAGGAATAGCAAAAGTTAACAATAGTATTGGGCTTATTGAAATTAAACGTGGTAATTATGCAAAAGGCCTACAATATTCTTTAGCTGCTATTAACGAATTAGAAAAACGAAATTTAAGAGAAGATTTAAAACTAGCATATAGTAATTTGGCTGAAGCTTATAATAATGTTGAAGCTTATGACAAAGCTATTGAATTTTATGAGAAAGCCTTGCTACTTCAAGAACAGCTTAATGATTCTATTGGTATAAATATTTCTAATAGTAATTTGGCAGAATTATATTCTCTTAAAAAAGAACATAGAAAAGCTATTGAGTTTTATGAAAAAGTTTTAGCTAACAATAAAAATGATTCTGTTAGAGGTAAAATTTATCCAAAATTAGGTGAAGAATATTTAATGTTTAATGACTATGCCAATGCTACAAAATATTTAATACGAGGTTATAACATTACTAAACGTAAAAATGATAAGCCAAATTTATTAATAGCATTAAACAATTTAGGTAATTTAAACATTCAACAAAACAGACTAAAAGTTGCAGAACAACAACTATTAGAAGCTGGAACCATTGCAAAAGAACTTGATAATAAACCAGAATTACTGAAACACTACAAGTTTATGAAGTCTCTAGATTCTATTAAAAAGGATTTTGCTAAGGCTTTTGTTTGGCAACGAGAATATTATGATTTAAAGAATAAAATTGATAGAGAAAAAGCTAAAATTAGTACATCTAGTAAAAATATAAACCTAAATCTAGACCCCAACTTTGACAAACCTGAAGAACTAAACACCCCCACAGAAACAACAAAAAATAGCAAAATTGTATTTAGTGAAACTCATAAAAACACAGATAAGTTTAAGCTAATTTTATATGGGTTAATAGCTGCTCTTGCTATTGTTTCTACTTTTTTAATTTTAATTTATTTAAAGCGTAATAGTAATATTAAGTACACCCAAGAGTTAGAAGAAAAGAATATAAAAATTGAACTTCAAAATCAGGCTTTTCAAGAACAAACCAAACACCTTGAAAACATAAACAATGTAAAGGACAAATTATTCTCAATTGTATCTCATGATCTTAAAGATTCACTTTCTTCTATTAATGGTTTTATAGAGTTGTTAAGAGATGGTTCTTTATCTAGAGAAGAGTTTGATAACTTAATACCTGAGTTAAGCGAAAATGCAAATAATGCATCTTTATTACTTTTTAATTTGCTTAACTGGTCTAAATCTCAAATGCAATCATTAGAGCCAAAACCAAGTTTGTTTGATGTACAAGAAGTTTTTGAAGATAAATTAAAACTTATTGAACAAAGATTAGAAAGTAAAGGAATTAATTTAGTAGATCATTCATTAAGAGATTTTGCTTATGCAGACCGCAGTATGTTTGAAATTGTAATTCAAAATCTTTTAGCCAATGCTATAAAATTCTCTAAAAAAGGTGACACCATTACTATCTCTAACCATATTAGTAATGGTAGTTGTATTGTTAGTATTGCAGATACTGGTATTGGTATTTCTAAAGAAAATTTAGAGAAACTTTTCAAAAATAACACCTTTACTACCCCAGGTACTAATAATGAAAAGGGTACTGGTTTAGGACTTTCAATTTGTAAAGAATTGGTAGAACTCAACCATGGTAAAATTTGGGTTGAAAGTACTTTAAATGTAGGCACAACTTTCTACGTGCAATTACCTAAATCAAGACCCGAAGATGCATAAGTATTAGCTAATTTCTTAAAGAACTTTTTGGTTTTATTTACTAGCTTAAATTCTGCTTAGGCAAAAACACCTCTGCCATCATACATCTAGCACTACCACCACCACAAGTTTCAATAGTATTTAAAGAACTTGAAATAATTGGACAATGTTTTTCTATTTGTGATATTTGATGAGGCGTTAAGCAATTATAAGCAGCTTGACTCATTACTAAGTACAACTCATTATTTGTTCCTTGTACCTGCAACATATTTCCAGCAAAACTATTTACTTGATTTTCTGTTATTGCTATAATATCTTTATTGGTTTCTTTTAAATGCTTTACCACATTTTTTCGTTCTTTTTTATCATCAATAGCATCTAAACAAATTACTGCAAAGGTTTCTGCTATACACATCATAACATTGGTATGATAAATTGCTTTTCGCTCTCTATTTACCGTTTGATTTGCTGTAAATACAATGGGGGTATATTCAAAATCTTCACAGAATTCAATAAATAAATCTTCATCTGCTCTTGGAGACAATGCACAATAAGCTTTTCTATTTACTCTATCTAAAATAACACTTCCAGTTCCTTCAAGAAAGATATCTTCTTCTTCGGCAGACGTGTAATCTACTACATGCTCTATTAAAAAACCATTATCTTCTAAAACATTTAAAATATCTTCTCTACGTTCAAGCCTTCTATTTTCTGCAAACATAGGGTATATAGCAACCGTACCATCTTCATGAAAAGAAATCCAATTATTTGGAAATATAGAATCTGGTGTATCAAAATCATCAGTATCTGAAACTACTACAACATTTACACCAAAAGATTTAAGTTTTTCAACATAAGCATCAAATTCTTGTTGCGCTTTTTTATTTACTGAAGCCGACAGTACATTATCAACATTTTTTTGATAATAATTATTTACAGCCGTTTGCTCATTCATCCTAAAACTAACCGGACGAATCATTAAAATAGTATTAGTTGTTTGTTTCATTTTAATCTCTAATTAAGGGCAATGTGGTACAACGTAAGAGTCCTTCTTGTTTTCCTATTTCATGATAAGGTACTTCTTCAACAGTAAACCCTTGTTTACGCAACCAATTATTTAACCGAGTAAAGTTTTTTTCTGAAATAACAACATCTTCTGAAATTGAAAATATATTGCTATACATTTGGTACATTTCATCTTTGGTAATTTCAAATATATTTTCTTTTCCAAAGAAATTAACAAGCCATTTGTATTCACTTTCAATTAAAAACCCGTTTTTGTGAATGATAGCTTTATCTTTCCCTATTGGCTGGAAACAGCAATCTAAGTGCAATGCATTTTCTTTAGGATCTGTATTAGATTTTCTTAATTCAAAAGCTTTTATTTTTTTATTTGGAAACAAATCTTTAATAGCATGTACAGCTTGTATGTTTGTTCTTGCTGTAATGGTATCTGAATAGTCTGCTCCTGTATAAGTACCTATAAAAATGTAGTCATTCCATGGCATAACATCACCTCCCTCAACATGGCACTCATCTGGTAAAATAATTCTATTTTTATCTTCTATTTTATTCCAAACATATCTTATAGCTTCAATCTCTCTATCTCTATCAGGTAAAATATTGGCTTTAATAATTTTATCTTCAACAACAAAAGCAATGTCTCTAGAGAAAATTTGATTGCAATTTTTTAATACATCTGGTCTATAAACTGTAACACCATATTTTTTTAGAACTTCTGCAACAGCTTCCATTTCTAAAATCATATCTGCTTCTTTAGGGTAAGTACCCGCTAATACATGCTGAATACTTTTAGGGTCATAGCAATCTTCTACTTTAGGTGTTGGTCCGCAGCTTTGTGCTGTTCCTAAAACAACTGCTCTTAACCTTGAGGTCTCATTTTGAATATTTAACTTCATATAAAAGCTAATTTAAAAATCCAAATCTAAGCATAAAAAACAATTCTTTGAATTATTCTTAAAAAAAAACCTAAAAAAAAGAAAAGCTTTATGAAAAATCATAAAGCTTAACAATTATTTAAAAATAATTAAATATTATCTCTTTTCTATTGGCACAAAACTTCTTTCAGTTTCACCAATATAAAGTTGTCTTGGTCTTCCAATTGGTTCTTTACGTAAACGCATTTCTCTCCATTGAGCAATCCATCCTGGTAAACGCCCTAATGCAAACATTACAGTAAACATTTCTACAGGAATCCCCATAGCTCTGTATATAATTCCAGAATAGAAGTCTACATTTGGATATAATTTTCTATCTACAAAATACTGATCTTCTAAAGCTTCTTTTTCTAATCCTTTAGCTACTTCTAAAATAGGATCTACTACCCCTAAATCGGCTAAAACCTCATCTGCTGCTTTTTTAATGATTCTAGCTCTTGGGTCGAAATTTTTATATACTCTATGACCAAATCCCATTAAACGGAATGGATCATTTTTATCTTTTGCTTTAGCCATGTATTTTGCTGTATCTCCGCCATCTGCTTTTATAGCTTCTAGCATTTCAAGTACTGCTTGGTTAGCTCCACCGTGAAGTGGCCCCCAAAGAGCAGAAATACCTGCTGCTAAAGACACAAATAATCCTGCATGAGAAGAACCTGTTATTCTAACTGTTGATGTAGAACAGTTTTGTTCATGATCTGCATGTAGAATCAATAATTTATCTAAAGCGTCTACATAAATTTTATTATTCTCGTATTTATGGTTTGGTTTTGAAAACATCATTTTTAAGATATTTTCTACATATCCTAAACTATCATCTCCATAATCTAATGGCAAGCCTTGTTTTTTTCGCATTGTCCATGCTACTAATACAGGCATTTTGCCCAAAATTTTCACGATAGCATTATACATATCTTCTTCTGATTCTACGTTTACAGAAGAAGGGTTAAATGCTGTTAAAGCACTAGTTAAAGATGATAAAACCCCCATTGGGTGTGCTGCTTTTGGGAAAGCATTTAAAATTTTGTGCACATCCTCATCTACTATAGAGTTCTTTTTTATGTCATTATGAAATTTCTCAAGCTCATCTTTTGTTGGCAATTCTCCAAAAATTAACAGATAAGCTACTTCTAAAAAGTCTGCTTTTTCAGCTAATTCTTCAATAGAATATCCTCGGTATCTTAAAATTCCTTTTTCACCATCTAAAAACGTAATAGCACTTTCGCAAGACCCTGTGTTTTTATATCCAGAATCTAAAGTTATTATTCCATTAGTAGCTGCTCTAAGGCTTTTAATATCTATTGCAACTTCTTTTTCCGTTCCTTCAACTAAAGGAAATTCATATTTTTTACCACCAATTTCAATGGTTGCAGTATTTGCCATAAGTTTAAGTAATTTATTTTGTTTAAGCGGAATGCTAAAATACAAAAAAAGCCCTTATTTTTAAAAGCTATTTTTCTAAGTTATTAATGAATTTAGGTATATCTAAAATTAATAATAAATAAAAAAGCGATTATTAAACAATAATCGCTTTTTATTGAATATTTTTTAATTATTTTTTAACTAACCTTGAAAGCTTTTTCTTGAGGAAAATAAGCAACATCTCCTAATTCTTCTTCAATACGTAATAATTGATTGTATTTTGCCATACGATCTGAACGTGAAGCTGAACCTGTTTTTATTTGCCCGCAGTTTAAAGCTACTGCTAAATCTGCAATAGTATTATCTTCGGTTTCACCAGAACGGTGAGACATTACTGAAGTATATCCTGCATTTTTAGCCATATTTACAGCTGCAATGGTTTCTGTTAAAGAACCAATTTGGTTTACTTTAATTAATATAGAGTTTGCAATTCCATTTTCAATACCTCTAGATAAACGCTCTACGTTAGTTACATATAAATCATCACCTACTAACTGAACTTTATCTCCTACTTTTTCTGTTAATGATTTCCATCCATCCCAATCGTTTTCATCCATTCCATCTTCAATAGAAATAATTGGGTATTTTTCGCATAACTCTGCTAAATAAGCTGCTTGCTCTTCAGATGTTCTTACCACACCTTTATCTCCTTCAAACAAAGTATAATCATACTTACCGTCTTTATAGAATTCAGCTGAAGCGCAATCTAGAGCTATTTTTACTTCATCTCCAAATTTGTACCCTGCGTTTTCAACTGCTTTACCAATAGTTTCAATAGCGTCTTCAGTTCCATCTAAAGTTGGTGCAAAACCACCTTCATCACCTACTGCTGTACTTAGATTTCTATCGTGTAATACTTTCTTTAAGTGATGGAATATCTCTGTACCCATCTGCATTGCATGAGTAAAGTTTTTGGCTTTTACAGGCATAATCATAAACTCTTGGAATGCAATTGGTGCATCACTATGAGAACCACCATTAATAATATTCATCATTGGAACAGGAAGTGTATTTGCAGACACTCCACCAACATAACGATAAAGAGGCAACCCTAATTCTGCAGCAGCAGCTTTAGCAGCAGCTAAAGACACGCCTAAAATAGCATTTGCTCCTAATTTAGATTTGTTAGGTGTACCGTCTAAATCAATCATTATTTGATCGATTAAATTTTGTTCAAAAACAGAAACACCTAAAAGCTCTTCGGCTATAATAGTGTTTACATTTTCAACAGCTTTTAAAACCCCCTTACCCATGTAAGTATCTCCTCCGTCTCTTAACTCAACTGCTTCGTGTTCTCCAGTTGAAGCGCCAGATGGTACCGCAGCTCTACCTAAAACATTGTTCTCTGTTATAACATCTACCTCTACTGTTGGGTTTCCTCTAGAATCTAGAATTTGTCTAGCATGAATATTTATTATTGAACTCATAATTAGTTTATTTATACTTTAATTTAATACTTCAAATTTACGGTTAAATCTTGTCTTTTTTTAGTTGTTTTTAAAGAATTTATAAAAATAACCTCTATAACGTTTTAGTAAAATATAAGCCTTTAAAAACAAGAATTTTTAAAGGCTTATATTAATTATTTTTGTTTAATATTCTCTATAAATTGATCGAATAGATATGATGAATCATGTGGTCCTGGACTTGCTTCTGGATGATATTGAACCGAAAACACATTTTTGTTTTTCATTGCTAATCCTGCTACTGTATCATCATTTAGGTGAACGTGAGTAACTTCTAATTCAGCATTAGCTTCCGTCTCTTCCCTATTAACAGCAAAACCATGGTTTTGAGATGTGATCTCTCCTTTTCCTGTTTTAAGGTTTTTTACCGGATGATTAATTCCTCTGTGTCCATTATACATTTTGTAAGTAGAAACCCCATTAGCAATTGCTATAACTTGATGCCCTAAACAAATACCAAACAAAGGTAAATCTCTTTTAATAATTTCTTTTGCAATATTTTGGGCATCTACCAATGGTTCTGGATCTCCAGGACCGTTGGATAAAAAGTATCCGTCTGGATTAAAAGCTTCTAAATCTTCAAATTTAGAGTTGTATGGGAACACTTTTATATAACAATCTCTACTAGCTATATTTCTTAAAATATTTTTCTTTATACCTAAATCTAAGGCCGCTACTTTGTAAGTTGCATTTTCGTCTCCATAGTAATAAGGTTCTTTTGTTGATACTTTTGAAGCCAACTCTAAACCTTCCATACTAGGTATTTCTGCTAATTGCTTTTTTAAGCCTTCTACGTTATCTATATCTGTACTAATTACAGCATTCATAGCTCCGTGATCTCTTATATAACTAACTAAAGCTCTAGTATCAACATCTGAAATTGCTAAAAGATTATTTTTATCTAGAAAGTTTTCTAATGAACTATCTGCTGCATCTCTAGAATAATCATAACTAAAGTTTTTAACTATTAACCCCGCTATTTTTATTGAATCTGATTCAACTTCGTCTTCATTGGTTCCATAATTACCAATATGTGCATTTGTAGCCACCATTAATTGCCCAAAATATGATGGGTCTGTAAAAATTTCTTGGTAGCCAGTCATTCCTGTGTTAAAACACACCTCTCCAAAGGCGGTTCCTTGTTTATTCCCTACTGCTTTACCGTAAAAAATAGTACCATCTGCTAAAAGAATGATGGCGTCTTGCTTTTTTTGATATTTCATGTTTTCAATAAAAAAGTTTCGCAAAATTGCATAAAAAAAAGGATAAACTAAAATAATTTACCCTTTCCTTTTTATCTTTTAATAGAATAATAGTAAGTTAGTATTCTATTAACATCAGCTATCTGAGTATATTTCAACCTTTGTTTTTTAACAAATCTTTTGACTTCTCCTAGATAAGGACTTTCAATTAATTTCAAAACAACAGTTTTTTTTAGTTTTAAATCTGTTATTGTCTCACCTTCATTATGCTTTAAAATAAAATAATCCTTTTCTGGCACATATTGCCTTGGAGTAATATATTCTTTTGTAAGTGGGTCTACACTGCCTCCTTTAACTTTTAACTTATATTTTGATAAGAGAGAATAATTTTTGTTATCATACAATACTTCATAAAAAGAATTTTCTTCTAACTTATTATTTGGATAAGGTTTAAATGTATACTTAGATACAAAATTATTAATTTCAACTTTAGTGATTTTTTTAGGATTAAGAATGAAGATAGAATCGTTTTTTAATCTAAAAACAAATGTGTCTCTTCGTATATTATAATTTACTGAGTCTAAATTAAATATTTTATCTTCATACCATATTTTTGATTTATTTTTCCAACTTTTAAAAAGATAAGGGGTTCCCTCTATATTTCCATTGTTATTAAAATTAGTATGGTATTCTTTGGCTTTCAATCCAGAAAACATACTAACAGATTCTTTAGAACTACCACCTAAACCACTTGTAGATAAGTTAGTTTGGGCTAAACTTCCAATACTAAAAGTAATCAATAAAAAGACAATGTAATGCTTGAACATAATGTGCTTATTTTATATGTAAAAAAAAAGATAAGTATTTTACTTATCTTTTTATATGCTTTATTCTTCCTCTTCGTTAGTATTCTTATTCTCTACGGGCGGAGTAGAAGCTGCAGCTGATTTTCCTCTTCTACTTCTTCTTGTAGATTTCTTCTTAGGCTTATCTGCATTATAGATTTCATTATAATCTACTAGCTCTATCATTGCCATATCAGCGTTATCACCTAATCTGTTTCCTAACTTAATTATTCTTGTGTAACCACCTGGTCTATCGCCAACTTTAACAGCTACTTCTCTGAACAACTCTGTAACAGCTTCTTTTTGTCTTAATTTACTAAATACAAGACGTCTGTTATGTGTTGTATCTTCTTTAGATTTAGTTACTAAAGGCTCTACAAATTGTTTTAAAGCTTTTGCTTTTGCAACAGTTGTATTAATACGCTTGTGCTCTATTAAAGAACAAGCCATATTTGCTAACATTGCTTTTCTGTGAGCTGTTTGTCTACCTAAATGGTTAATTTTTTTTCCGTGTCTCATGACCTTTGTTTTAAACCTCTATCTTGCTACTACACTCATTTGAGGAGCAAATTATAAAGGAGTTGATTATTTAATCTTTATCTAATTTATATTTACTTAAATCCATTCCGAAATTTAAACCTTTAACATTTACAAGCTCTTCAAGCTCTGTTAAAGACTTTTTACCAAAGTTTCTGAATTTCATTAAATCGTTTTTATTGAATGACACTAAATCTCCTAAAGTATCTACTTCTGCTGCTTTTAAACAATTAAGTGCACGTACAGATAAATCCATATCTATTAACTTAGTTTTAAGTAACTGGCGCATATGTAATGATTCTTCATCATATGTTTCAGTTTGTGCAATCTCATCTGCTTCAAGCGTAATTCTCTCATCAGAGAATAACATAAAGTGATGTATTAATGTTTTAGCAGCTTCTGTTAAAGCATCTTGAGGTGTAATAGAACCATCTGTAATGATTTCAAAAACTAATTTTTCATAATCAGTTTTTTGTTCTACACGGTAGTTTTCTATACTATACTTAACATTTTTTATTGGTGTATAAACAGAATCTGTAAAGATAGTTCCTACTGGAGCAGCTGCTTTTTTATTTTCTTCTGCAGGCACATAACCTCTACCCTTTTCTATAGTAATTTCAAAATTAAGGTTTACTTTAGGATCTAGGTTACAGATTACTAGTTCTGTATTTAGCACTTGAAAACCCGAGATAAACTTTTGGAAATCACCTGCTGTTACTCTTTCTTGTCCTGAAATTGAAATGGAAACAGATTCATTATCAATATCATCTATTTGTCTTTTAAAACGAACTTGTTTTAAATTAAGAATAATTTCTGTAACATCTTCAACCACACCCGCAATTGCAGAGAACTCATGGTCTACACCTTCAATTCTTACTGAAGTTATTGCAAAACCTTCTAATGAAGAAAGTAATACTCTTCTTAATGCATTACCAACTGTTAATCCGTAACCAGGTTCTAGTGGTCTGAATTCGAATTTTCCTTCGAAATCAGTAGAATCAATCATGATTACTTTGTCGGGCTTTTGGAAATTAAATACTGCCATAATGTTTTTTCTTCGTTTTAATTGTTATTCAGTTGCGCGGTTTATAAGTTTGAAGAAGAACCTATGAACCCTTTGGCTAAATACCAATATGATTAATTTATTATTTAGAGTATAATTCGACGATGAATTGCTCGTTAATATTTTCTGGAATTTGAATTCTAGCTGGTACAGAAACGTAAGTACCTTCTTTTGTATCATTATTCCAAGTAATCCACTCATAAACATGAGAAGAATTTGCAAGCGAATTTTGAATAACTTCTAAAGATTTTGATTTTTCTCTTACAGCAACTACATCTCCTGCTTTTAATTGGTAAGATGGTATATTTACTAATTTACCATTTACGGTGATGTGTCTATGAGATACTAATTGTCTGGCACCGCTTCTAGATGGGGCAATTCCCATACGGAATACTACATTATCTAATCTAGATTCACATAATTGTAATAATACCTCACCAGTAATTCCTTGTGCAGCTCTTGCTTTTTTAAATAATCCTCTGAATTGACGCTCTAAAATACCATAAGTATATTTAGCTTTTTGCTTTTCTGCTAATTGAATAGCGTATTCAGATTTTTTTCCACGTCTTCTGTTGTTTCCGTGTTGACCTGGAGGATAATTTCTTTTTTCAAAAGATTTATCTTCTCCAAAAATAGCTTCTCCAAATTTACGAGCTATTTTAGTTTTAGGACCAGTATATCTTGCCATTTTAATTTGTTTTAAGAGTGGTTATGAATTAAGGTCTTAATCTTATCCTTCGATAACCATTTATCTCTTGTTGATACTTGTTTTAATTATTTTTTTTCAGTTTGCAAATGTATGCAAAAAATTAACATCATCTGAGTAACAGATGATATTAATTTTATTTGTTTTAAGATTGAATTGTATAAATTATACTCTTCTTCTTTTTGGAGGTCTACATCCGTTATGTGGTAGTGGAGTAACATCAATAATTTCTGTAACTTCAATGCCTGCATTATGTATAGATCTAATAGCAGATTCTCTACCATTTCCAGGACCTTTTACATATACTTTTACTTTTTTCAATCCTGCTTCTTGAGCTACACCTGCAGCATCTTCGGCAGCTAATTGAGCTGCGTAAGGAGTGTTTTTCTTAGATCCTCTAAATCCCATCTTACCAGCTGATGACCATGAGATAACATCGCCCTTTTTGTTGGTAAGAGATATAATAATATTATTGAAAGAAGCTGTAATATGTGCTTCGCCAATTGCGTCAATAACAACTTTACGTTTTTTACTACTTGTCTTTGCCATAATAAATTATGCTTTTTTCTTATTAGCAACTGTTTTTCTTCTACCTTTTCTAGTTCTAGAGTTGTTTTTTGTACGTTGACCTCTTAATGGTAAACCAGCTCTGTGACGAATTCCTCTAAAACATCCAATATCCATTAATCTCTTAATGTTTAATTGAGTTTCAGAACGTAATTCACCTTCTATTGTGTAGGCTGCAACAGCCTCACGGATACCACTAATTTGATCATCATTCCAATCTTGAACTTTGATATTTTCATCAACCTTAGCAGTTGCTAAAATTTCTTGTGCTCTACTTTTACCTACTCCGTAGATATATGTTAAAGCAATTACTCCTCTTTTGTGTTTTGGTATATCTACACCTGCAATTCTTGCCATATTGTTTTTAGTTTCTAGTTGTTAGTCTTTAGTTGTTAGAATCCTAAACATTTCTATTTCAAGCAGATTCATCTAACTACTAAAAAACTAATGACTCTTTTCTAATTTAACCTTGTCTTTGTTTAAATCTAGGATTCTTTTTGTTTATAACGTAAAGTCTACCTTTTCTACGCACAATTTTACAATCTGCGCTTCTTTTTTTAACTGATGCTCTTACTTTCATCTTATTAGTATCTATAAGTTATTCGAGCCTTAGTTAAATCGTAAGGACTCATTTCTAATTTTACTTTATCTCCTGGTAATAACTTAATGTAATGCATTCGCATTTTACCAGAAATATGTGCAGTCACAATGTGACCGTTTTCTAATTCAACACGAAACATAGCATTTGATAATGCCTCTATAATGGTTCCGTCTTGTTCTATTGCTGCTTGTTTTGCCATAGTATAATAATTAAGCTATTGCTTTTCTATTTTTACCCGTTTTCATCAAGCCATCATAATGTCTATTCAACAAGTATGAATTTACCTGTTGTGCAGTATCAATTGCAACTCCCACCATAATTAGTAATGATGTACCACCAAAGAATAATGCCCAACCTTGACTTACATCCATAAGCTTAACAATAAATGCTGGGAACACAGCTATAAGTGCTAAGAATATAGAACCTGGTAAAGTTATTTGAGACATTATTTTATCTAAATATTCAGCGGTTTCTGAACCTGGACGAATACCTGGTATAAAACCACCGCTACGTTTTAAATCATCAGCCATTTTATTGGTTGGTACTGTAATTGCTGTATAGAAATAAGTAAACACTATAATCAATAACGCAAACACTAAATTATACCAGAAACCAAAAATATCAGCAAAATTAGTCTGTAACCAAGCACCTGCTGATGTATCTTTTAAGAAAGAAGAACCGCCTATTAAACTAGGTACAAACATAATAGCTTGAGCAAAAATAATTGGCATTACACCAGAAGCATTAAGCTTTAAAGGTATGTATTGTCTTGATCCACCAACGGCAGCTTTTTCATACCCTCCAGATGCTGTTCTTCTTGCGTATTGTACTGCAATTTTTCTAACAGCCATTACTAACATAATAGAAGCAAGAATAATAACAAACCAAATAACTAATTCAAAAAGAATAAGCATTACGTTATTACCTTCCATTCTAGTTGCTGCATTTTGAAGAAACGATTGTGGTAATGTAGCAATAATACCAACCATAATTAATAATGAAATACCATTACCAATACCTTTATCTGTGATTTTTTCTCCTAACCACATAGCAAAAATACATCCTGTAACTAAAATACTTACAGACGAAAAATAGAATAACGGTCCTGTTCCTAATAAAAAGGCACTTTGTGGTACACCTAAACTAGGTAAGCTAGCTAAATATGTTGGTGATTGAAATAAACATATTGCAATAGTTAACCAACGTGTTATTTGCGTAATTTTCTTTTGGCCACTAGCACCTTCCTTTTGCAATTTTTGCAAATAAGGAATAGCAATACCCATTAACTGTACAACAATAGAAGCAGAAATGTATGGCATGATACCTAATGCAAACACAGACGCTCTTGATAAAGCTCCACCAGTAAAGGCACTAAGTAAACCAAGGATTCCCGTTTCAGTATTAGCCCCTAATTCACTTAATTGACCTGCATCTATACCAGGCAATGTAACTTGAGTACCAAAACGATAAACTAATAACAAACCAAGTGTAACTATGATTCTGTTTCTTAGTTCCTCTATTTTCCAAACATTTTTTATTGATTCTATAAATTTCATACTGTAATAGGGTCTTATAATGTTACAGCTTCTCCTCCTGCAGCTTCAATAGCAGCTTTTGCTGAAGCAGTAAACTTATGAGCAGATACTTTTAATTTAGCTTTTAATTCTCCTCTACCTAAAATTTTAACTAGATCATTTTTACCAGCTAATCTGTTAGATAAAATAATATCTAAATCTACAGTATCTTTAATTTTATTATCGTCAACCAATTGTTGTAGCGTATCTAAATTGATACCTTGATATTCAACACGGTTTATATTTTTAAAGCCAAACTTAGGCACACGTCTTTGAAGCGGCATTTGACCACCTTCAAAACCTAATTTTTTAGAATAACCAGAACGAGACTTAGCACCTTTGTGACCACGTGTAGCGGTACCACCTTTTCCAGAACCTTGTCCTCTACCTACTCTTTTTCCTTGACTTTTTACTGAACCTTGTGCAGGTTTTAAATTACTTAAATCCATTTCAGTTTTGTATTATTTTGCTTCTTCAACAGAAACTAAATGTGAAACTTTAGCAATCATTCCAAGAATGTTTGGAGTTGCCTCGTGTTCTTTAACTTGTCCAATCTTTTTAAGACCAAGAGCTTCTAAAGTTCTTTTTTGTCTTTGCGTACGATTGATAGCGCTTTTAACCTTTGTTACTTTAATCTTTCCCATGATTGATTTTATTAAGCGTTAAAAACTTTTTCAAGTGAAATACCTCTATCTTTAGCAATGGTATTAGCGTCTCTTAATTGTAATAAAGCATCAAATGTTGCTTTTACAACGTTATGTGGGTTAGATGACCCTTGAGATTTTGATAATACATCATGTACACCAACTGCTTCTAGAACTGTTCTTACAGCACCCCCAGCAATTACACCTGTACCAGGAGCAGCAGGAATAATGTTTACTCTTGCACCACCATATTTACCTTTTTGCTCATGTGGTAAAGTTCCTTTTCTTATAGGAATTCGTACTAGGTTTTTCTTAGCATCCTCAACAGCTTTTGCAATTGCACTAGCAACGTCTTTAGATTTACCTAACCCTTGTCCTACAACACCAGCCTCATCACCAACTACTACAATTGCTGAGAAACCAAATGCTCTACCACCTTTAGTTACTTTTGTAACTCTTTGTACACCAACTAAACGATCTTTAAGATCTAATCCACCTGGTTTTACTAATTCTGCACTTTTATAATTTTGATACATAATTTCTTAGAATTTAAGTCCTGCTTCTCTAGCGCCGTCAGCTAATGATTTTACTCTTCCGTGGTATAAGTACCCTCCTCTATCAAAAGCAATAGTTTCAACACCAGCTTTTAAAGCTTTTTCTGCAATTGCTTTTCCTACTAAAGCTGCTTTTTCAATTTTAGTACCTTTTGCAGAACTAATTTCTTTATCTCTTGAAGATGCAGCACTAATAGTATTACCAGTTACATCATCTACAATTTGAGCATAAATTTCTTTATTGCTTCTATAAACAGCTAATCTTGGTCTTGCTTCTGTACCAGAAACAACCTTACGGATTCTGTTTTTTATTCTTAATCTTCTTTGATTCTTTGTTAATGCCATAACTAATTTATTAAGCTGATTTACCTGCTTTTCTTCTTATTTCTTCACCAACAAACTTGATACCTTTACCTTTGTATGGTTCTGGTTTTCTGAAACCACGAATTTTAGCTGCTACTTGTCCAACAAGTTGCTTATCATGAGAGGTTAGTTTAACTATAGGGTTTTTACCTTTTTCACTTACTGTTTCAACTTTAACTTCTGGAGCTAAACTCATAACAATATTATGTGAAAAACCTAAAGCTAAATCTAGTTTTTGACCTTGATTACTAGCTCTGTAACCTACACCTACTAACTCTAATTCTTTGGTCCATCCTTTTGACACACCTTTAATCATGTTATTAATTAAAGATCTGTACAAACCATGTTTAGATTTATTATCTTTATTTTCAGCTGAACGTGTAACGTAAACATTACCTTCTTCAACTTTAACATTTACAGTATCAAAATTTTGAGTTAATTCTCCTAATTTACCTTTAACTGTAATTACGTTATCTTTTACATCTACAGTAACTCCTTCTGGAATTGCAACTGGGTTATTTCCTATTCTACTCATGTCTTTCTCCCTTTTTTAGTAAACGTAACATAAAACTTCTCCACCCACATTATCTCTTTTGGCTTGTTTACCTGTCATTACTCCATGAGAAGTAGAAACGATAGCTATACCAAGACCATTAAGAATTCTAGGTAATTCTTTTGCACCAGCATACTTACGTAAACCTGGTTTACTTATTCTTTGAATTTTCTTAATTACAGGCTCTTTAGTAACACTATTATATTTAAGTGCAATTTTAATAGTGCCTTGTGTTGTAGAATCATCAAATTTATAACTTAAAATATATCCTTGTTCGAATAATATTTTAGTCATGTCTTTCTTTAAATTAGAAGCAGGAATCTCTACCACTCTGTGGCCAGCACGCACCGCGTTTCTAATTCTTGTTAAATAATCCGCAATTGGATCTGTGTACATAATTAATTGATTTAGTGATTTTGGTTTTCAGTGTTGGTTACTGAACCTTAAATCTGATTATTTTAAATAATATTACCAACTAGCTTTTCTAACACCAGGAATAAGGCCTTTGTTTGCCATTTCTCTAAACATTACACGAGAAATACCAAAATCTCTCATGTATCCTTTAGGTCTTCCTGTTAATTTACATCTATTATGCATGCGAATAGGAGAAGCATTTTTTGGTAACTTTTGCAATGCTTCATAATCTCCAGCTTCTTTTAAAGCTTTACGTTTTGCAGCATATTTAGCTACTGTTTTAGCTCTTTTTACCTCACGGGCTTTCATTGATTCTTTAGCCATGTCTTAGTTCTTTTTAAAAGGTAATCCTAATTCGGTTAATAATGATTTTGCTTCTTTATCTGTTTCGGCAGATGTTACAAATGTAATATCCATTCCAGAGATTTTATTAACTTTATCAATATTAATTTCTGGGAATATTATTTGTTCAGTAATTCCTAAGTTGTAATTACCTCTTCCGTCAAAACCTGTAGCTTTAATTCCGTTAAAATCTCTTACTCGTGGTAAAGCAGACGTTACTAAACGGTCTAAAAACTCATACATTCTTTCGCCACGTAAAGTAACTTTAGCTCCAATTGGCATACCTTTACGTAATTTAAAGGACGCAACGTCTTTCTTTGAAATAGTTGCTACAGCTTTTTGTCCAGAAATTGTAGTCAACTCTTCTACTGCGTAGTCAATTAACTTTTTATCGGCAACGGCTGCACCTACTCCTTTAGAAATAACTATTTTTTCTAGTTTAGGAACTTGCATTACATTTTTGTATCCAAATTCTTCTGTAAGAGCTGCAATTACTCTGCTTTTATACTCTTCTTTAAGTCTTGGTGAATATGCCATAACTATATTACTTCATTAGATTTTACTGAAAATCTCACTTTCTTATCACCTTCTATTCTGAACCCAACTCTTGTTGTTTCTCCTGAAGAAGTTAACAATGATAAGTTAGATATATGAATTGGTGCTTCTTTTTCTACAATACCACCTTGAGGGTTTTGTGCACTTGGTTTGGTGTGTTTTTTCACCATGTTCACGCCTTCTACTATGGCTTTGTTTGTATCTTTAAATACCTTTTGTACTTTACCTTCAGATCCTTTGTGGTCTCCGGCAATTACTCTTACGGTATCTCCTGATTTAATTTTAAGCTTTGTCATCTTAAATAATGTATTAAAGCACCTCTGGTGCTAATGATACAATCTTCATGAATTGTTTATCACGAAGTTCTCTTGCAACAGGACCAAATACACGTGTTCCTCTCATTTCACCTGTTGGGTTTAATAAAACACATGCGTTATCATCAAATCTAATATAAGATCCGTCTGGTCTTCTTACTTCCTTTACGGTACGCACTACTACTGCAGTAGAAACTGCTCCCTTTTTAATGTTTCCATTAGGAGTTGCATCTTTAACAGAAACAACTATTTTGTCTCCTACAGAAGCGTATCTTCTTTTAGTACCACCTAGAACACGTATTGTTAATACTTCTTTTGCTCCAGTGTTATCTGCTACTTTAAGTCTTGATTCTTGTTGTACCATAATTACTTAGCTCTTTCAATTATTTCAACTAATCTCCAACATTTAGATTTACTTAAAGGACGTGTTTCCATAATCCTTACTGTATCTCCTTCGTTGCAGTCGTTTTGTTCATCGTGTGCAACGTACTTCTTCGTTTTTAAAACGAATTTTCCATACATAGGGTGTTTTACTTTTTTAACCTCAGAAACCACAATAGATTTCTGCATTTTGTTACTAGTAACAACTCCTATACGTTCTTTTCTTAAATTTCTTGTTTCCATCTTTCAGCAGAATTATTGTAAATCTCTTTTAGTTAATTCAGTTGCAATTCTAGCTACTGTTCTTCTAACAGAACGTAATTGAATTGGGTTTTCTAAAGGAGATATTGCATGAGCCAATTTTAGGTCTGAATAACTTTTTTTAGTCTCACCAAGTTTTTCTTGTAACTCAGCTGTAGATAATTCTTTAATTTCTGATTGTTTCATAATATCAAATAAATTATGCTTCGTAATCGCGAGCAATTATAAACTTAGTTTTTACTGGTAATTTTTGAGCTGCTAAACGTAATGCTTCTTTAGCTACGTCTACAGGCACACCACCAATTTCAAATAAAACGCGTCCTGGTTTTACAACAGCTACCCAATACTCTACAGCACCTTTACCTTTACCCATACGTACTTCAAGAGGCTTTTTTGTAATTGGCTTGTCTGGAAAAATTTTAATCCAAAGCGACCCTTCTCTTTTCATGTAACGTGTAGCGGCAATACGTGCAGCTTCAATTTGACGTGATGTTATAAACTTAGAATCTAGTGCTTTTATACCGAAAGTTCCGTTTGAAAGTTGGTTTCCTCTTTGAGAAAGACCTTTCATACGTCCCTTCTGTTGCTTACGAAATTTTGTTCTTTTAGGCTGTAACATGTTTCTTTACTTTAAAAAATTACTTTCTACGACGAGGATTTTTTCCACGCCCACCTTTTCCTTGCTTCTTAGATAAACCAACAAGCGGAGAAAGCTCTCTTTTACCATATACTTCACCTTTCATGATCCATACTTTTACACCTAATCTACCGTAAGTAGTATGGGCTTCTACTAAAGCATAGTCAATATCGGCTCTAAATGTTGATAAAGGAATACGTCCTTCTTTATAATGCTCGCTACGTGCCATTTCAGCACCATTTAAACGACCACTAATTTGAATTTTGATTCCTTCAGCATTCATACGCATAGTAGCAGCGATAGCCATCTTTATTGCACGACGGTATGAAATTCTGTTTTCAATTTGTCTTGCAATACTTGATGCTACTAAATACGCATCTAGTTCAGGTCTTTTAATTTCAAAAATGTTAATCTGAACTTCTTTTCCAGTAATTTTTTTAAGCTCTTCTTTTAACTTGTCTACCTCTTGACCGCCTTTACCAATAATGATACCTGGGCGAGCTGTAGTGATAGTAACGGTTACAAGCTTAAGCGTTCTCTCAATAATTACTCTACTTACACTAGCTTTAGATAAACGCGCGTGAACGTATTTTCTAATTTTATCGTCTTCGGCAAGCTTATCGCCATAATCATTTCCTCCGTACCAGTTAGATTCCCATCCTCTGATAATTCCTAAGCGATTTCCGATTGGATTTGTTTTTTGTCCCATACTTCTATCTTAGCTTTGTGTGTTATTGTTAGCTCCTACCACTAATGTTACGTGGTTAGAACGTTTTCTTATTCTGTGTGCACGACCTTGAGGTGCTGGACGCAATCTTTTTAACATTGATCCGCCATCTACTCTAATCTCTTTTACAAATAATTCAGCCGACTCTACATCTGCATCTTCGTTTTTAGCTTGCCAGTTAGCAATTGCTGAAAGTAATAACTTTTCTAAACGATTTGATGCTTCTTTTTGACTAAATTTTAAGATATTAAGTGCTTTTTCAACGCTTTCACCTCTTACTAAATCGGCTACTAAACGCATTTTTCTTGGTGACGTAGGACAGTTATTAAGTTTAGCAAAAGCTACTTGCTTTTTACTTTCCTTAATAGCGTCTGCCATTTGTTTTTTACGACTTCCCATAGCTCTTATTTTTTACCTTTATTTTTAGCACCTGCATGTCCACGGAATGAACGTGTTGGTGAAAACTCTCCTAATTTATGACCTACCATATTTTCTGTTACATAAACTGGAACAAATTGACGGCCATTGTGTACTGCTATAGTTTGCCCTACAAAATCTGGAGTAATCATAGAGGCTCTAGACCAAGTTTTGATTACTGTTTTTTTGTTAGCTTCTACATTAGCAGCTACCTTTTTTTCTAATTTATAATGAACGTATGGTCCTTTTTTTAGTGATCTTGCCATGTTTTATTTCTTTCTACGTTCTACAATATATTTATTACTCGCTTTTGTTTTAGAACGGGTTCTATAACCTTTTGCAGGTATACCATTTCTAGAACGTGGGTGTCCACCAGAAGCTCTACCTTCACCACCTCCCATTGGGTGATCTACTGGGTTCATTCTAACTGGATTAGTACGTGGTCTTCTTCCTAACCATCTTGTTCTACCCGCTTTACCACCAACTAATAATTGATGATCTGAATTAGATACAACACCTATAGTTGCCATACAAGCTGCTAACACTAAACGTGTTTCACCTGACGGTAATTTAATGGTTGCAAACTTACCATCTCTTGCCATTAATTGAGCAAATGCACCGGCACTACGCGCCATAACAGCACCTTGTCCTGGGCGTAACTCTACACAAGAAATAATAGTTCCTAATGGAATTTCACTTAATGGCATTGCATTACCTATTTCTGGAGCAACACCAGACTCACCAGACACTACATTTTGCCCAACTTGTAAACCATTTTGAGCAATAATATATCTTTTTTCACCATCTTGATAATTCAATAAAGCAATAAAAGCTGATCTGTTTGGATCGTATTCAATAGTTTTAACCTCTGCTGGAATACCAGTTTTGTTACGTTTAAAATCAATGATACGATACTTTTTCTTATGACCTCCACCTTTATAGCGCATGGTCATTTTTCCTTGACTGTTTCTACCACCTGAACGTTTTTTCGGAGCTAATAAGCTTTTCTCCGGCTTATCAGTAGTAATGGCGTCATACCCGTTTACTACTCTAAATCGCTGTCCTGGTGTGATTGGTTTTAATTTTCTTACTGACATTCTAATTACATATTAGCGTATAAATCAATCATTTCACCTTCCGCCAGTTGTACAATTGCTTTTTTAACAGCATTTGTTTTACCATGTTGAATACCAGTTTTTGTATACTTGGTACTACGATCTGGACGGACATTTATAGTACGAACTTTTTCAACAGAAACACCATATGTAGCTTCAACAGCTTTTTTGATTTCCACCTTGTTCGCCTTTGTATTCACCGCGAAAGTATAGCAGTTTCTTAACTCGCTATCAGCAGTCGCTTTTTCTGTGATTATAGGTTTAATTAAGATACTCATCTGTTTCTTATTTACTTAAGTTTGTTTCAATTCCTTCTAAAGCACCTTCTAAAAGCACTACTTGATTAGCGTTTAAAATCTTGTAAGTATTTAATTCTGTGTTAGTTATAACCTCAGAACCTTTTAAATTGCGCGATGACAAATATACGTTATTATTTGACCCACCCAACACAAACAAAGATTTTTTGTTTTCTAAGTCTAAAGCCTTTAAAACTGCTGTAAAGTTTTTAGTTTTTGGAGACTCAAAATTAAAGTCTTCTAAAACTGTTATTGACTTTTCATTAGCTTTAATTGATAAGGCAGACTTACGTGCTAATCTTTTTAAATTCTTATTAAGTTTGAAACTGTAGTTTCTTGGTCTTGGACCGAACATACGACCACCACCTTTAAAAACTCCAGACTTAATACTACCTGCTCTTGCAGTACCAGTTCCTTTTTGCTTTTTAATCTTACGCGTGCTACCAGCAATCTCTCCTCTTTCTTTAGATTTGTGAGTACCTTGACGTTGGTTAGCTAAATACTGTTTAACGTCTAAATATACCGCGTGATCATTTGGTTCAATAGCAAACACCTCTTTAGAAAGCTCTGCTTTTCTACCTGTGTCTTTTCCGTTTATATCTAAAACTGCTACTTTCATTACTTCTGAATTGTTACATAAGCGTTTTTGTGTCCAGGTACACAACCTTTAACAACAAGCAAGTTCTTTTCTGGAACTACTTTTAAAACTCTTAAATTTTGAACTTTCACTTTTTCACCACCCATTCTTCCGGCCATTTTCATACCTTTGAATACTCTTGCAGGATATGATGCAGCTCCAATAGAACCTGGTGCTCTTAAACGGTTATGTTGACCGTGAGTAGCTTGACCTACACCACCAAATCCGTGACGTTTTACAACACCTTGAAATCCTTTTCCTTTTGATGTTCCTGAGATATCAACAAATTCACCTTCAACAAAGTGTTCTACAGTGATTGCATCTCCTAATTTGTACTCCTCATCAAAACCTTTAAATTCAACAACCTTGCGTTTTACAGAAGTACCCGCTTTTTTAGCATGACCTAAGTCTGCTTTTGTAGCGCTTTTTTCTGTCGCGTCATCGAAACCTAATTGAACAGCTTTGTAACCGTCAACTTCTTCAGTTCTGACTTGGGTAACGATACATGGTCCAGCTTCGATTACTGTACAAGGAATATTCTTCCCGTTTTCATCAAAGATGCTGGTCATACCGATTTTTTTTCCAATTAACCCAGACATAATTTAATTATTAATTTATTTATTATTTATTTAAAAAAACTTCAGGGACAAAATACCTTTCGTCCCTGAAATGTATTTTATCCGTTTTTCCCGCGACCGCATCGGTGGGACATGTGAGATTCCGAAACAAGTTCGGAATTACAAATTACACTTTAATCTCTACTTCTACACCACTTGGTAACTCAAGCTTCATTAACGCATCAATAGTTTTTGATGACGAAGAGTAGATATCCAATAATCTTTTATAAGATGATAATTGGAATTGCTCTCTTGATTTCTTGTTTACGTGTGGAGAACGTAATACAGTAAAAATCTTTTTGTGAGTTGGTAAAGGAATTGGACCTGTAACAACAGCACCTGTACTTTTTACCGTTTTTACAATCTTATCAGCAGATTTATCTACTAAGTTGTGATCGTAAGATTTTAATTTTATTCTGATTTTTTGACTCATTTTCTTAGATTTTAAGCTTCAACACCTTTAGCATTTTTAATTACTTCCTCAGATATATTAGATGGTGTTTCAGCATAATGTGAAAATTCCATTGTAGAAGTTGCTCTACCAGATGATAAGGTACGTAAAGCTGTTACATAACCAAACATTTCTGATAATGGAACATCGGCTTTAACAACTTTAGATCCAGCCCTATCTCCCATATCATTAACTTGACCACGACGTCTGTTTAAGTCACCTACTATATCACCCATATTTTCTTCTGGAGTAAGTACTTCTAACTTCATGATTGGTTCCATGATTACTGCTTTAGCAGCTTTAGCTGCTGCTTTAAATCCTAATTTAGCAGCTAATTCGAATGATAATTGATCTGAATCTACATCGTGATAAGATCCATCTGTCAAAGTAACTTTCATAGCATCTACCTCATAACCTGCTAATGGTCCATTTTGCATTGCCATTTTAAATCCTTTTTCAACTGAAGGTATAAATTCTTTAGGAACGTTACCACCTTTAATTTCAGAAATGAATTCAAGACCTTGTTTTCCTTCTTCAGCAGGCTCTATTGTAAATACAATATCTGCGAATTTTCCACGCCCACCAGATTGTTTCTTATAAACTTCTCTGTGTTCTGCACGTTGTGTAATTGCTTCTTTGTACTCAACTTGTGGTTGACCTTGGTTAACTTCAACCTTAAACTCACGTTTAAGACGGTCAACAATAATATCTAAGTGAAGCTCACCCATTCCAGAAATAATAGTCTGACCTGAAGCTTCATCTGTTCTTGCAGTAAATGTTGGATCTTCTTCAGCTAATTTAGCTAAAGCCATACCTAATTTATCAACATCTGCTTTTGTTTTTGGCTCAACAGCGATACCAATTACAGGATCTGGGAAATCCATAGATTCAAGAACTATTGGGTTCTTCTCATCAGATAACGTATCTCCTGTTTTAATATCTTTAAATCCTACAGCAGCACCTATATCTCCAGCTTCAATATAATCGATAGCATTTTGTTTGTTAGAGTGCATTTGGTAAATACGCGAAATACGCTCTTTTTTACCAGAACGATTATTTAACACATAAGAACCAGCATCTAAACGACCAGAATAAGCTCTAAAGAATGCTAAACGCCCTACAAAAGGATCTGTAGCAATTTTAAAAGCCAAAGCTGCAAATGGATCTTTAACATCTGGCTTACGCACAGCTTCTTCACCTGTATTAGGATCTGTACCTACAATATTATCTCTATCTGTTGGAGATGGCAAATAACGACATACAGCATCTAATAAGAACTGCACCCCTTTATTTTTAAACGCCGAACCACAAATCATAGGAATGATAGCCATATCCATTACAGCAGCTCTTAATGCAGCGTGCACTTCTTCTTCTGTAATAGAATCTTCATCTTCCATGAATTTCTCTAAAAGGTTCTCATCATAGGTAGCAACTTCTTCAATAAGTAATGCTCTGTATTTTTGAGCTTCTTCTTTTAATTCATCTGGAATTTCAACAACATCAAAAGTAGATCCTTGAGTTTCATCATGCCATATAATAGCTCTGTTTTTCACAAGATCTACAATTCCTTTAAAGTCTGCTTCATCACCAATATTTAAAACGATTGGTACTGCATTAGACTTTAACATATCTTTTACTTGTTGACATACAGCCATAAAGTTTGATCCTTGACGGTCCATTTTATTAACAAAACCAATTCTAGGAACTTTATAGTTATCAGCTAATCTCCAGTTAGTCTCAGATTGTGGCTCAACACCATCAACAGCTGAGAATAAAAACACTAAACCGTCTAATACACGTAAAGAACGATTTACTTCAACAGTAAAATCAACGTGACCCGGAGTGTCTATAATATTAAAATGATATCCTTTTGTATCAGGAGTTGGTTTTCCATTTTCTATTGGAAACTGCCAAGTACAAGTAGTTGCTGCAGAAGTAATTGTAATACCTCTTTCTTGCTCTTGCTCCATCCAGTCCATAGTTGCAGCACCATCATGTACCTCACCTATTTTGTGTGATACACCTGTATAATAAAGTATACGCTCTGTTGTTGTAGTTTTACCTGCATCAATATGAGCAGCAATACCTATATTTCTTGTATATTTTAAATCTCTAGCCATTTTTTATTAAAATCTAAAGTGAGAGAATGCTTTGTTTGCTTCCGCCATTTTGTGAGTATCAACTCTTTTCTTTACAGCAGCTCCTTCTTCTTTAGCCGCAGCTAAAATTTCAGCAGCCAATTTTTGAGCCATTGATTTTTCATTACGCTTGCGTGCATAACCAATTAACCACTTCATTGCTGTAGAAATTTTTCTATCTGGACGAATTTGCATTGGTATTTGAAAAGTAGCACCACCAACACGACGACTACGCACTTCTACGTGAGGCATCACATTTGATAAAGCATCTTTCCAAAGCTCCAAAGCTGTTTTTTCTTCATCTGTTTTTTTTGCATCTACAATATCAATAGCATCATAGAATACTTTAAAGGCTACAGACTTTTTTCCATCCCACATCATATTGTTTACAAAACGCGTAACCAACTGATCGTTAAATTTTGGATCTGGTAAAAGAGGTCTTTTCTTAGCTTGTCTTTTTCTCATGTCTTCTTCTTAAAGTTTAATTACTTTTTAGGGCGTTTTGCACCATACTTAGATCTACGTTGTGTTCTACCAGACACCCCTGCGGTATCTAATGCTCCACGAACAACGTGATATCTAACTCCTGGTAAATCTTTTACCCTTCCACCTCTAACCAATACTATCGAGTGCTCTTGTAAATTATGTCCTTCACCACCAATGTATGCATTAACCTCGTTTCCGTTTGTTAAACGCACCCTAGCTACCTTTCTCATTGCCGAGTTAGGTTTTTTAGGTGTTGTTGTGTAAACACGAGTACATACACCACGTCTTTGCGGACAAGAATCTAAAGCAGCCGATTTACTCTTCTTGGTTATTTTGGCTCTTCCTGTTCTTACTAATTGTGAAATTGTTGGCATATAAATTATTATATAAATTTAAAATCCTCTTCTTAGAGGGCTGCAAAGGTAGAAATTAAAATTAATAATTCAAACCCTAATTCATTAATTTTCAATTGAATTTAAATTTATACCTAAAAGTCATATTATATCTGTGGTTTTTCCGTTAGATTTACACAGCTATTTAAGTTAATTGTACAGTTAACTAGATTCTATTACAACAAAAATCACCTTTTTAAAGTTTGTAATTTGAATTCTTAAAATTAACTCTGTAAAATGTGAAGAATACCTATTTATTACTCCTTATTATATATACACTTTTTTCTGTAGAAACTAATTGTCAAAATTTAAAACTTAAAATAACTGGCAAATCCTTACTTGAAACTAAAATAATTGACTCTTTAAACTATCAAAAAACACACAATAATTTTTTGTCTTTAAAAACTGAAGTAAAAGCTATTCAAAAACTTCTAAATAACAAAGGGTTTATTGAAAACAAATTAATAGCTTTAAAAAAATTTAATGACACTATTTATAACGCCACTTTTCATTTAAAAAAACAATACAACACCATTCATATATATAACAAATCTTTTACCTCTAATGAGATTTTATCATTAGTTTCTGAAAAAATTTACGAGGACTATTTTGAATTGAAATTTACCGAAATTGAAAACGCCTTAAACATTATAAATTCTGAAATCTCAAAAGAAGGGCTCCCCTTTTCAAAATTAAAACTTTCAAATATTGAAGTTAAAGAAGATAATCGCTTAACAGCAGAACTTACAATTGATAAAAACCAAGAAAAAAGAACCATTAGCAATATTATTATTAAAGGTTATGAAAAGTTTCCAAAATCATATTTAAAACATTATTTAAAAATAAAACCTTCTGATGTTTTTGATTTAAATGATATAAAAAGTAAAACCGAACAACTTCAAAATCTTGGTTTCACTTCTGAAATAAAACCTCCAGAAGTTCTGTTCACTAAAGATTCAACAACTCTATATTTATATTTACAAAAAACTCAAAGCAATTCATTTGATGGCTTTTTAGGTTTTGGAACCAATGAAGACACCAACAAAATTCAATTTGACGGTTATTTAAATTTAAACTTAAATAACAACTTAAATTTTGGCGAATCTTTTAAATTACTTTACAAAAGTGATGAAAATGAGCAAAAAACATTTGACAGCAACCTAACTCTACCTTATATATTTAGATCTCCCATAGGGATAGATTTATCACTAAATATTTTTAAAAAAGACTCTACATTTACAACTGTAGAACAAACAGCTAAACTGCACTATCAAATTAATTCTAAACATAAAATTTATTCAGGATTACTATTTGAAGAATCAAACAGCCTCTTAAATGAAACCTCTTCATCATTAGTTACAGATTATAAGAAGAATTATTTTTCTTTTGGATATGAATTCTCAGAACCTCAAAACTACGATTTGTTATTCCCACTTAACTCCTATATATATATAGAAACAAATTTTGGAAATAGAGAAGACACCGATTACAAAGAAAAACAATCACTACTAACCATAAACGCATTTAAAATATTTAATCTAAATAGCAACAATAGTATTTACATTAGAACAAACGGCAGTATAATTAATTCAGACACATACTTTGAAAATGAACTATTAAGGTTTGGAGGCATAAATTCCATAAGAGGATTTGAAGAAAATAGCCTATTTGCAACTTTATATGGTTTAATTAATACAGAATACAGATTTAAACTTAATAATACAATCTACTTACATTCTGTAATTGATGCAGCATATTTTGAAAATAAGATTTCATCACATAATGAAAAACTATTTGGCTTTGGCTTTGGCTTTGGAATCCTCACTAAATCCGGACTATTTAAGCTTAATTATGCTAATGGCAAGAGTAAAAATCAACAATTCAAACTATCAAACTCTAAAGTACATATTAGCTTAACTACAATTTTTTAACAGAATTTAATATTTTCCTTAAAATTCAAACCTAATTAATTCATTTTGTTGATTTTTTTACACAAAAATCAAATTTTAACCATTATTTATTGTTTTATTAACTTTTTATTATGATTTTTGACGTTGACTAATTCAAATAATTATAAAATGAAAACAAAGTTTAGTGGAATTCTAACGCTAATACTAGCGTTTGTTGTGCATATATCATTTGCACAAGAAAAGACAATTTCAGGTACAATTTCAGATGATTCTGGATTACCGTTACCTGGAGCTACTGTTTTAGTAAAAGGTACCACCTCTGGTACATCATCTGATTTTGATGGTAAATATTCAATAAAAGCAAGTGCAGGAGACGTTCTTGTATTTAGTTTTGTTGGATATACAACTAGCGAAGTCACTGTTGGCTCTTCCAGCACAATTAATGTTACTATGAAAGAGGACGCAACATCTCTTGAAGAAGTTGTGATTACCGCATTAGGAAGTTCAGCAAGAAATGCTAGAGAGGTAGTTTATGCAAATCAAACATTAAAATCTGAGGACTTACTCACTACTCCTAGCAAAAATGCTTTAGAGGCTTTAAGAGGTAAAACTGCCGGAGTAAAACTATCAACTGGTTCTGGTTCTGTAGGAGCTTCTACTAGGATAGTATTAAGAGGGGAAGGTTCTCTAACTGGTAATAACAATGCCTTAATTGTTGTAGATGGAGTTGCTATAGACAATTCAGCTACACGAGGTGGTGAGGGTGTTTCTACAACTGGATACTCAGATTTTGGAAACAGGTTTAATGACCTCAATCCTGAAGATATAGAATCTATTACAATTCTTAAAGGTCCTTCAGCTACATCGCTTTATGGATCTCGTGGTGCTTCTGGTGTTGTTTTAATCACTACAAAAACTGGTAAGTCTGGTAAAATGAAAGTTAACTATACCGGCTCTACATCAATGCAAAATGCTATTGTACTCTTACAACGTCAAAATAAATTTGGACAAGGTTATGATAACGCTCATTTAGACTCTGGTGAAAACTGGTCTTGGGGACCTGCTTTTGACGGAGTAGTTAGACCTTGGACAAGTCCTATTGATTCAGATGGTGATGGCTCTTTAGAGGCTTTAACAAGACCTTACAGTGCCGTCAAAAATCAACTTAAAGATTTCTTTAATACAGGTTATACTAATAATCACAATATTAGCATATCAGGATCAAAAGAAGATTATACTTATTTTGTTTCTTTTGGTAATACTGACCAAACAGGTATTCTAGACAACACTTATTATAAAAGAAACAACTTAACCTTTAATTCTTCTGCAAAATTAAGTGATAGATTAAAGTCAGACTTTAAAGTAAGTTATGCTAATGTAAGACAAAACACAGCTCAAGAAGGTTCTCGTGCTTTTGAAGGGAACAATGCCTATGCAATGGCTGTCCAATCTCCTGTTAATATACCGTTTACCGAACTTAGAGATTATACAAGTCCTTTTCATGACATAGACGGTTATTGGGGATCATATTCTTCTGTTAACCCTTATTACATTTTAAATGAATACGGTAATGAAGCTAATATTGACAACTTTCTTGCAAATGCTTCTTTAACCTATGACTTCTTAAATGGTTTATCTGTAACTGGTCGTTTTGGTGGTAACCTTGTAAACACACAAACAGATGTATGGACTCCAGCTTTCACTCCAGCTACTCAACTAGTTTGGACTGATGACTTAGGAATTACACAACGTACTTCAAAACATAGTTCATTAGGTGATTATACTAATTATGATAGTAGAACATTAAATTTAGATGCAACTGTTTTAGCAAACTATAACAAGGAGCTTAGTGAAGATTTCAAATTAACTGCTTCAGGAGGGTTTAATTTCTTCCAAAGAGAGTTCAAATCTTTAACAGGTAGTACTGTAGGAGGTTTAGTTGTTGATGGAGTTTATAACTTATCAAATAGTGTTCAAACGCCTACTTCAAGTATGTATAGAAGTAAGTATAGAATATATGGTGTTTTAGGTAATGCAACTTTAGGTTATAAGAATGCAGCATTCCTAGAGCTATCTGCTAGAAATGACTGGTCTTCAACTTTACCTGCAGAAAATAATTCTTTCTTATATGGAGCCGTTGGTACTTCTGTAGTCTTTACAGACCTTTTTAATATTAAAAATGATATATTAAACTATGGTAAAATAAGAGGTAGTTACGGTACATCAGGTAAAGATGCTAGTATTTACTTATTAAATTCTTATTTTGTTGGTAACCCATCTATTGTAGATTTAGGTGATTACGCATTATTCTTCCCTAAAGATGGTGTGCCTGGTTTTACTATTGGTAATACTATTGGAAACCCAGGACTTAAACCAGAATTAACTACAACTTATGAAGTAGGTGCAGATCTTGGTTTCTTTAATGATAAAGTAAACGTTGCCTATACTTACTATCACTCAATTCATGATGATCAAATTGTTACCATTAACTTACCAAGATCTACAGGTTACACTAACACCGTTAGTAACATTGGTAGAATGGAAAATAAAGGTCATGAAGTTACTTTAACCTTAAAACCTCTAAGCGGTGTAGTTGAAGGTCTAGATCTTGAATTGTTCGGAACTTATTCTACTAATGATAATAAAGTTGTTAAAATCACGGATGAACAAGATGAATTAACTGTAGGAAGCTTTGGATTTGGCGGATCAACAACAATTTCTCTTGTTGCTAAAGAAGGCTTACCTTATGGTACTTTTAAAGGTAATGATTTCAAATACAATGATGATGGTCAAGTTATTGTTGATGCTAACACTGGTTACCCTGTTTACCCTGATGATGATGTTTATTTAGGTTCTTACCAACCAGATTATTTATTAAGTTTTGGAGCTAATGCTAACTACAAAGGGTTTGGTTTGAAAGTATTGTTTGATATGAAAGAAGGTGGTTTATTTGCATCACAAACCAAATACAACACTAATTTTAATGGTACTAATGTTAATACAACCATATACGACAGACAACCTTTCATCTTTCCTAATTCTGTAATAGACAATGGTGATGGAACATATTCAGAGAATACGATTCAAATCACTGAACAAAATTATTTTACAGACTATGATCCTCCTGTTTCTACAATGTTAGTCGATGCAAGTTATGTAAAATTAAGAGAGGTAGAATTAAGTTATACTGTACCTAGCAAATTCTTAGAAAAAGTTTTTATTTCTAGTGCTAGATTAGCGCTTTTTGGCCAAAACCTTTGGTATTGGTTACCTAGTGACAACAAATACGCAGATCCTGAAGTAAACGGTCCTGCTCTAACAGGTAATGCACAAGGTATTGAGACTACCCAAACACCTTCATCTAGAAGTTTAGGACTTAATTTACAATTGTCATTCTAAAAAAATATATTATGAAAAATAATTTTAAAATAATTTTTATTCTATTTTTAACTCTTGGCTTTTCATGTTCTGATAGCTTAGAAGAAGTTAATATAGACCCTAACACTTTCCCTTCAGCAGGTGATGCGCAAGTATTGAGCTCATCAATTGGCTTTTTGGGTTATATTGTTGATACCGATTTAAACTATAGCGATTCTTTTTTATGGAGCCAGTATTACACTTGGGGTATTGGTGTTTCTATAGGTAATGCAGAACGTTTTGTTCAAACTGCAACTGACCATAATGGTTATTGGCAACGTGCCTATGCTAATTCTCTTGCAGATTTAGATTATATTGATAAATATAGTAGTTCATCAGCGTATAAAGGAATTTCTAAAGTATTAAAAGCTTACATTTTTCAAGGCTTAGTAGATCATTTTGGTGATATTCCTTTCACAGAAGCTCTTTCTGGTGCTATAGAAGATGGTTCTATCTTATCTCCTAGTTATGATTCTGCAGAAACTGTTATATATCCTGCTTTAGTTACCATGCTAGATGAAGCGTTAGCTGAATTAGACTTAGCAAGTAGTGAAGATGTTGGAGATGATGACTTTATTTATGAAGGAAATATTACTAATTGGATTAAGTTTGCAAATTCATTAAAATTACGTGTATTAATGAGAACTTCTGAAGTTAGTTCTCAGTCGTCAGCTATCCAATCATTAATTTCTAGTGGTTCTTTTATAGAAACAATTGATGATATCCCTGCAATTCCTTATTCTGGCGCTTCTGGAGATCAAAACCCTATGTATGCTAGAGCTGAATATGGTGTAGGTATGTTCTATTTTGCAAGTAACGCTACTTTAAATGTATTACAAGACTTAAATGACCCAAGAGATGAAGTCTTTTATACCTTAGCTACTTCTGGAGATTTTGAAGGTAATTTACGTGGTATTGATCAAGGAACTATTGATGATGAGCCTTTTACTGCTGATGCTAGCGAATACAGTTTATCTTCTACATATGCTTACGGAGAAGCTAACTCTGTACTTTTAATGAGTCCTTGGGAAGTTTGGTTCTTAAGAGCAGAGGCAGCAGCAAGATATGGAACTAGTGATGACGAAACTACAGCTTTTGAAAATGCTGTTGGTTTAAACTTTACTTATATGGGATTAGATGGAACATCTTATATCACTTCACTAGGCTATTCTAGCTCAGACCCATTAGATGACAGATTAAATACAATAGGTGTTCAAAAATGGATATCATTAAATGGCACACAAGAAGACGAAGGTTGGATTGAAGCTCGCCGTTTTGATAGACCTGGTAACAGAATATTTACAGATGGCATCTGGCAAACACCTCCATTATCAGTATTATCTGCTGGAGAATTTCCTTCTTCATGGCTTTATCCTGAAACAGAAAGAAGTTTAAACCCAAATGCACCAGCACAAAGATCAATTACTGATAACATATTTTGGGATAACTAATAAAAAAAATGATTATGAAAAATTTTAAATTATTAATATATACATTTTCAATCTTAGGATTGACTTTGACCAGTTGTGATCCAAGTGTGGAAGCAACTGGAGCCAATGATTCGTCTAGTGTAACTTATTTACCTTTAATTACACTTACAGGCGACACATCTATAGAACTTGATTGTGACGCAACTTCTTATACAGATCCGGGTGCTGAAGCTTCTGCTGGCGGACAAGAAATAGAATTATTTACCGATATAAGTGGAACTTATTATGGAAGTAGTACCATAGATGGTCCAGATGTATACAGTGTTTCTTACTCAGCCTTTAACGAAGATGATATTCCTGCTACTGCATTTAGAGAAGTGCTTTGGCCTCCATGTACTGGAGATTTTGTAACTAGTATCGCAGGGACTTACACTTGCTCTATGACTAGAACACCAGGATATTCAACTGAAGACATAGGTCCTATTTTTATTAAAGACTTAGGTAACGGTGTTTATGGAATATCAGACGCTATTGGTGGATGGTATGAGCATGAATATGGGTATGGCCCTGATTATGCTGCAACAGGCATGACAGTGACTGCAAATGATATCGCAGCAAATGATTTTACTTATACCGATGTAGTTGAAGTGGGAGCTTTTGAAGGTGCTTTAAGCATGACCTCTTTTTCAGTAGACCCTGCAGCTAAAACCATTACTTTTTCGGTTTCATGGGATGTTGGCTATGTTTGGGACATTACTTTAACCCAAATATAGTTATCAAAAAGTTATTATTTTAAACATTGTTAAAAAAATAGAAAATATGAAATATAACATAATATTAAAAAAAATCAGCTTTTTGATTTTAGCATTGGCCTTTTCTACATCATTTGTAGGTTGTGAACAAGAAGAGTCTGTAGCTGATGATAGTGGATTATTAGTTCAAGATATGATGGGTGGATGGTATGTTAAATTGCTATACAATGGAGAAGACGTCTATGAGTTAGGTTATTACCTTCTCGATATTTACAATACTTCTACTAATACAAATGAAATATGGATTGATGATCATGAATTATGGCCAACTAAAGTAAAGTGTCCTGCTGATCCTGAATCATTAACTTTTGCTGGAAGTGGTTTAGTTAGTCAATATTCTTATGTAAACAGTGCAGGAAACACTATAATTCCTGTATTAGACATTACAAATGGTAAAATCATAAAGAATGGCACTACAGCTCCTGGAACAGGAACAACAACAGATTCAATTTATTTTGAAGTTGAGTTTTCAAATGATCCAGGTACTGTATATACAATAGAAGGATATAAAAGCACTTCTAAAGTTGAGGATATACCTTAATAATTAGCTTTTAATAATTTAAAAAAGCTGCCTTAATTAAGGCAGCTTTTTTTATACCTTTACCCCATGCAAAATCAAACACAAATATTTGGTATTAGAGCTGTCATAGAAGCTGTTAATGCAGGTGAAACTATAGACAAGGTTTTTCTTCAAAAAGGTTTAAGAGGTGAGTTATTTACCGAATTAGAAACGCTTTTAAGAAAACAAAGTATTAATACTTCGTATGTACCTGTTGAAAAACTTAACCGCTTAACTAAAAAGAATCATCAAGGAGCTGTTGCTCAAATATCGCCAATAGCGTTTTATGATATTGAAGAATTGGTTATAAATGTGGTAGAATCTGGAAAAACGCCTTTATTTTTATTACTTGACCAATTGAGTGATGTTAGAAATTTTGGTGCTATTATTAGAACCGCAGAATGTACTGGTGTTGATGGCATTATTATTCAGAAAAAAGGTGGCGCACCCGTAAATGGAGATACAATTAAAACTAGTGCCGGAGCAGTATTTAAAATTCCAATTTGTAAAGTAGATCATATAAAAGATGCTGTGTTTTATATGCAAGCCTCTGGAATAAAAGTTATTGCTGCTACTGAGAAAACAGACAATACACTATACGATGTATCATTTAAAGAACCTTGTGCCATTATTATGGGGTCTGAAGATAGAGGCATTAACCCTTCTACACTAAAAGTTGTTGATGATAAAGCTAAACTTCCTCTGCTTGGTGATATTGAATCTTTAAATGTTTCTGTAGCTTGTGGTGCCTTTTTATATGAAGTTGTAAGACAAAGGCTGTAGTTTAACTATTGTAAACTAGTTGTCTTTTTCTTTATAAGTATAGTTTATAATTGGGTTTCCTTTTTCTTCGTCTTCATCTATATTTTCTATAAAGTTACCATCTTCATCAAAATGTTTTAAAAATGGGTCGTCGTCTTCATTATAATGTTCTTCTTCCCAATCAAATTTTTTGGGTTTAGCGATTTTCTTTTTAAAGAATAAGGCAAAAAGAAAACCTGTTATTAAACCCGATAAATGTCCTTCCCAAGAAATATTTTCTTCAATAGGAACTACATACCAAATCATACTACCATAAAGAAATACAACTAATAGAGATAAAGCTATAAGCCTATAATGTTTAGCAAATACTCCTTTAAAAAAGGTAAAACTAACTAATACATATATTAATCCGCTAGCACCAATGTGGTAAGAAGGTCTACCAATACACCAAGTTAAAAATCCTGAAACAATTATTCCTAAAACAAAGACTTTCCAAGCTATATGGCGGTAAAAATAAAAGAGTGCCATAGTTAGCACAAATAACGGTACTGTATTATGATATAAATGTTCTATACTACCGTGAATAAACGGACTAAGAAAAACACCTCTTAGCCCTTTAAAAGTTAAAGGGTAAATACCGTATTCTTTAAAATTTACATTGAAACGCACCTCAAAAGAAAGCACAGACCAAATTATTAGTACAAAAAAAATCGGATACACAATAACGCCTGTTGTAAATTTGAAATGTTGATGTTTCATAGAACTAAAGATAACAAATAACAATCCAAAATTGGTATTGGTGATAAATTGGCAGGTAAGTGCGTGAGGGATTGTAGCAAGTTACCGTGTAACGCGGAAAGCCCGACCTTTTTTGTGCTTAGACTTTTGAAAAGCGCAAAAAAGGGCACGCCCAAAACCAAAAAATAAACTAAATTTACGGTTATGAATGAGCCTTTAGCAGAACGATTAAGACCAAAAACTTTAGAGGACTACGTTAGCCAAACGCATTTAGTTGGGGCAAACGGAGCGTTAACACAAAGTATAAAACAAGGTTTAATTCCTTCTATGATTTTATGGGGACCACCCGGAACTGGAAAAACAACCTTAGCCAACATTATTGCTACAGAATCTGGCAGACCTTTTTATACATTAAGTGCCATAAATTCTGGTGTAAAAGATGTTAGAGATGTTATTGAAAAGGCTAAACAAAGCGGCGGACTATTTACAACTAAAAACCCCATTTTGTTTATTGATGAAATTCATAGGTTTAGTAAATCTCAACAAGATTCTTTATTACAAGCCGTTGAAAAGGGTTGGGTTACTTTAATTGGTGCTACTACAGAGAATCCTAGTTTTGAGGTTATTTCTGCACTTTTATCGCGTTGCCAAGTGTATATTTTAAATGCTTTTGATAAAACCGATTTAGAAACGCTTTTACAGCGTGCTATAGAAAAAGATGAGTTTCTATCTAAAAAAAATATAACTTTAAAAGAAACCAATGCGCTTTTAAAACTTTCTGGTGGAGATGGTAGAAAATTACTCAATATTTTTGAGCTTATTGTTAATTCTCAAGAAAATGACGTAGTTATTACCGATGAGATGGTGCTAGAAAAAGTGCAAAATAATACGGTTAGATATGATAAAACTGGAGAGCAACATTATGATATTATTTCGGCATTTATAAAATCTATTCGCGGTAGCGACCCTAATGGTGCGGTATATTGGTTAGCGCGTATGATTGAAGGTGGTGAAGACCTAAAATTTATAGCCCGTAGGTTATTAATTGCTGCCAGCGAAGATATTGGTAATGCTAACCCAACAGCTTTGGTAATTGCCAACAACACGTTTCAGGCAGTATCAACCATTGGATACCCCGAATCTAGAATTATACTTAGCCAATGTGCCACTTATTTGGCTTGTTCACCAAAAAGTAATGCGGCGTATGCTGCCATTAATTTAGCCCAACAAAAAGTGCGAGAAACTGGAGATTTAAGTGTGCCTCTAGATATTAGAAACGCACCTACCAAACTAATGAAAGAACTTGGTTATGGCGATAATTATAAATATGCACACAACTATGAAAACAATTTTGCTAACCAAGAATTTTTACCAGACGAGATTAAAAATACCACGTTTTATGAACCCGGTAATAACGCTAGAGAAAAAGCTCATAGAGATTTTTTAAAACAACGTTGGAAAGACAAGTACAATTACTAAATTATTAGGGCGTTACCACAAGGGTCGGGCTTTCACTAGTCGCTCTCAACTAGGTTGAGGAGCTCCAACAAACTGTTCAATCCCTAACGCATAAAAAGTCGTTAAAACTTTATATTAAGTGCTTCTTGTTTTAATTGGCTGCCTAAATAATATTCTATTACCCAATTATTACCTTTTTTAAAAATAATGGCACTTTTACCTTCTACCAAAAACACATTATCTAACCCGGTGTTTTTCATTCTATAAACTACTTTAGGTGAGCTATCAACTAATTGAAATCCGTTAGCAATTGCTTGAGCATATAAAACACCTGTAGCTGCAACGTCTTCTTTTACTTGTGGCTTAACTTCATTAATTTTTTGGTTTGTTGTTATTGTAGTTGTTGGGGGTATAGTTTCTTTTGCTTTCTCTTTTTTAAGGTTTTCTATTTCTGCTTTTAATTCTTCAATTTCTTTAGACACCTTATTATCTGCTACTGGTTGTTGAGATACATTTCCACCTGTGGTTATTGTAGTTATATTTTCATTAGGTTTATATGAATAATTCATTGTTTCAAAAGGCTTAAAAGCATTTCTTAATGCTTCTTGATATGCTTTATTATATTCTTTTTCTCTACTTTCGCCTGTTGGAGATGTATAAACAACACGGTCATTACAATCTTTAAGCTCAACTTGTAATTTAGTTTTAAACATACCTTTATCTTTTAAAACATCAGATCGTAATGCAAGACATCTATTTCTTGTTAAATCATCTGGGTACTCCTCTCCTTCTATAATAGGATTAAAACCATATTTTTTGAATAAAAATTCGGCTAAGGAATTCATTTGGTATTGATCTTTTTCTCTTAAAAAGTCAAATTTATTAGGTACAATTACGTATTTATATTCATTTAAATTAGTTTGAGAATATACTGATGATATTATAAAACATGTTATAATTATTGAGATAAACTTAGCTTTCATTATAAATTAATTATGGTTAAACTATAAAAGTAAAGATACTGCTTTACTATAAATATTTTTTTAGTTGAATTAAATTATTAATTTTTTTAATACCATTGGTAGCAACCGTGTTTTTTACATCAAAAAATATAACATCCATTCCTATATTCTTAGCACCTAGTATGTCGGCTTCATAACTATCTCCTATCATAATACTATTTTCAACTTTAGTTTCGGCTTTATTGAGTGCGTAATTAAATATTTTGGGGTTTGGTTTTTTAACTCCAACCATTTCTGAGTTTGTTACTGTTTTAAAGTATTTATTAATATTAGACCTAATTAGTTTTTTTTGCTGAACCTCTTCAAAACCATTGGTAATTATATGGAGTATGTAATTTGTGGTTAAATAATTTAATACTTCTAACGTATTCTCAAACAAATAATTGTAAGTAGTTAAATAGGTGATATAATCATCTGATAATTTATAGATTATGTCTTTGTTTACTTTTTTCCCAAGTGCTAAAAAAGCATCATTCAACCTACCAAAACGCAACGATTCTTTATCAATTTTTTCTTCTCTATAAAGTTTCCAATAGTTTAAATTAATGGGTTCATAATACTGTAGGAAATCTTTAATTTCAACATCAATTTTATTAAGATTAAAAATTTTAGCAAAAGTTAAAGCAGAATTTTTATCAAAATCCCAAAGGGTATGGTCTAAATCAAAAAAAACATCTGTAATTCCACTAACTTTCATTGGCCGATTCTAAAATTAAATTAAACAATTCTTTGTATCCTTTCCATTGGTCTATATCTGTAAATGTGTAATTATGAAATACAGGTACAAATTCGCCATTTACTTGTTTAACTTCATTTATAATTTCTTTTAAAACTTTCTTTTTATCTAATAAAGATTTGTTGTTTAATAATGCATAGTCTAAAAGGTGATAAGGGTAAATCATTAATGGTGTTTGTACTTCGTAATCTAAATCATAAAACAAAAAAGGTGTACAAGAGCCTGCTCTAAAACCAATATAATTAACATACCCCATAGTGTAATCTTCTTTAATTTCTAAATCGATTAAATTTCTATAAGATTCTGGTAAATTTAATCTTGAAAAAGACTGCCTTGATGCTTGCAAAGGTGTGTTTAAAATATCTTCCATTCTATTTTTTTCTTTTTTAAGAATGGTAACATCATCAATAGCAAAATAAGACACTTTTAAACCCACATTACAATAATCTGCAACGTGTTTAATGAGTGATATAAAACTTTTTTTACTGGCATTAATACCCTTATCATAAGTAGAATAGTCTCCTATTAAAAAGAAAAACAAGAACTTATTCTTACATAATTTTTGCCGGTTTATAATGTATTTAAACGTATCATATGGGTCATGCTTAAACCCAAGAAGCACCGCGTACCTTAGATATAAACTCCTTAATCTAAATTTAAACAAATCTTTTACAGTACCTCCAATAGTACGTATAATGCCTTTTAATTTGTAATTATAAGCACTTGGCACATCTATAATGGGTCTTACACTATAAGTTCTTGTGGGAAATTTAAAATCTGGAAATTGATTTTGTAATGCTTCTTTAAATTTATATGCCCATATATCAACTACTGGTTGGTGTAAAAAGCCATATTTATACCCTAAACTTTCTGTGGCTGTAAACCGCCCAAACTCATCTTTTACATGGGGTAAATATTCTTCATATCTAGATAATAGATAAAAAGATGCTGCAAAAATATCAAACGGAATAGCCCCTTTTTCACCTATAAAGAAAAAACATTTAGTGCTACCCCAATCTTGAACATTAACTTCAACATCTGATAAGCCTTGTTCAAACATAATATCATGACTTCTTACAAAAAACTCATTACCTAATTGCTGTTTGGTGTAAGACATTTTTAAGCTATCATGAGCAATAAGCTTTTCTATAGCTGTAGTAAAACTTACCTCTATACCTAAAATTCTAGTGCAAATATGTTTAAAAACGTATTTAACTCTGGGGGTTATTTTATGTGTATAAACTAGAAGCATATTTTCAGCAAGCAGTTTTCAGTAGCAGTAAACAGTTTAAATTGTTCTTTCAAAATTCATTTATTCTCAATTAAATTATACCCCCCCTTCATCTGCAAAACTAAAATAGGCTTTTTCGGTTATAATTAAATGATCTAACACTTTTATATCTAAACTTTCTGCAGCATTTTTTAACTTGGTAGTAATTTGTTTATCTGCCTCACTAGGTTTTAATGTACCTGAAGGATGATTATGAGCTAAAACTAATGAAGTTGCTCCTACTTCTAAAGCACTTTTAAGCACTAAACGCACATCAACTAAAGTACCTGTTATACCTCCTTTACTTAATTGATTTTTTTGAATTACTTTATTAGAGTTATTTAAATAAATAATCCAAAATTCTTCATGTTGTAACTCTCCAATAATGGGTTGCATAAGTTCAAACACAGATAAACTAGAGGTAATTTTCTTTTTTTCTAAAGCCTCTTCTCCTCTACGGCGCCTTCCTAACTCTAACGCTGCAGCAATGGTTATGGCTTTGGCTTCTCCTATTCCTTTAAATGCCATTAACTGTTTTATAGAAAGCTTCCCTAGTTCACTTAAGTTATTATCTACACTTGCTAAAATACGCTTACACAAAGCTACTGCGCTTTCTTCTCTATTGCCAGAGCCTATTAAAATGGCTACTAATTCGGCATCACTTAAAGCAGCTTTCCCTTTGTAGAGAAGTTTTTCTCTGGGTTGATCATCTTGCGACCAATTTTTTATTGAAAAGGACGTACTTTTTTCTATCATTTGCTAAAGATAATTATTGTAAATTTCAAGTGCAATATAAATTCTTATATCTAATGAAATCATTATTTGAACCAGAAGCCCATAAAGAAATTTTAAACCGACTAAAAAAACTAAAAGTTACCACTAAACCACAATGGGGTTCTATGAATGCCAGTAAAATGGTAAAACATTGCCACGGTCCCATTGAGGTTGCTATGGGTAAAACAGAACTCAATGCTAATTTAGGTTTTATGAAAAAGTTAGTTTTTAAACTTTTTAAATCTAGTCTTTATAATGATAAGCCTTGGAAACAAGGCATACCTACAGCTCCAGAATATGTTGTTAGAGATAACCCTAATTTTAAAGTTGAAAAAGAACAATTAATAACCCTAATTAATGAATTTCACAGTTTAAAAAACAAAACAGATTGGATAGATCACCCTCTTTTTGGCAAACTAACCACAGAACAATGGGGACAAGCACAGTATAAACATTTAGACCATCACTTAAAACAGTTTGGAGTATAATATATTATTGAAAATCAACTTCTTTTTTTAACTTTATAAACCACAAAACTTTAATATACATTGAATTACAAAAAACATCAATCATGAAACCACTTAAAAAAGAAGATATAAAACAAGAAGTATTTGACCTCTATGATGATTATGCTCACAATAAAATAGACCGCCGTCAGTTTATTGAAAAACTATCTCTTTACGCTATTGGAGGCATTACAGTAACCTCTTTATTAAGTTTTATAACTCCCAACTATTTAGAAAATCTTGTTGTACAACCCAATGATGAACGCATTGATTCAAAATATATTACTTACCAATCTCCCAAAGGAGGAGGTACAATAAAAGGTTTATTATCTAAACCAGACAACACTACTACTAAATTACCTGGTGTTGTAGTGGTGCATGAAAACCGTGGCTTAAACCCTTATATTGAAGATGTGGGCAGACGTACAGCTATTGAAGGTTTTATAAGCTTAGCTCCAGATGCCCTTTCTCCTTTAGGTGGTTACCCTGGTAACGATGATAAAGGCAGAACCATGCAACGCCAAAGAGACAGAAATGAAATGTTAGAAGATTTTATTGCTGCATATAACTTTTTAAAAAATCATAAAGATTGTAATGGTAATATTGGTGTTGTTGGATTTTGTTTTGGTGGATGGATATCAAATATGATGGCTGTTAAAATACCAACTTTAAAAGCAGCAGTGCCTTTTTACGGAGGACAACCATCGGCTGAAGATGCTGCAAAAATAAAAGCACCACTATTATTACAATTTGCAGAATTAGACAAACGCGTTAATGCCGGTTGGCCAGCTTATGAAAAAGCATTAAAAGAAAATAATGTAGAATATACGGCTCATTTTTATCCGGATGTAAACCACGGATTCCATAACAATAGTACACCTAGATACGACAAAAAAGCAGCTACCTTAGCATGGGAACGTACTATAGCGTTTTTTAATAAAAATTTAAAATAATATGAAAACTACCCCAGAACATAATGCCCGAGTTGCAAACATGACATTTGCATCTGTATATCCTCATTATGTAACAAAAGTTGAAAAAAAAGGCAGAACTAAAGAAGAATTACTTGAAGTAATAGAATGGCTCACAGGTTTTGACAATAACGAAATAAAAGCTCTTATTGATGAAAAAGTAACGTTTGAAACCTTTTTTTCTAGAGCCACTATAAACCCTAACGCTCATTTAATAAAAGGGGTTATTTGCGGTTACAGAATTGAAGAAATAGACAATGAGTTAACTAAAAAAGCAAGATATTTAGATAAATTAATTGACGAACTAGCTAGAGGTAGAAAAATGGAAAAGATTTTAAGGAAAGCCAACTAATATGAACTATTTAATCAGCGTTTTAACCTCATCAAAATCTAATCCGCCATAATTACCAGAACTCATTAATAACAGCGCTTTATTATTGAAATCTTGTGCAAACAAAAAGTCTTTAAAATCATCTGGGTTGGTGTAAATAATTAAATCGTCTCGCTCAAAAGCATTAGAAATTTGTTCATGTGTAACTTCTTCTAGCTTTTTAATTTCCACGGCATGTGGTGAATAAAACACCACAGCAACATCGGCAGCATCTAAAGCGCCTTTGTATTCTTTTAAAAATTCTGCATTTAAACTGCTATAAGTGTGCAATTCTAAACAGGCTACTAAAGCTCTGTTTTGATATTGTTCTTTTACTGCTTTGGTAGTGGCCTCTACTTTACTTGGTGAATGCGCAAAATCTTTATATGCTACACTATTATTACTTTCGGTGATTTTTTCTAAACGCTTGCTAGCTCCTTTAAAAGTGGCAATAGCTTCATAAAACTCATCTTCTTGAATGCCCATGTGTTGGCAAATCCATTTAGCCCCTGCTAAATTATTAAGGTTGTGCTTTCCAAATATTTCAATTGGTAATGGTCCTTCTGGAGTTTCTAACAAAGTTTCACCGTTTTCAACTGTATATTTTGGTGTGAAATATGGTATTTTTCTAATAGTGTTTTCGCTTGCTTCAACTACACGCTTAACCTCAGCATCTTCTTCATTGTAGTTAATACTTCCTCCTTTTACAATAGAATCTACAAATATGCTAAACTGTTCTACATAATTTTCGTAGGTTGGAAACACGTTAATGTGATCCCATGCAATACCGCTTAAAAGCGCAATGTTGGGTTTGTATAAATGAAATTTTGGACGTCTATCAATAGGAGAGCTTAAATATTCATCACCTTCTAAAACAATAAAATCGTTTTCTTCGGTTAGTTTTACCATCACATCAAAGCCTTCTAACTGGGCTCCAACCATATAATCTACATCTCTATCATGATAATGCATAACATGTAATATCATAGATGTGATAGTGGTTTTACCATGACTTCCACCAATAACTACACGGGTTTTATGTTTACTTTGTTCATACAAAAACTCTGGATAACTATAGATTTTTAAACCTAATTCTTGCGCCTTTAAAAGCTCTGGATTATCGGCTTTGGCGTGCATACCTAAAACAACGGCGTCTAAATCTTGGGTGATTTTTTCTGGAAACCATCCAAAAGTATTAGGCAATAATCCTTTAGCCTCTAATCTAGATTTTGAAGGTTCAAAAATAGTATCATCGCTACCAGTAACCTTGTATCCTTTATTATGTAATGCTAATGCTAAATTGTGCATAGCAGCTCCCCCTATAGCTATAAAATGTACGTTCATAAACTAAATTTGTAGATTGTAAAGATACTGATTGATAAATTTTTCTTTAAAGAGAAAATAGAATTTATTTTAATTATTTCAATGTTAATAATTGTTAGCCTTAATTGCTTCTATTTGTAACAACAAATCTTCTTTTTTGTGTTTTTTATATGCTTCATTAAGATTAGAAATAGCCTTTTCTGGAAGATTTTGTGCTAAATAAAATTTAGTTAACTTATCATAACACACTAAAGAACCGCCTTTATTTACAGCCATTTTATAATACTTCTCTGCTTGTTTTGGTTCTTTGTCACTTTCAAAAATATAACCTTTAGAAAGGTAGCCATCTACTTCAGAGAGTGCTTCTAACTCATTTGCATAGTGTAGCGCCTTACTTTTACTACCTCCTATAATTCCTGGTAATTTCATATATAACTCTACCAAAGCCCAACGCGTGTCTATATGGTTACTATCTAATTCTGCGGCTTTTAAAAAAGCGGCTTTTACATCATCTATTATTGTTAAGGCTTTAAACTTATTTACAGATAGAGCTTTCATACCCAAAACACCGCCATATTTATAGTGAAAGTTTGCATTTTTAGGTTGTGCCTCTACTAACTTTTTATATTCTATAATGGCTTCATCCCATTTTTTTTGATGCCCATAAACATCTCCTAATAACTCAACTGCTTGTAAATTATCAGTATTAGCATTAACATAATTTTTAAGTATTTGTTCTGCTTCATCATACTGTTTTTCTTTAATTAGCTCTTTAACTTTTTCAAAATTAAGCTGACTAAAGGCTACAAAAGGCATTAACATTATTAAGAGAAATTTATTCATATATTAAAGTTAAGCAATACAAGTTTCTTTAAAAATAAGTAACTTCACTCAACCATAAAAGCAATTTACTCATTAACTGTTTTTTGGTATAGCTTTTGAAAGTACCTTAGATGTAAATTTTACAACACTAATCTAATGAAAAACGCATTACTCTTTTTAATGATTGTATTATTTTCTAATCTTATATCTGCTCAAAATGATAATTACGAAAGATTTTGGAAGCAAGTAGAACATTTTGAAATGGAGGGCTTACCTAAATCTGCTTTAAAAGTTGTTGAAAATATTTCGGTAAAAGCTAAAGAAGATAACAACCATCCTCAACTAATAAAAACGCTTATTTTTAAAAGTAAATTCGCCTTAATTTTAGAAGAAGATGCGCAGTTAAAAATTATAAACGACTTTAAAACTGAAATTAAAAACAATGAATTTCCTGCTAAAAATATTTTAGAAAACTTACTTGCAAACCTGTATTGGCAATACTTTAACCAAAATAGATGGAAGTTTTATAACCGCACAAAAACATCTGAAAAAGTAGACAAAGTAGATTTTAGAACTTGGGATTTACAAACCTTGTTCAATGAAATACATGTGCATTATCAAAACTCGTTACAAAATGCATTGATGCTGCAACTAGAGCCTTTAGAAAAATATGATGTTATATTAAATACTCAAAAAGACTCAAAACTATTTAGGCCCACACTGTTTGATTTTTTATGTCATAACGCCTTAGAATTTTATAAAACTAATGAAACTCACATTACTAAACCTGCTTACAAATTTGAAATTAATGCCCCTCATTTTTTAAGTGATGCATCATTCTTTTCAAAATTAAAAATTGAATCAAAAGACTCTACTTCGTTACAACTATATGCTTTAAAAATTTACCAAGACTTAATTCAATTTCATTTAAAAAAAGAATCGCCAAAACCATTAGTTAGTGTTAATATAGAACGCTTAAAATTTGTTCATCAGCACGCTACATTTCAAAATAAAGAAGCGTTATTTCTCAAAACTTTAGAAGCTGCAATTAAATCATGGAAGCATCATGAAGTTTCAGCATTATACAACTTTGAAATTGCCCAAATTTACTACCAACAAAGCACAAAGTACAACTTAAAAACCAATAAAGAATACCGTTGGAAAGCTAAAGAAGCTATTACTATTTGCAATAAAGTAATGACTCAATTTCCAGAAAGCACAGGTGCTATAAAATGTAAAGTTTTAAAGCATCAAATTGAACAGGAATCTTTAAATATTACCACAGAAGCATTTTTACCTATTCAAAAACATGCTAGAATTTTAGTGCGCTACAAAAACTTAGATTCGTTAAAACTTATTGCTTATAAATTAAGTGAAAGACAATTTGAGAAATTCAGCAAAATTTACAAACAAAACGAAAAATGGGAGTTCTTAAATAAATTAAAAGCCTCTAAAACATGGGAAAGCAAACTTAAAAATGAGTCTGATTATCAAACACACACTACCGAGGTTTTAGTACCCAAACTAAATAATGGTAGATATGTAGTAGTTGCTTTTAGTAAAGAAAACACGCCTACATCTTACGCTTATACTACGCTTCAAGTAACTAATATAGCCTTAGTTGACACTGAAACTAACGGCCATCAAATCTTTCAAATAATTAATAGAAATAATGGTGCTCCTATTCAAAATGCCCGTATAGAACTAACTTTCAACACTAGAAATTCTAACTATAGACAAACCGAAAATTACACAACCAATAACTTTGGCCAAATAAAAATTGAAAAAGACAACAATTACTATCGCAACATAACACTTAAGGTAAACAAAGGTAACGAAACCGCTTATTTTGGTAATTACTGGATGGGAACGTACCAAAAACCAGACAAAGAAGAAACACAATACAAAGCCTTTGTTTTTACAGACAGAAACATTTACAGACCTGGACAAACCGTTTACTTTAAAGCCATTGCTATGAAAACTAAAAAAGGAAAATCCGTGGTTTTGGCCAATGAACCTGTGTACGCTGTATTGTACAATACAAATGATGAAGAAATTAAAGAACTAGAATTTAAAACCAATGAATTTGGCTCTGTTAGCGGTGAATTTATACTACCTAATAATGGATTAAACGGGCAATACTATATTGAATTTGATGGAGATGAAGAAGACTTATTTACAGAACACTATCTCTCTGTTGAAGAATACAAACGTCCTAAATTTGAAACCAAATTTGAACCTATAAAAGAAACCTTCAAAGTAAATGATTCTATAACCATAAAAGGCAACGCAATAGCTTATTCTGGTAGCAAAATAACTAATGCCAAAGTAGTTTACAGAGTACACCGTAAAGTGCAATATCCACGTTGGTATTATTGGTACAGTCCCTATTTTAATAGCGAGCCCCAAGAAATTACACATGGTGAAAGCACCACAAATGATAACGGTGAATTTAACATAACCTTTAAAGCTCTCCCTGATAATAGTGTAGATAAATCTAGCTTACCCATTTTTAAATATGAAGTTACTGCAGACGTAACCGATGTAAATGGTGAAACCCGAAGTACTACAACCACAGTAAACGTGGGTTACCATGCTTTAACCGCAAACATAACTATTAATGAAACCCTAGATAAAACAAAAAAAGATCATAGTCTTAGTATTGATACCAAAAACTTAAATGGTGAATTTGTGCCTGCAACGGGTACCATAAAAATCTATAAACTAAAAGCTCCTAATACCGTTTTAAGGTCTAGACCTTGGGACGCACCAGATTATCAAGAGTTTTCAGAAGAAGCTTTTGAAAACCTATTTCCGCATGACGCCTACATCAATGAACACAACCCTGAAAATTGGAAAAAAGGCACATTAGTTTTTGATAAAGGTTTTGATACCAAAAACTCTAAAACATTAAAACTTGGTAAAATTAAAAAATGGAAATCAGGCAAATATTTAGTCATTTTAGAAAGTAAAGACAAGTTTGGACAAACCGTTAAAGACCAAACAAAAATAACCCTTTACAGTGATGACGATAAAACTTTGGCAGACAACCAACTGTTTAGTATTACAACAAATAAATCAACATATAATGAAGGTGATACAGCTTATTTAACCATGGCCTCAGCTGCTAAAAACTTAAACGTAACCATTTCTATTGAAAAGAATAAAAAAATTATTCAAACTGAAATCATTCAACTAAACCAAAACAAAAGAGTTATTAGTATTCCTGTTACTAAAAATGACATTGGCGGCTTTATGGTACATTACAGTTTTGCCGCTTTTAATAGTTTTCAATCGGGTTATCAAGCCATCATGGTGCCTTATCCTAAAACCGATTTAAACATTGAAACCAATACGTTTAGAGACCGTTTACAACCAGGAACTGAAGAAACCTGGAGCTTTAATATCACAGGATCAAAAGGTGATAAAGTAAGTACCGAATTACTAGCAAGTATGTATGATGCCTCTCTAGACCAGTTTAAACCCCACACATGGAATTTTAATCCTATAAACAATCCACTTTATTATTCTACCGTTAGAAGTAATGCTAACCAAAGTTTTGGGAATAAAAATTTTAGAGTTTACAACAAAAAAAGGTATCAATTAAGCTACCCTCAACAGTATTTTGATAAGTTAAATTGGTTTGGGTTTTATTTTGGAAATCAGAGACGTTATGAAGTAACCAAAGCATTGAGCGGTAGAGTTAGTGGTGTTCAAATTGTTGAGAATGCAATAGAATTAGAAGAAGACAGTTCTAATCTAGATGAAGTAGTGGTAGTTGGTTATGGCACTCAAAAAAAAGAGTCTTTATCTGCAGCGGTTTCTAGTGTTCAAATTCGCGGTGTTAACAGCACCTCATCTAATAACAAACCATTGTACATAATTGATGGTAAAATTGTTGAAGGCGATTTAGACATACCTGCAAGTGAAATACAAACTATGAAAGTCTTAAAAGACGCCTCTGCTACTGCCATATACGGCTCTAAAGGCGCTAATGGCGTTGTAATAATCACCACAAAAAAAGGATTGAATGCCTTAACACAAGTACAAGTTAGAAAAAACCTAAAAGAAACAGCCTTCTTCTTTCCGCATTTAAAAACTGATGAAAAAGGCAATGTTAGTTTTAGTTTTACAACACCAGAGGCTTTAACCCAATGGAAACTTCAGTTATTAGCTCACACTAAAACTTTAGAAAGTGCTACAAAAACATTAACAACAATAACTCAAAAAGAATTAATGGTAATACCCAATGCGCCTCGATTTTTACGTGAAGGCGACCAAATTACCATAAGTACCAAAATTGCAAACTTAACAGATAAACAACTTTCTGGACAAGCGCTTTTAGTTTTAACTAATGCTATTTCTGGAAGTAGTATTGACACAAAATTAGGTAATGCGGCAAACAACAAACCATTCACTGTTGATGCCAATGGAAATACCCAAGTATCATGGCGTTTATCAATACCAGATGATGTGCAGGCTGTTCAATATAAAGTAATTGCAAAAACCGAAGCCTTTAGTGATGGGGAACAAAATGCTTTACCTGTTTTAAGCAATCGTATGTTGGTTACAGAAACTTTGCCCATGTGGATTAAAAGTGATGAAACTAGAACATTTACTTTAGACAAGTTGAAAAACAACACATCAACAACATTAAAACATCATAAGTTAACTTTAGAGATGACTTCAAACCCTGCTTGGTATGCCATTCAAGCACTCCCCTATTTAATGGAATATCCGTATCAATGTAATGAACAAACTTTTAGCAGGTATTATGCCAATGCATTAGCAAGTCATGTTGTAAATTCTAACCCAAGAATTCAAGAAGTTTTCAATCAGTGGAAAAACACCAATGCTCTTATTTCTAATTTAGAAAAAAATGAAGAGCTAAAATCTATCTTAATTCAAGAAACCCCTTGGTTACGCGATGCACAAAGTGAAACCGAGCAGAAAAAACGCATTGCTTTATTATTCGATTTAAACAAAATGAATAACGAATTACAATTGGCTTTAAATAAACTCGAAAATAATCAAATGGCTTCTGGCGCATGGGCTTGGTTTAAAGGTGGATATGAAAACAGGTGGATTACCCAACACATCATTACTGGTTTTGGGCATCTTCAAAAACTAAATGTTATTAAATATGACAGCAAAGAATCTCAAATGATTAAAAGAGCTATTAAATATTTAGACACTCAATTTATCAAAGAATATAAAGATTTAACCAAGTATAATAAAGATGTAGATTTAAATAAAGACCATTTAAGCTATACACAACTACATTATTTGTATATGCGCAGCTTTTTTCCAGAGATTAAAAAGACTAAAGAAGTTGAAGAAATTAGCAAGTATTACCAAACGCAAATTCAAAAATATTGGTTAAAACGTTCGCTTTATGCCAAAGGACTTATGGTTTTAGTTTTACATAGAATGAATGACCAAAAAACAACTTCGAAAATTTTAAAATCGTTAAAAGAAACCAGTATCACTAATGAAGAATTAGGCATGTACTGGAAAGAAAACACCAACTCTTGGTATTGGTATCAGGCTCCTATAGAAACTCAAGCGTTAATAATTGAAGCTTTTTCAGAAGCAGGAACTATCATTCAAAGCGAAACAAAAAATTTAGAAATTATAGACAACCTGAAAATTTGGTTACTTAAAAACAAACAAACAAACCGTTGGAAAACCACCAAAGCAACTACCGAAGCTGTATATGCTTTACTACTTCAAGGTAGTGATTGGATTAGTGTAACAGAAATGGTTGATGTTGTTTTAGGCGATAAAAAAATAGATCCTTTAAAATTAGAAGATGTTAACGTTGAAGCAGGAACTGGCTATTTTAAAACCTCTTGGAATGCTTCTGAAATTAACTCCAATATGAGCGAAGTTAAACTCACCAAAAAAGGCAATGGTATTGCTTGGGGTGGTTTATTTTGGCAATATTTTGAAGACTTAGATAAAATTACTTCTGCCGAAACTTCATTAAAACTCAATAAAAAATTGTTCCTAAAAAAGAATACTGCTACTGGTGAAGAAATTACAGAAATAAACCCAACAACTCATTTAGAAGTTGGCGATTTAGTGAGAGTAAGAATTGAACTAAGAAGTGATAGACCAATGGAATTTGTTCATATGAAAGATATGAGAGCTTCTGGTTTAGAACCCGTAAACGTAATTTCTAAATACAAATGGCAAGATGGTTTGGGTTATTATGAAAGCACCAAAGATGCTAGCACCAATTTCTTTTTTGATTATTTACCAAAAGGCGTTTTTGTTTTTGAATATGATTTAAGGGTAAATAATGCGGGTAACATGAGTAATGGTATTACCAGCATTCAAAGTATGTACGCACCAGAGTTCAATAGCCATAGTAAAGGCGTTAGATTACATGTAAACTAAATTGATTAAATTTGTAGCAGATTTGCCCCAAAATCTATTGCGTTTATGAAAAGGCCCTTTACTTTCAAAGTATTATTTCCTCTAGTTTTATTATTCCTTGTGGCTTGCGGTGGGCATAAACAAGTTACCAACAACACCATTCCTATTACCAAAAACGCCAAACTATTATTTATTAATTATACCATAGAGGACCAAGGAGAACTTAAAGTTGTAAACTTAATTAATAAGAAAATCACAGATGGTGTGGTTAAAATTAAAAACCATAATTTTGTAAGCGAGCCCAAAACTAATGATATTAAATGTGTTCAATTGGATAAAAATCACAAAGAAATTCACGTTGATTACCTTTCTAATCCATTAATAAAATTTACAGAAAGTTTAAATGACTCTCTTCAATTTTCAAGACAAAAACAGGTGTTAAAAAAAGCTCCTATTTCATTAAAATTACAACTGCATCCTAATGCTCATTATTTAAGCTTGTTTTTAATCACCAAAGGCAAAAGAAACACAAATGAACTCATAACTACAAAATTGAATTAAAAATGAAAAAGGCTGTTATTCATCTCTTTTTAATTCTAACAAACATTATAAACGCCCAAATTTTTGATGTAGAAGCCATAAAAATTACTGGTGATGATGATAAACGTATAAACCTTGTTATTTTAAGTGAAGGCTACCAAGAAAGTGAGTTAAGCAATTTTATTTCAGATGCGCAAACTTTTACCTCAACTATGTTTGCAGAGCCTCCTTTTTCAAATTATTCCAATTATTTTAATGTTTATGCTATAAAAGTACCATCTAACGAAAGTGGTGCCGATAGACCTTCAACTAACACCTATGTAGATACATATTTTAATGCTACTTACGAAGCTTTTGGGAAAGAGTATTTACTTTATTACGAAGTTGATGGTTATAGTGCCAATAACACCGAAGCCAAAATATTTAGTGTTTTAGCCGACAATACGCCAAATTACGACGTAGGACTTATTTTGGTAAATTCTCCCGATTACGGTGGTAGTGGCGGTAGTTTTCCAATGGCTTACAATGGAGATTGGGGAAACAATGTAATTATGCATGAGATTGGACACTCGCTTTTCGATTTAAAAGATGAATATTATCCTGGAGATGAATTGGCAGCCGAAGCCATAAATATGACTCAAGAAACCAACCCAACTTTAGTAAAATGGAAAAACTGGATAAACACAAACAATGTTGGTGTTTATCAATATACCTGTGATACTGGAAACTGTGCAGATTGGTATAAACCACACCAAAATTGCATTATGGAGAAAATAGACAAAGGGTTCTGCTCGGTTTGTAAAGAAGGCATCATTGCAAAAATTCATGAATTAGTGTCTCCTATTGATAGTTATACTCCTATTTCTAGCACTGTTGAAGTCTCTAATTTCCCTATTGATTTCAGTCTTAATTTAATTAAACCCAACCCCAATACTTTAGTAAGTGTTTGGACTCTAAACAATAGTGTTTTTGCGAATAATTTAGATGAAATTTCTTTAAATGAAACTAATCTAGCTGAAGGTGAAAACACACTTACAGCTGCAATTACAGACAACACAAGCCTTGTTAGAATTAACAATTACGAAACCATAAATGTACATACAATAACCTGGACCATCAATTATGCTTCTTTAGGAATTGAAGATATATCTAGTAAAGAAAACAGTTTTAAAATTAAGATGTTCCCTAATCCAACCAGTACTTTTTTAAACTTTAAAATTGAAAGCGAAAACCAATCAAACTTTAAAGTAGATTTGGTTAGTATTGATGGCAAAAAAGTAAAAACAGCTACAATAAACACTATTTCAAAAATTAATATTAGTCAGCTAAATTCTGGAATTTATCTAGCCAATATTTATGCAAATAATGTTTTAATTGCCACCAAAAAAGTGGTGAAACTCTAAGATTTAGGCGGATACCCTGCCAACACCTTTTCTGCAATAGCCTTTAAACGCTCTTCTCTATTTTCTGGCGATGCATTTACATTAAAACTAGCCTCACTAACGGCTTGCCAAAACAACCCCTTACCGTTTTCATCAACAAAATCAATAGTTATTTGCCTGTTTACATTAGTACCTCCTACAGGAATACCAATAGATACACCGCCACCCATATTACGGCCACCACCACCTAAGCCAACACCAACGGTTTGTCTAGGAGTTCCTTGAAATTCAATACTTCTAATATCAATTAAAAAGTCTGGATTTTCAGAAATCGTCAACCCTAAACTAGCCATTTTTGTATCTATGGCATCTAACAAACGTTTGGTATCTAATTCACTCAACCCCGTCTCCATATCGCCATAATACTGGTAAGTTTTATATTTTGAAAAATCTGTTGTTCTATCAAAATCATAATTTACTTGAATAGGAGCACAACCAACAAAAAGCAAAACAATTAATACAATTTTAAATGATTTCATCTTCGTTATTTTTTTTGATTAAATTTAATCAAAAATTATTCCTTTTATTAATTAGCACCCAAAAGAAATGAAATCTATATTCCACTTATTTTTATTTATTCTATTTTCTACAAATATAACGGCCCAAAACAAGCGCCCTCAAGAACCCAAAAAACCGTTTAACTATATTGTAGAAGAAGTTTCTTTTGTTAACAACAAAGCTAATGGTATTAAACTTGCTGGTACTTTAACAATTCCTAAAAACAACAAAAAACCACCCGTTGCTATTTTAATTAGTGGCTCTGGACCGCAAGACAGAGATGAAACATTATTTAGGCATAAACCATTTTTAGTGTTAGCCGATTTTTTAACAAATAATGGTATTGCTGTTTTAAGATATGACGATAGAGGTACCGCAAAATCTGAAGGAGATTTTGAAAATGCCACATCTTTTGATTTTGCTACAGATGTTGAAACTGCCATTAATTATATTAAAAGTAGAAAGGAGTTTGAAAAATCTAAAATAGGATTAATTGGTCATAGCGAAGGCGGTTTAATTGCCCCCATAGTAACCTCTAGAAATAATGATGTTTCCTTTAATGTTCTTCTTGCTGGCACTGGAGTATTAGGACGCGAAGTTTTAGAATCTCAGGCGTGGGCAATGGCTAAAAAATCTGGTGCAACTCAAACTGTACTAGAATTTAACAAATCACTAACCAACAAACTATATGATGTTATAATTACAGAAAATGATTTTAGTAAAGTTGAAGCCAAAGCAAAAGATTCTCTAACTGCTTTTAAAGAACAATTAGTTAAGGATAAAAGTCCGTTTTCGGTATATGTTACAGATGCATTAATAAATCAAGTTTCTGGAATGGGAAAAAGCAAATGGATGTGCACATTTATTAAAACCAACCCTCAAGATTACTTAAAAAAAGTAACATGCCCCGTTTTAGCTCTTAATGGTAGTAAGGATTTACAAGTTTTACCAGAATTAAATTTAGGTGGTATTGAATCTGCTTTAAAAGAAAACCCCGATGTTACAATTAAGGAATTAGAAGGATTAAATCATTTATTTCAAACAGCAGAAACAGGGCTTGTAAGCGAATACAAAACTATAGAAGAAACATTTTCTTTAACTGCTTTGGCAATAATAAAAGATTGGATTTTAGAACGATTTTAAATGCTTAATCATTTAACATTTTCCATAAAGCATCTTTTAGCGGTTGAATTCCCTGTTGTGCTACCGAAGAAATAAACAAATAAGGTATTGGGAGTTCATTGTCTAATTCTTGTTTCAACTCTGCCTTAAGTTCATCATCTAACATATCGCTTTTTGAAATAGCAATAAGTCTTTCCTTGTCTAGCATTTCAGGATTATAACGCCTTAGTTCATCTAATAAAATGTCGTATTGCTTCTTAATATCTTCAGCATCTGCAGGAATTAAAAATAACAAGACAGAATTTCTTTCAATATGGCGTAAAAAGTAATGCCCTAGCCCCTTCCCTTCTGCAGCACCTTCTATTATCCCTGGAATATCGGCCATTACAAAGGTTTGAAAATCCCTATATTCTACAATACCTAAATTAGGCTTTAAGGTAGTAAACTCGTAATCGGCTATTTTTGGTTTTGCAGACGTAATTACAGAAAGTAGCGTAGATTTCCCGGCATTTGGAAAGCCCACTAAACCAACATCTGCCAATACTTTTAATTCTAAAGTAATGTACTTTTCTTCTAAAGGTAAACCAGGTTGTGCATAACGTGGTGTTTGGTTTGTAGCCGATTTAAAATGCCAGTTTCCTAAGCCACCTTTACCACCTTCAGCAATTATTTGCTCTTCGCCATCTTCAGTTATTTCTAAAATAATTTCATTGGTTTCAGTATCGCGAACTACGGTTCCTAAAGGCACATCAATATAAACATCTTCACCATCGGCTCCAGTGCTTCGACTTTTACTACCATGACCACCATGACCGGCTCTAATATGCTTTTTAAACTTTAAATGGAATAGTGTCCAAAGGTTAGAATTTCCTCTAAGAATTACATGCCCTCCACGACCACCATCACCCCCGTCGGGTCCGCCTTTGGTTATATATTTTTCACGGTGTAAATGTACAGACCCTTTACCTCCGTTTCCAGACGCTACATAAATCTTTACGTAATCAACAAAATTACCTTCAGTCATTATTGTGTTTATTTGTTAATTCGTGGATTTGTTTATTCGATTTTTTTTAAGCTATACGAATAAACAAATAAACGCAACCAACTATAATTTATCTATAACACTACTTAAACGTACTGTTATATCTTCTATACTTCCTACGCCATCAACACCAAAGTATTTATTTTGTGCAGAATAATAATCTTTTAAAATGGCTGTTTTGCTGTAGTATTCTTTTATTCGGTTTCTAATAATAGATTCATCTGCGTCATCTGCTCTACCACTAGTTTCTCCTCTTTTTAAAAGACGTTTAACCAAAACCTCATCATCAACTTCAAGAGCTACCATGGCACTAATTTCAGAATCTTTTGTATCCATTAATTCATCTAATGCTTTGGCTTGTGCATTGGTACGTGGGAAACCATCAAAGATAAATCCATTTGCATCGGTATTTTTTTCAACCTCTGCATTTAACATATCAATAGTAACTTGATCTGGCACCAACTCTCCTTTATCTATATAAGATTTAGCCAACATTCCTAAAGCAGTTTCGTTTTTAATATTAAATCTAAAAACATCTCCTGTTGAAATGTGTACTAAATTATATTTTTCTTTTAAAAATTCTGCTTGCGTTCCTTTTCCTGCTCCTGGAGGGCCAAATAGCACTAAATTTGTCATGTGTTGTGTTTCTTTTATTTGATATACTTCTGGTAAATCTCTTCCTAAATTATCATAGTCTAGTCCGTAACCAACTATAAATTTGTCTGGAATTTCAATACCTATATAATGTAGTTTAAAATCTTTTTTATATGCTTCGGGTTTGTAAAAAAGCGTTGCTATTTTAAGCGTTTTCACTTTTTCATGTTCAAAAATACGATGTACTTCTGCTAAGGTTTTTCCTGTATCAATAATGTCTTCAAGAATAATAACAGTTCTTCCTGTAAGATCTTGTGTAAGCCCTATTAACCTTTGAATGTCATCTGAAGATTTTAAACCTTCGTAAGATGCTAACTTAATAAATTGTACTTCGCAAGGTTTGGGGTATTTTTTAACAAAATCACTTGTTAACATAAAAGACCCATTTAAAATACCCACAAATACGGGTATTTCATCTCCAACATCGTTAGCAATTTCAGTTACTAATTTATCAATGGCTTTATCTATTTCTGCTGCAGAAATAAAAGGCTTAAAATATTTATCATGTAATTTTATCACCCTAAACTTGTTTTAAAAATGCAAAGATAATCAATAGATTAAGTAATACCATTTTTTGATTTATCTTTTCTAACCAAATTTCATATTTAAGTGTATTTTTTTCTGTAAGAAACTAAATTCTATTTCAGAAAACACAAAATTTTATTTTAGAGGGGTAATTACTTCGTTAAAGCCTGATTTTTTTCATTTATTTTTATGAATATAGGAATGAAAAAATTCATGTACTTTTGCATTACTTTAAAACAGTTTCTGTAAAAAACAGTATGAATGAACTACTTTTCTTCTAACTTTAAACTTGGCATCCTTGGTGGTGGGCAATTAGGTAAAATGTTGCTTTATAACACCAGAAAATTTGATATAAACACTTCTGTAATGGATTCGAGTAATGAAGCGCCATGTAAAATTGCTTGTAATGAATTTACGCTTGGAGATTTAATGGATTATGATGCTGTTTACAATTTTGGCAAACAAGTAGATGTTTTAACCATTGAAATAGAAAATGTAAATGTTGATGCTCTTGAAGATTTAGAAAAGGAAGGTGTAAAAGTTTATCCTTCATCTAAAACGCTAAGAACCATTCAAAACAAAGCAAAACAAAAGCTATTTTATGTAGATAACGATATTCCTACTGCACCTTTTTCTCGTTTCGCCTATACTTCAGAAATTAAAGAAGCTATAAATCATGGTGGATTAAGTTTGCCTTTTGTATGGAAAAGTGCACAATTTGGATATGACGGACAAGGGGTCAAAATTGTTAGAACTATTGAAGATTTACAAGGGTTACCAAATGTTGAGTGTATTGCAGAAAACTTAGTGCCTTTTAAAAATGAGTTGGCAGTTATTGTTGCTAGAAATGTTTCTGGTGAAACTAAAAGCTATCCTGTTGTTGAAATGGAATTTCACCCAGAAGCCAACCAAGTTGAATATGTCATTTGTCCTGCCAGAATTGATGAAAATATAGCTAAAAAAGCTGAAGCCATAGCCTTAAAAGTTTCAAAAGCCTTTAATCATGTAGGGCTATTGGCTGTTGAAATGTTTCAAACAAAAGATGATGATATTTTAGTAAATGAAGTTGCTCCAAGACCTCACAACTCTGGTCACCAAACTATTGAAGCGAGTTACACGTCTCAATTTGAACAACATTTACGAGCCATTTTAGATTTGCCCCTAGGCAGAACCGATAGTAAAGTTGGTGGCGTTATGGTAAATTTGGTTGGAGCCGAAGGTTACACAGGTAATGTAGTTTACAAAAACATTGAAACCATTATGGCAATGGATGGTGTTACGCCACATATTTATGGAAAACAACAAACCAGACCATTTAGAAAAATGGGACACGTTACCATTGTAAATGAAGACCTAAATGAAGCAAGACGTATTGCAGAAGAAGTGAAAAAATCTATTAAAGTTATAAGCAAATAATTATGAGCAAAGTAGGCGTAATTATGGGAAGTAAAAGTGATCTTCCTGTTATGCAAGATGCTATAGACATCTTAAAAGGATTTGATATAGAAGTTGAAGTAGATATTGTTTCTGCTCACCGTACACCAGAAAAACTATTTGATTATGGCAAGAACGCTCATACCAAAGGTTTTGCTGTAATTATTGCTGGTGCAGGTGGTGCCGCTCATTTACCAGGTATGATAGCTTCTCTTTCTCCACTGCCTGTTATTGGAGTTCCTGTAAAAAGCAGCAACTCTATTGATGGTTGGGATTCTGTTTTATCTATTTTACAAATGCCCGGTGGTGTTCCCGTTGCTACAGTTGCTTTAAATGGCGCAAAAAACGCTGGTATTTTAGCAGCGCAAATTATTGCAACTTCAGATAAATGTGTATTAGACAAAATTATAGCCTATAAAGAAGGTCTTAAAATAAAAGTAAACCAATCTGCAAAAGATTTACAATAAAAAAACCTCGAGTATACTCGAGGTTTTCTAGCTATTAACATATAATTCTTATGAGTTAGTCACTCTTAAAAATTCAAGTGGCAAATATATACGAAATATATTATGTGCGCATAACAAATTTTAAATTTTAACATATTCTTCACAAAACATAACAATGTCATACAACATATTACTAAATCCTTTCAAAACGTCATACAATACAGCTCCATTTTCAAAAATTAAAGACGACTACTTTTTACCTTCTTTTAAAGAGGCCATAAATAAAGCTAAAGCCGAAATTGACAGTATTACAAATAACCCAGAAGCACCAACATTTAAAAACACTATTGAAGCTTTAGAATTTTCAGGTGAACAGTTAGATAGAATTTCTAGTATATTTTTCAACCTAAACTCTGCCGAAACCAATGAAACTATTCAAAAAATAGCTCAAGAGGTTTCTCCATTATTATCAGAATTTAGTAATGACATTACTTTAAACGAAAAGTTGTTTAAACGTGTTAAAGCAGTTTATAACTCTAAAAACAAATTAAACTTAACTACCGAGCAAAAAACTCTTTTAGATAAAAAATATAAAAGTTTTTCTAGAAATGGCGCTAACCTTCCTGAAGACAAAAAAGAAAAACTCAGAGAAATAGATAAAAAATTAAGCAAACTAAAACTAACCTTTGGAGAAAACTTACTTGCCGAAACCAACAAGTTTGAAATGCTTATTACCAATGAAGATGATTTATCGGGTTTACCCGATGGTGCTAAAGAAGCAGCAAAACAACTAGCCGAATCTAAACAAAAAGAAGGCTGGCTATTTACCTTAGACTACCCAAGCTACATACCCTTTATAACCTATGCAGACAACAGAGAATTAAGAAAAAAAATAACACTTGCAGCCGGAAGCAAAGGTTTTAAAAATGATGATTTAGACAATCAAAACATTGTTCTTGAAATTGTAAAATTACGCCATGAGCGTGCAAACCTTTTAGGTTACAAAACCCATGCTCATTTTGTATTAGAAGAACGCATGGCAGAAACACCAGAAAACGTTGAAAGTTTTTTAAATGAATTATTAGAAAAAGCAAAACCTGCTGCCAAAAAAGAATTTAAAAACTTAAGCGAATTTGCAAAAGAACTTGATGGTATAGATGAACTTCAAAAGTGGGATGGAGCTTACTATTCTGAAAAACTAAAACAAAAACTTTTTAGTTTAGATGATGAGCTATTAAAACCCTATTTTAAACTAGAAAATGTAATTGATGGCGCTTTTACCGTTGCTAATAAATTATTCGATTTAAATTTTGAAGAAATTAACACTATTGATAAATATCATGAAGATGTTATGACTTATAAAGTTACCAATACTGACGGTGACTTTATAGCTATTTTTTATGCAGATTTCTTCCCTAGACCAGGAAAAAGAAACGGTGCGTGGATGACGTCTTTTAAGCCTCAGTATATAAAAAACGGAGAAAACTCAAGACCACACGTATCTATTGTATGTAACTTCACCAAACCTACAAAAAGTAAACCATCACTTTTAACTTTTAATGAAGTTACTACCCTTTTTCATGAGTTCGGTCATGCTTTACACGGTATGCTTGCCAACACCTCTTATCCAAGTTTATCTGGAACTAGTGTCTATTGGGATTTTGTAGAATTACCAAGCCAAATAATGGAAAACTGGTGTTATGAAAAAGAGGCGTTAGAGTTATTTGCAAAACATTATGAAACTAGTGAATTGATTCCAATGGACTTAATTAAAAAAATTAAAGAATCGGCCACCTTTAATGAAGGTATGCAAACCTTACGTCAATTAAGTTTTGGTTTATTAGATATGAGTTGGCATGCTAACCCAAACCCAGAACAAATTACTTCTGTTAAAGCTCATGAAACTAAGGCTTTCAGCAGCACTAAATTATATCCTGATGTTGAAAATAATTGTATGAGTACTGCTTTTGCACATATTTTTCAAGGCGGTTATTCCTCTGGTTACTACAGCTACAAATGGGCAGAAGTTTTAGATGCAGACGCTTTTGAATATTTTAAAGAAGCTGGTATTTTTAACAAGGAAGTAGCCAGTAAATTTAAAAATAACGTGCTATCTCAAGGAGGTACAGAAAATCCTATGACGCTTTACAAACGTTTTAGAGGACAAGAACCAAAACCAGAAGCCCTATTAAAACGTGCTGGATTATTAAAATAAAAAGCGCTTAAAAACATATATTTATCTATCATAATTTTATTCATCTAGTCAATATGAATTTTAAATGAAAAAAATCATGTATTTTTGATATTATATAACAATTGTATAGACAATGCCCAACCATCAAATTAATCCAAATACATGGATCGATTTATATTCTGATTACTTGTACAACTACACCATTACAAGAGTTAGTGACAAAGAAGTAGCTCAAGATTTAGTACAAGATACTTTTTTAGCGGGCTTAAAGTCAATGAAAAACTTTAAAGGAGAAGCTAGTGAACGCACGTGGCTAATATCTATCTTAAAAAGAAAAATTATTGACCACTATAGAAAAATTAATTCTAATAAAGGAAAAGCCGAAGTTAGAATTAATTATAAGGACGACGAAACTGAAGGCGATTGGTTAGAAGAGCGTGTTGCAGACCCCTACGACAAAACTGCAGAAGACACTATGCAAAACAGTGAACTTGGAGAGGCCATTTATAACTGCTTAGATAAGCTCCCTAAAAAGCAAGCTGAAATTTTTAAAATGAAAACAATACAAGGGTTTGAAACCGAAGTTATTTGTAATGAACTTAATATTACAGCGTCTAACCTTTGGGTAATTATTCATAGAGCACGTACAGCTATGGCAAGTTGCCTAAAAGAAAATTGGTTTTAATAATGAAGAAAAAAAGTTTTTTATTTATAAGCTGCGAAGAAGCTCAACTTATATGTGATAAAGCGCAGTACAATGAAGCTAGTTTATGGGAAAAAATAAAACTCAGTATTAGACTCTCTTACTGCAAGATCACCAAAACCTATTATAAAAACAACACCATGTTAACAAAAACAATAAAAGAATCTAAAGTTAAATGCTTAGACCCTAATTGTAAAAAAAACATGAAAAAAGAGCTAGATAAAGCTATTAAAGAGCAAGTAGACTAATTAATCAATAAAAGTAATATTAACCATAAAACGGGTATTCCTTCAACCCAAAAAGAACTATAATATTTCCCTTGATTTATTTTTGCAAACCACAAAGCAATTAGCGTACATAAATTAATTAACACCATTACTAGTAAGAGTTTTAATGACATTTCGTCTTTAAAAAATTCTAAAAAAAAGATACTTACTAAAATTAAAGAACCTATAATTTTTGTTTTATTAATACCAATCTTTTGAGGAATAGTAGATAATTTAAGATTATCAAACTTTAAATCTCTAATTTCAAACGGAAACATTAAAACAATAATATACAAATAGCGCTGAAAGCCTGTTATAAAAACATCTACACTTAAATTCATGTCATTATTAATAAATGGTGTTAAAACAGTAACCCCGCTCCACACTAATGCTATTAAATAAATTTTTAGCCCGCCAATACTTCTTAAATTTTGTTTCTTATCAACAAAAAAATGTTTAGGCAAAAAAGGAATAGCGTAAAAAAAAGTAACTAAGCCAAAGCCTAAAATATATAACAATGTTTTTGTGTTTAACTTTAAAGCATAAAAAAGCATGAAAATGAAACAGAAAAATGAAAAAACCTGAATAGCTTTTAACCAACTAGCCAACCCCCTATGATGAAACTTTGCAATTCCGTAATACTTGACAAAATTATACCCTGTTACAGAAGAAAAAAACATAAAAAACAATAGATTTTCATCAAATGGTATTTCATACTCAATTAGGGTAACCCAGGTCAGCGAACATACCGCTAAAGACACATGAATACTACTATTTATATAAAAGTTTAAAAATTGCTTCAAAAGAGTCATTAGACAAAAATAAACAAACTGTTAATAACGTTGCTAAATGGTTAAAAACTTTCATATTTAAGAAATAAACAACATTAAATATTACGTATTTTTGCGGTTTAAATTACAAATTGTTACTAAATGAATACAAACGCTTTTGCACTGCGTCATATAGGTCCTAATGAAAAAGACCAAAAAGAAATGTTAGAAACTTTAGGTTTAGATTCTTTAGACCAACTTATTTACGAAACCGTACCAGATGACATTAAATTAAAAAAAGGTTTAAATTTAGATGAACCTATGACAGAGCATGAGTATTTGCTTCATATTCATGATTTATCTAAAAAAAATAAAGCCTATAAAACATATATAGGGTTAGGATATCACCCAACTGTAATGCCTGCAGTTATCCAACGAAACATACTAGAAAACCCAGGATGGTATACCGCATATACACCCTATCAAGCTGAAATTGCTCAAGGTAGATTAGAAGCCCTTTTAAATTTCCAAACTATGGTCATTGAACTTACTGGAATGGAAATTGCTAATGCCTCTTTATTAGATGAAAGTACCGCTGCTGCAGAAGCCATGAGTTTATTATTTTCAGTAAGAGATAGAGCTCAAAAAAAAGCTGATATTAATAAGTTTTTTGTTTCAGAAAATATCTTACCACAAACCCTTTCTTTACTAGAAACAAGAGCTAATCCTATTGGTATTGAATTAGTTGTTGGAGATGAAAAAAGCTTTGAGTTTTCTTCTGAATATTTTGGTGCTATACTTCAATACCCAGGTAGAGATGGCCAAATAACAGACATTAAGTCTTTTATTGAAAAAGCCAAAGAAGCTCAAATTAAAGTAGCAGTAGCGGCTGATATTTTAAGTTTAGTAAAACTTGAAGCACCTGGTAATTTTGGAGCCGATGTGGTGCTTGGAACTACCCAACGTTTTGGTATACCAATGGGTTATGGCGGGCCACATGCAGCATACTTTGCTACCAAAGAAGCCTATAAAAGAGATATACCCGGACGTATTATTGGCGTTACAAAAGATGCTAATGGCAACAGAGCGTTACGTATGGCTTTACAAACACGAGAACAACATATTAAACGGGATAGAGCTACATCTAACATCTGTACTGCTCAAGTATTATTAGCGGTTATGGCTAGCATGTATGCCGTTTATCATGGACCAAAAGGCTTAAAATTTATAGCTAATAAAATTCATAATAAAACTTCTAAACTTGCCGAAGTTTTAGAAAGTTTTGGTTATAAACAAGTAAATACATCATTCTTTGACACGCTTCAAATAAAAACCAAAGCTAGAAAGATTAAAAAAATTGCCACCAGAAAAAAAGTGAACCTTTGTTATCCTGACAAAGACACGGTTACAATTTCAATAAACGAAACCACTTCAATAAGAGATATAAATTATTTAATTTCAATTTTTGCCGAAGCAGCCAACAAAGAAACCGTTGTAATATCTGAAGTAACTCCTGCTAATAATATTGACGCATATCTTCAAAGAAAATCAGGCTTTTTAGAACTAGATGTATTTAATAAATACCATTCTGAAACACAATTAATGCGTTATATAAAATCTTTAGAACGTAAAGATTTATCACTTAACCACTCTATGATTTCGTTAGGGTCATGTACTATGAAACTAAATGCCGCTTCTGAAATGCTACCATTAAGTTGGTTTAAATGGGGCAATATCCATCCGTTTGCACCAAAAAAACAAGCTAGAGGCTATCGTAGAGTTTTAAAAAAATTAGAAAATCAATTAACTGAAATAACTGGTTTTGCCGCTACATCATTACAACCAAACTCTGGTGCTCAAGGAGAATTTGCTGGTTTAATGGTTATAAAAGCATATCATGAATCTCGTAATGAAGGCCACAGAAACATTTGCCTAATACCTTCTTCTGCACACGGAACAAACCCAGCAAGCGCGGTTATGGCTGGTATGAAAGTAATAGTTACAAAATCTACTGATGAAGGCAACATTGATGTTGATGATTTACGAGAAAAAGCCATTAAACATAAAGACAATTTAGCTGCTTTAATGGTAACTTACCCGTCAACCCATGGTGTATATGAATCTGCTATTAAAGAAATCACTCAAATTATTCATGATAATGGTGGTCAAGTTTATATGGATGGTGCTAATATGAACGCTCAAGTTGGACTTACCAACCCAGGAAATATTGGTGCCGATGTTTGTCATTTAAACCTTCATAAAACGTTTGCTATTCCGCATGGTGGTGGTGGCCCTGGTGTTGGCCCCATTTGTGTTGCCAAACAATTAGCGCCTTTTTTACCCGGAAACCCAATATTTAAAACAGGTGGAGACAAGGCTATTACAGCTATTTCTGCAGCACCTTTTGGATCTGCTTTGGCTTGCTTAATTTCATACGGTTATATTAAAATGTTAGGAGCAGAAGGTTTAACACAGTCTACCAAAGTAGCTATTTTAAATGCCAATTATATTAAACATAGATTAGATGGTTATTACAACACTTTATATTCTGGTGAACGTGGTAGAGCAGCTCATGAAATGATTATAGATTGTAGACCTTTTAAAGCTAATGGTATTGAAGTTACTGATATTGCAAAACGATTAATGGACTATGGTTTTCATGCGCCAACCGTTTCATTTCCTGTAGCAGGAACTTTAATGATTGAACCTACCGAAAGTGAAAGCAAAGAAGAAATTGACAGATTCTGTGACGCTATGATTTCTATTAAAAAAGAAATAGATAGCGTAACTAAAGAAGACACTAATAACGTTTTAAAAAATGCACCTCACACACTTGATATGATAACTTCTAATGAATGGTATTTTCCATATACAAGAGAAGAAGCTGCCTTTCCGTTAGAATATATTAGAGATAATAAATTCTGGCCAAGTGTAAGGCGTGTTGATGATGCTTTTGGTGATAGGAATTTAGTATGCTCTTGTGCCCCTATTGAAGACTATATAGAGGCCTAATTTAGGCTGTTGAACATCGTAATAAAAACTACTATTTTTCTCATAGTTTATATAAAGCAAGTATCTTAGCAGGTAACTCAAATTTTAATAGTAAAAAACGTATTATGAACATTAAAATAACTGGTGTTGGCAGCTATATTCCTGACACCGTAGAAAAAAATGAAAGTTTTCATAATCATGAATTTTTAAATGCAGATGGTTCTACAATAAATGCCCCTAATGAAGTTATAGTTGAAAAATTCAAAGCCATTACAGGTATTGCAGAACGTCGTTATGCAAAATCACATCATAATTCTTCAGACCTAGGTTTCTTTGCTGCTGAAAAAGCTATTGAAGATGCCAACATAGATCCAGAAACTATAGATTACATTATTGTTGCGCATAATTTTGGTGATGTTAAACACAACACTATCCAAAGTGATATGTTACCGTCTTTAGCTACCAGAATTAAACATAGTTTAGGTATTAAAAACCCCAAATGTGTAGCTTTCGATATTTTATTTGGTTGCCCTGGTTGGATTGAAGGTGTTATTCATGCAAAAGCTTTTATTCAGTCTGGTATGGCAAAACGTTGCTTAGTAATTGGTACTGAAACCTTATCAAGAGTAGTAGACAAACACGATAGAGATTCTATGATTTTTTCTGATGGTGCCGGCGCTACAATTATTGAAGCTACTGAAGAAGAAGGTGGTATTTTAGCTTATGAAACTGCTAGTTATACCTATGACGAAGCTTATTATCTTTACTTTGGCAACTCTAATAACCCAGAGTTAAACCAAGACATCCGCTACATAAAAATGGACGGTCGTAAAATCTATGAATTTGCATTGGTTAATGTTCCTAAAGCCATGAAAACATGTTTAGACAATAGCGGTTATAGCATTAATGATGTTAAAAAAATATTTATTCATCAAGCCAATGAAAAAATGGATGAAGCTATTTTAAAACGCTTTTACAGACAATACAAAACAAAAATCCCTGAGCACATTATGCCTATGAGCATTCAAACTTTAGGTAACAGTTCTGTAGCTACTGTACCAACTTTATTTGATTTGGTAAAAAACAATAAATTAGAAAACCATAGTCTATCAAAAGGTGATGTTGTTATGTTTGCAAGTGTTGGCGCTGGCATGAATATAAATGCTATTGTATACAAATACTAGCCTAATAAATGTACGAAAAAAGCTTTCCTAACAAACGTTTTAAACATACTATTTCATTCTTAAAAAAGCATATTACTACTACTGAAACTATTTTAGATTTAGGTGTAGAAAATCCTTTTTCTAAAATTATGTTAGAACATGGATACAAGGTTAAAAATACTAGTGGTGAAGATTTAGATGAAGATGTAAGTAATATAAAAAACTCTGAAGCCAATGTAGTAACCGCTTTTGAAATCTTTGAACATTTACTGTCTCCATATACGGTTTTAAAAGAAATAAAGGCCAACAAATTGGTAGCAAGTATTCCGTTAAAATTGTGGTTTGCACCTGCCTATAAAAGTAAAACAGATAAATGGGACAGACATTATCATGAATTTGAAGATTGGCAGTTTGATTGGTTATTAGAAAAAACAGGATGGAAAATAATAGATAGCCAAAAATGGACCAACCCTACCAAAAAAATTGGTATTCGCCCTATTTTAAGATGGTTTACACCAAGATATTACATTGTGTACGCTAAAAGGGTTAACAAAGAACATCATAAATAACTCTAATTTTCTGTAATTGGAGTAATTTATTTTCAGTTTTAACTATGAATTTCTACATTGTAATACCTGCTCATAACGAAGAAAGTTCTATTGGCTTAACCCTAGATTCTTTAGTAAATCAAACCTTAAAACCAAAACAAATTGTAGTAGTTAATGATAATTCTACAGACAAAACTTTGGATATAGTTGAAGGCTATTCAACAAAATATAATTATATAAAACTAGTAAATTCAAAATCATCCAACCAACATTTACCTGGAACTAAAATCATAAATGCTTTTTACAAGGGCTATAATGTTTTAGATGAAGATTATGACGTAATTTGTAAGTTTGATGCCGACTTAATTTTTCCAGAAAATTACTTAAAACAATTAGCGCATCATTTTAAAAACAATGACCGTCTTGGAATGGCTTCTGGGTTTTGCTATATTAAAAAGAATAATGATTGGGCACTAGAAAATCTAACTAGAAAAGATCACATTCGCGGAGCGTTAAAAGCCTATAGAAAAGCTTGCTTTTTAGACATAGGAAAGCTAAAACCATCTATGGGGTGGGATACCGTTGATGAACTATTAGCTAAGTTTTACAACTGGGATATTTTAACAGACGAAAGTTTATGCGTAAAACACTTAAAACCAACAGGAGTAAGCTACAATAAGGCTTCTAAATACTTGCAAGGTGAAGCCATGTACAAAATGCGTTATGGTTTTGTAATAACTGTAATTTCTGCCCTAAAATTAGCTCTTAAAAAGAAAAGTTTTGAGTTATTTAAAGATTATATGGGTGGCTATTTTAAAGCCAAAAAGGAAAAACCCAAACAATTAGTTACCAAAGCGCAAGGTAAATTTATTAGACAATTACGTTGGAAAGGTATGCTTGGAAAACTAAAAAAATAAGGTATTAAAATTAATTAAACCCCCAACCTTTATAACTACTAGAGGCTTCTAACTTATTTTCTATAGCATCTTCTAATTCTGGAAAAAAATCTATTCCCGTTAGGTTTTCAACCTCATCAACAGACACTACAAATTCATATAATGGTTTATTAGAATCTTGATGGGGTATTAAAAAAGCAATCATTTTGGTTGAACCTGTATTGTTATCAATCAATACTTTATAAAATTGATTGGGAACTGAAACATTTTCACTACCTATAGTTTTCATATCACCTTTTAAAACACCTCCTGTTACTACAAAAACACCGTTGTACTTACTCGCCCAATAACGTACTTTTTGTTCTAACCTATTCCAAATACCTGCATTAAAGTCATGTTGTTGCGGACTAATATTACTGGTTAAAAAAGTTTCATCGTGCGCCTGTTTACTAAATTTCTTGTCGGCTGCAGGACATAAATGCCCCCTATCATAACCAGAACCTTTGTAATTACGCCAATGGGCAGCTCCTGTTTTAACCATTTCATCAACTTCAAAATAAGGTCTTTTAAAGTTGGTGTTAGATAACTGAGATTTTTTTAATTCATAAGCCACCCATTCGGCTTGTTCATGAGCTTCGTTATAAGATAAAGAATACCCGTTATGATGTATTATTTGTCCTGTAGTACTGGTTGGTAAAAAATACTCATTTGTATCTTTCTTTACCTTTTTACCTTCTGCAATAACTTGAGTTTGTTCTTCTTCTTCTAAAAAATATTCATAAGAAAAAGCTCCTACAAGAATTAAGATGGCCAATATAGAATAAAAGGTTTTTCTGCGCATTTTATTCTAAAACAAACTCTAATGGTTGACCACTAGCTCCGTTAGGAAAACTAATTCCTAATAAAGCTGAAATAGTTGGTGCAATATCTGGAATAACTGTTTTTTTGTATGTTTCACCATGCTTAATACCCTTACCAAAAAACAACAAAGGTACATGCGTATCGTAATTTAAGCCACTGCCATGTGTTGAACCTGTTAGAGAATATGAAATATATGCAGGATCTGGAATAATTAAAATATCTCCAGAGCGTTTTTGATTAAAACCGTTGTGTAATAAAGCTTCAATACCTGTAGTATATTCGTTTGTACTTAAAGCATGGGCCGAAAACACTTTATACACATGTTTATAGTTAATAATTTCATTAACAATAGCCTCTTGAACTTCAGCTAAATCTAACCCAAGTGATTTAATTTTTTCTCTATTCAAAAAGATTTGATTATTACTAACGTTTTCAATTAAATCTTCTGCTTTAAATTTATTTACCATAAAGGCTTTTAATTGCTCTTTTGCTTCACCGTTATTTAAATACCCAGATGGTATTTTTACACTTTTTAAATAACTAGGCACATTTACAGCTCCATGGTCTGATGTTAAAAACACCGTGTAATTTCCTTTTCCAACTCTTCTATCTAGTGCTTTAAAAATACGCTCTAAATCTTTATCTAAACGCAAATAGGTATCTTCTATTTCTTTTGAGTTTACTCCAAAATTATGCCCTATATAATCAGTACTTGAAAAACTTACTGTTAAAACATCAGTATATTCATCTTTACCTAATGCTTCATTTTTTATGGCTTCAATAGCAAAATCTGCAACAATACTATTACCGTATGGTGTTGATTTTAAGATATCAAAACCACCGTTTAGCCTATTCAATTTCTTTAAATCATACGGAAAAGTAGCTGTTTTTTTTCCTGTAAATCCGCGCTCATAATCATTTAAATCACTTCCACTCTCTTTATAGGTATCTATTTTATATAGTGTATTCCATTCTTTTAAATAAGATTTTATCTTTTTAGAGTTATTAAATTCTTTTACCCATTCTGGCAAATCTTTCATATAATAAGTACTTGAGATAAACTTTCCTTCACTTTTACCTCTAAACCAATAAGCGGCATTTGCAGAATGACCAGCAGGTAAAATAGCACCTCTATCTTTTACAGAAATACCAATACTTTTTCCGCGCATTTGTGTAAACAAACGGTTTTCATCTGCAAAAGTGGTTGTTTTCATACGTTGTGGTGACATTTTTCCATCGTTAGAAGTTGTACCTACAGATTCAACCGTGTCATCTTCGGCACAATACACCATTTTCTTTTCATATTTATCATACCAATTATTGGCTATAATTCCGTGAGTTTTGGGTGTAGTACCAGTAAAAACAGAAGCGTGTCCAGGCCCCGTATAAGTAGGTATATAATTATAATGGTTGTTTTTACAATTAAAGCCCTCATTTATCATACGTTTAAATCCACCATCTCCAAATCTGTCTTCAAAACGTGTTAAATAATCATAACGCATTTGGTCTACCACAATGCCAACAACCAGTTTAGGTTTTTTTTCTTGTGCTACAGATGGTGTAGCTAAAACTAACGCTAATAAAAGTGTAATTAAGTATTTCATTTTAAATTTAGATTTTATCAACTCCAAAAATACACATATTAATACATCATTATTTAAAATTAAAGTTAAATACCTCTAAGTTTTTTTTACTTTAGCAGTAACATTTTATTTATGAAGTATCTCCATAATATTGGCAAATATTTTTTAATGGTTGCAGAAATGTTCCGCAAGCCCACTAAATGGTCTGTTATGAAAACATTAATACTAAAGGATATTGATGATTTAATAATTGGCTCTTTAGGAATTATAGCTTTTATTTCATTTTTTGTAGGAGGTGTTATCACCATCCAAACTGCGTTAAACATTGAAAACCCATTAATACCAAGATATTTAGTAGGTTTTGCAACAAGGCAATCTGTAATTTTAGAGTTTGCACCAACATTTACCTCTATAATTATGGCAGGAAAAGTGGGTTCTTTTATTACCTCTAGCATAGGGACCATGCGAGTTACAGAGCAAATAGATGCTCTAGAAGTTATGGGTATAAATTCTTTAAACTACTTAGTTTTCCCTAAAACTATAGCTTTATTATTGTACCCATTTGCAATAGCTATTGGTATGTTTTTAGGTATACTTGGTGGTATGGCTGCATGTGTGTTTGGAGGATACACCAGTTTAGAAGATTATATACTAGGGCTACAAACAGATTTTGACGGTTTTCACGTTACCTATTCTTTTATAAAAACCTTTGTTTTTGCTTTTATTTTGGCTACAATACCTTCATTTTATGGATATTATATGAAAGGCGGAGCCTTAGAAGTAGGTAAAGCTAGTACTACTGCTTTTGTATGGACATCAGTAGTTATAATTCTATTAAATTATATTTTAACAGGCATGATGTTAGGCTAATGATAGTAGTTGATAATTTACATAAATCATTTGGTGATACCGAAATTTTAAAAGGTATAAGTACCACTTTTGAAAAAGGAAAAACTAATTTAATTATAGGACAAAGTGGTTCTGGAAAAACCGTTTTTTTAAAATGTCTTTTAGGACTTTTTCCTTATGAAAAAGGCACTATTTCTTTTAGCGGAAAAGTATTTTCTGAACTTTCTGAAGCTGAAAAACGAAATTTAAGAGCCGAAATAGGGATGGTTTTTCAGGGAAGTGCTCTTTTTGATTCTATGACCATTGTTGAAAATGTGATGTTTCCGTTACGAATGTTTACTAAAATGAGTAAAAGTGAAATGGAAGATCGAGCCGATTTTGTTTTAAAACGCGTTAATCTGCCTGATGCTCATTTTAAAATGCCTAGTGAAGCCTCTGGTGGAATGCAAAAACGTGTAGCCATTGCTAGAGCCATAGTTAACAACCCAAAATATTTATTTTGTGACGAACCAAACTCTGGTTTAGACCCTAAAACAGCTATTGTTATTGATAACCTGATACAAGAAATTACAGATGAATATCAAATTATAACGGTTATTAATTCTCATGACATGAACTCTGTAATGGAAATTGGCGAAAAAATTGTTTTTCTAAAAAATGGTAAAAAAGAATGGGAAGGCTCTAATAAAACCATTTTTAAAACCGATAATCAATCGGTAACCAATTTTGTGTACTCATCTAACCTGTTTAAAAAAGTACGCCGAATGTATTTAGAAGAAAACGACTAGTTATTACTTTTTGTAGTTTAAAACTACCGATCCTCCAACAAAATCATGAATAGCTTTACCTTTTTCGCTATTACGGATGGTTAGCAATGAAACCCAACCTAAAAAAAACTTAAAAATAAACCTTAAAATTGCCCTGAGAAAGTTTACGTTTTTACTTTCATTGTTTTCTCTTTTAACCTCTATATCATTAAAAAAATGCCCAACGGTAGCTCCAAACATTGAGATTAAAATAGGTTCATACATTAAAAAGATAAAAATAAAAACTGTTATTCTAGCATAATTAGGAACGGTTCCTATAGCATTAAAAACCCAAGAAGCCAAATACATTAAAACTATCAAAACTATACTATCAATGATAGCTGCTTTTACCCTTGTAAATAGTTTTGCGTATTTATTTTCCATTAAAGAAATTTGGTTTATTAATCTCTTTTTATCTCTACATTTTTTAGTTTCAGTTCCTTTTTAATCCAAGTAAGAAGTTCTTTTTCTTTAATAGAAATGATACTATCTTTTAAAGAAGTATTCCATTTAACACTAGCTAATGCAACAGTATCTGCATTTTTAAAATCATTAGACTTTAGCATTTTAGCAAAACCAAAAGATTGCAAATCGGTGAATTTAATCTTAGCATCTTTGGCAAGGTGTGTAAAATCATCAACGTTTAACATGCCTTTATTTGAGTTAAGTACTTCAATTTCTTTTTTCAAATTAGTTATAACGCTATCTCTTTCTTCAATTGTCATTAACGCTTTATCATATAAATCCATTAAACGTTCTGCACTTACATTTTTATTTCCGTTAATAACTAAGCTAAAACCTTTAATATTCTCATATTTATTAAGTTCATTTCTTAAATCAGTCTCTGTAGCTTGATTTATTTCACCGTTAAAATATAATGTAATTCTATTGTTTTCTGGATCTAGTTTTTCTCTTTGAAGCCAAAGTGATTCATTAGACTCTATTTCATCTGTTAAAAATAATTTGTATTCATTTTCCATTTGGCTTTCTTTAAAGACTTTAACAAAAGTATAAATAGGCCAAACCATAACTAAAATAGCAATTAACAATGCTAACCTAGAAATATTTCTGCGTTTTTTAGAGTTGGCATAACGCAACATAGGAAAACGCAATAACTTTAAAACAAGAAATGTGGCTAAAGCAATAAAAATAGTGTTAATGCTAAACAAATACATGGCGCCTCCAAAATAATCAAAGTTACCTTTTGCTAACCCATAACCAGCAGTACACAAAGGAGGCATTAAAGCTGTAGCAATAGCAACACCAAATATTACAGAAGCAATAGTTCCTTTTTTAGTTCTGGCAATAATTAGTGCCAAACCACCAAAAAAAGCAATTAATACATCTCTTAAGTCGGGTTTAGTTCTACCTAAAAGCTCTGATGTTTCTTGGCTTCCTAACGGAAAAAATCTAAAAAATAAAAAGGCTGTAATTAAACTTAACACTATCATAACTGCTAAGTTTATTAGAGATTTTCTAAGCGTATCAATGTCATTTATGGCTATTGATAGCCCCACACCAAGAATTGGTCCCATTAGTGGTGAAATTAACATGGCACCAATAACTACTGCTGTTGAGTTAGCATTTAACCCAACTGATGCTACAAAAATAGAACAAATTAAAATCCACGCGGTAGCACCTTTAAATGGAATATCGCCTTTTATTGCCGCAATAGTAGCGTCTCTATCGGTATCTTCTCTAAAGGCTAATAACTCACTTAAAAATTGCTTAATGCTTTGAAATAAACCTTGTGCATCCTTCTTTATAGCTTCTTTACTTTGAGCTACTGCTTCATCTTTTTGAGAAACTTCTTCTTCAGAGAAATTAAATTTACTTTCTTCACTCATGTTTAACCATATTGTTCTCCAAATTTATCTTTAACTTTTTGGAGTGTTTTCTTTATATCTTGTTCTTTTGATTTGGGAAAGATAAGCAAAACTTCATCTTTATCAACAATAATATAATCTTGTAAACCATCAACAACTACAATTTTATTTGCTTTGGTTCTAATCATATTTCCTGTGGCATCATCAACAAGCGTTCTAGAATTAACTACGGCATTTTTGTGTTCATCTTTATCTAATTTATCGTACAAACTTCCCCAAGTACCAAGGTCGTTCCAGTCAAATTCAGCAGCAATTACATAAACGTTTTTAGATTTTTCCATAATGGCATAGTCTACCGAAATATTTTCTGCTTTTGGATAATTTTCTTCAATAAAAGCCGCTTCTGAACTGGTATTATACGCAGACATTCCTGATTTGAAAAGCTGGAATAATTCGGGTTGATTTTTTTCAAAAGTATTTACAACCGTTTTAACATTCCACATAAAAATACCTGCATTCCATAAAAAATTTCCTTGTGCAATAAACTCTTTTGCAGTGGCATAATCTGGTTTTTCTCTAAACTGGTTTACAGATTTTATAATTTGGTTTGAGGTTTTATCAAACTCAATATACCCATACCCTGTATTTGGGAATGTTGGTTGAATACCCAAAGTCATTAAGGCATCATTATTTGAACAAAACTCAAAGGCTTGTTCTACGTTTTTTGAGAAGGTTGCTTCATCTTCAATCCAATGGTCACTTGGAGCCACAATCATAACCGCATCTGGATTTTCTTTTTGTATTTTTAATGATGCATATAAAATACAAGGTGCTGTATTTCTCATAGCAGGTTCTAAAACAACTTGACGTTGTTCTACATCAGGCAACTGTTCTAAAACTAAATCATTGTAACGCTCGTTTGTTAAAATGAATATGTTCTCTTTAGGTATTAATCTTGCTAATCTTTGAAATGTTTTTTGAATTAAAGTATCACCGGTTCCTAGCATATCGTGAAATTGCTTTGGAAAATCTTGTGTACTTACTGGCCAAAATCTTGATCCTACACCTCCTGCCATTAAAATAGCGTAATAATTTTTATTCATGGTATTCTTTTAGTGGTTCTACTTCTGCATTTGGGTTAAAAAGATACAACTTTCCTGTTTTAAGTTCTACACATTCAAAACGTTTTGTTCTTTTTTTTCCTTTTTTAAATACTTTTCCATTATATAGTTTAAAAACACTATTCAAAGGTAACTGAAACACAAATGTTTTATCATTATGCTCATCAAACTGTTTTAAGGCTAATGCCAATGTTGTGTCTGTATCACTAGATGCTTTTGGGTTTTTAAAATGAGTTGCTAAAAGTGGCAACAAAGTACTAGGAAACACTTGAGGATTTAAAAACGGCAACATTAAATGTTGAAAGGTTTGTTTCCACTCAACTCCGTGAGGTTTTATAAATCTACCATATTTTTTATACGCCTCAAAATGTGCAATCTCATGAATTAGTGTTATTAAAAACCTATACTTATTAAGGTTAGAGTTTACGGTTATTTGGTGTTTTCCGTTAGGTAACGGTCTGTAATCTCCGTGGCGTGTTTTACGTTCATTTTTAATTTTAATTACTAGATTATCATGCTCTAATAGTTTTAAAACTTGTGCTAAAGCAGATTGCGGAATATATTCTTGTATTAAGGTTTGCATTTAGTGTAAAAATACAGTAATTCTTTCATGTATAAATATTGGTTTTGTATGAAATTAAAATATGTTAATAATTTATATATATGCCTTCATACAAAAGATTCTGTATTTATTAAAAATCATAAATTAGTCCATATCAAATTAAACAAATAATAATTATTGTTAATTTTTTTAATTAAATTCAAAAATATTAACAATAATTAAACAAAAACAAGTAATAATTTTTTAAAAATATTTAACTTAACTGAATATTGTTTAACACACACTATTAATTTAAAGAGCGCATATGGTTAACAATAATCTGTTTTCATCTTACAACCAACTTCCCAATACCTGGGATGAAATGTATAACCATAAAGAAATAGTTAGACAGCCCTATGAAAAGATTACTAATTTTTTAAAAAACACGTCTTCTGACAATCTTTTTAAAAAAGAAGAATTAGCTAAACAGTTGTTTATGAGTCAAGGGGTAACCTTTACTGTTTACAATGATAATGAGGGTATTGAAAAGATATTTCCGTTTGACATTATTCCTAGAATTATAACCGCCTCAGAATGGAGTAAAATTGAAAGAGGCATTAAACAACGTATTACTGCACTAAATTTGTTTATAAGAGATATATACCATGATCAATTTATTATAAAAGATGGTATTATTCCTGCTAACTTAGTTTACTCCTGCCCTAATTTTCTTAGGGAAATGAAGAATGTAGAAGTACCTTATGATATTTACACCCATATTTCTGGGGTAGACTTAATTAGAAATAACGACGGAGAATTCTATGTACTTGAAGATAACTTAAGAACACCCTCTGGTGTAAGTTACATGCTTGAAAATAGAGAAATCTCAAAACGAATTTACCCTGGTATTTTACCACAAAACCAAATAAGAAGTGTATCTAATTACCCTAATATACTTTACAAAAAACTCAAAGAACTGTCAGATCAAGCTAACCCTAACGTAGTACTACTAACCCCTGGTATTTATAATTCTGCCTATTATGAGCACACAACATTAGCAAGACTCATGGGGATTGAATTAGTAGAAGGAAATGATTTAGTGGTTAACGATCATTTTGTGTACATGAAAACTACAAATGGGTTAAAACGTGTTGATGTAATTTACAGAAGAATTGATGATGATTTTTTAGACCCCTTAGAATTTAATGCTTCTAGCGTATTAGGAGTAGCTGGTATTATGGCTGCTTACAGAAAAGGCAACGTTAATATTGTAAATGCTCCAGGTACTGGTATAGCAGATGATAAAGCTATTTACATTTATGTACCAGATATGATAAAATACTATTTAAATGAAGAACCTATTTTAAATAACATAAAAACTTACCAATTAAAAAACCCAGATGAGCTTGAATATGTTGAAAAAAACATTACCAATTTAGTTATTAAAAAAACAGATGGAAGTGGTGGCTATGGTATGCTTATGGGGCATGAAGCTAGCGAAAAAGAAATAGAAGACTACCTTAAAACAGTTAAAAAGAATCCTTCTAACTTTATTGCTCAACCTATTTTAAGACTTTCTACAGCACCTTGTTGTATAAATGGTATATTGGCCCCTAGATGTATAGATTTAAGACCTTTTGCCATATCAGGAAGAGATGGAATAGAAATTACCCCAGGGGGGTTAACTAGAGTTGCATTAAAAGAAGGATCATTGGTTGTTAATAGTTCCCAAGGTGGTGGTAGTAAAGACACTTGGGTTATTCAATAAAAAAACAAAACTATGCTGAGTAGAGTTGCAAATAACCTTATATGGTTAGAAAGATATATGGAACGTGGCAATGGCATTTTAAGCTTGCTTAAAGTTAATTATTCTGCAAATCAAGATGCGCCAAAATTGTTCTCTTGGTCTCCTATTATTGAAAATTATGCCGGAGGTATCAATTTTCTCACAGAAGACCCAATTGAATGTATAGATTTTATGGTTTTTAAAACAGAAAACCCAAACTCTATCATAAATATTGTTAAAAAAGCTAGGGAAAATGCTAGAAGTGTACAAGAGCACATATCAAGAGAGTTATGGCTTTGTATTAATAATTACTATCATTTTGTAACCAACCCCAACCTCCCTAATAAACTTAAAGAAGAAGACCCCATTATTTTTTTAGATAACCTTCAGGCATTTCATTTAATGTTTTATGGTTGTATGGATGTAACACAAGAAAGAGGTACTTCCTATTATTTTATGAATGTTGGTAAATATTTAGAACGCGTTATCCAAATATCAGATTTTACCGCTTTAAAACTCATTGAAATTGCTAAAACCTCTGATAGTTTAGAACGAAGTGTTTTTTGGAAAAACCTATTACTCTCAATTGGCGGATATCAACTTTATTTAAAAAAGCACAAATCGGCTTTTGAAGAAAAACATATTATCACTATGGTGTTTCAAGACAAACTATTCCCTAGATCTCTGTATTACAGTATTAACAAACTTAACAGACATATAAACATGCTTATTGACGCCAATGAACTTAAAAAAAATAATATAGATTTTTTACTAGGTAAGCTAGAAAGCACTATAAAATATACCACTATTGAAAGTATTAATGAGCAAGGTCTTAATAACTTTATTGAAGAAATTAAAGAAGACATTAGAAACATTTCTTTCTCAATAAATACGGTATATTTTTCACATTCTAATTAATACAAATTTATGCCTAAGTTTTATATAAAACACCTTACTAAGTATACATATAGCAATCTTGTATTTGACGGCGCTAGCCAAATTATGCTATACCCAATAGAGAACGAGTTTCAAAAAGTAGTTTCACAAAAAATAGTTGTAAATAACAATCCGAAAATTGAAACTAGAACCGATTTTTATGGCAATACCGTAGGTACATTTATGATTATAGAACCTCATGATTATCTTTCTATACTTTCTGAAGTTGAAGTAATAACCAATGAAATAGATTTACCAAATAACTCTGCTCCCATACAAAAACAATGGGAAGAACTAAAATCTTTAAAACATAACCCAGAGTTTATGGATTATTTAAAATACATAACTTTTGATGGTACTGATGGTATTTCAGAACTTATAAAAACCAAAGATTTAAACAAGATATCTCCCTACAATATTGTACTTGAGTTTAGTGAATACATTTACAATAATTTTAAATACATAAAAGGGGTTACTGGTGTAGACTCAAAGCTAGACCATGTTTGGAAATTAAAAGCAGGTGTTTGTCAAGATTTCACAAATATTTTACTGCAAAAGGTTAGAATGCTAGGTATTCCAGCGCGTTATGTTAGTGGTTATATTTGCCCAAATGAAGAAGGCTCTCGTGGTGAAGGAGCTACTCATGCTTGGGTTGAAGCTTATATTCCATTCTACGGATGGCTAGGTATAGACCCAACCAACAATACCATTGCTAATCAATTCCATGTAAAACTAGCAGCCGGTAAAAACTATAAAGATTGCGCACCCGTTAAAGGTGTTTTTAAAGGTAATGTTAATGATTATTTATATGTAGAAGTAAAAGTTAGTTCTGTTAAAAATGGAAATGACAAATTTGAACTTCCTGAAGAAAAACAACCTAATTCTGAGAAGAACAGCTACCAGAAAAATTTAGAACTCATTCAACAACAGCAGCAACAGCAATAACTTCTTTTTAAAAACCTGTATACATTTATAGGTTACTTCTTTCTATCTATTACATAATTAACCATAAGCTCTAATGAGTTTCTATACTCAGACTCTGGATAGCTTTTAAGAATAGTAAGTGCTTCTTCTTGAAATGCCTTCATTTTTTTAATAGCATAATCTAAACCACCATTATCTTTCACAAAAGCAATTACATCTTTTACACGTTTTTTATCTTTATTATGGTTTTTTATAGAATTAATTAACCAACTTTTATCTTTTTTTGAGGCGTTGTTTAATGTATAAATTAAAGGTAATGTCATTTTTTGTTCTTTAATATCAATACCTGTAGGTTTTCCTATTTGGGTATCACCATAATCAAACAAATCATCTTTTATTTGAAATGCCATCCCTATAAGTTCCCCAAACTTTCGCATTTTTTCAACATCATCAGAATCTGGTTTAACCGAAGCAGCACCTAAACTACAACAAGCTGCAATTAAAGTTGCTGTTTTCTGCCTAATAATTTCATAATAAACAGCTTCTGTAATATCAAGTTTTCTGGCTTTTTCAATTTGAAGCAGCTCACCTTCACTCATTTCTCTAACTGCTATAGAGATAATTTTTAGCAAATCAAAATCATTATTATCAATAGAGAGTAATAAACCTTTTGATAATAAATAATCACCTATTAATACCGCTATTTTATTTTTCCAAAGAGCATTAACCGAGAAAAAACCTCTACGCCTATTGCTATCATCAACCACATCATCATGCACCAATGTAGCCGTATGAATTAATTCTATTACCGAAGCGCCACGATAAGTACGTTCACTCACCTCTCCGTTTGATACCAGTTTAGAAACTAAAAACACAAACATAGGGCGCATTTGCTTCCCTTTGCGGTTTACAATATAAGTTGTAATTCTGTTTAACAAAGCAACTTTGCTAGACATGGATAATTGAAACTTTTGTTCAAAAAGATCCATTTCAAAAGCAATTGGCTGTTTTATTTGCTCTACTATCTTCAAATTTTTCTTTTAAGAGAAACCAAATATAATACTAATTAGGTAAATAAAATGGCGCTTTCGCGGAATAACCTTTTAATTTAATACTATAAAAAATGATGAAAACTTTCTAACTTTTGTTAGCTAACTGTCCGCAAGCTGCATCAATATCTTTCCCTCTACTTCTGCGCACGGTAACGGTTATGTTATTAGCCTCTAAAACATTTTGATACATCTCTATAGCTTCTGTATTTGCTTGTTGAAATTCGCCATCATCAATAGGGTTATATTCTATAAGATTTACTTTACTTGGAGCAAACTTACAAAACGCAACTAAAGCATCTACATCTTTACGTTTATCGTTTATATCCCTCCAGACCACATACTCGTAAGTAATTCTATTTTTAGTTTTAGCGTACCAATGTTGCAAAGCCTCTCTTAAATCTTTAAGCGGAAAGTTTTCATTAAATGGCATGATAGAACTTCTAACCTCATCTATAGCAGAATGTAATGATACGGCTAATTTAAACTTAACCCCGTCATCGGCCATTTTTTTTATCATTTTTGGAACACCAGAGGTAGACACCACAATGCGTTTTGGCGACATACCTAAACCTTCTGGAGAAGTTATTTTATCTATAGCTTTTAACACATTATTATAATTCATGAGTGGTTCTCCCATACCCATAAAAACAATATTACTAAGAGGCCGGTTGTAGTAAAGTTTACTTTCTTTATCAATGGCAACTACTTGATCATAGATTTCATCTGGGTTTAAATTACGCATACGTTTTAAACGTGCGGTAGCACAAAATTTACAATCTAAACTACATCCTACCTGACTGGAAACGCAAGCAGTTGTTCTTGTTTTGGTTGGTATTAGAACCGATTCTACTATTAAACCATCATGCAATCTCACAGCATTTTTAACCGTACCATCGTTACTACGCTGCATGGTATCTACCTCTACATGGTTAATTACAAAATGGTTTTCTAGCATATCTCGAGTACTTTTTGATATGTTAGTCATATCATTAAAAGTATGAGCAGATTTTTGCCAAAGCCACTCATATACTTGATTACCACGAAATGCTTTATCGCCCTGATTTAAAAAGAACTCTCTTAACTGTTCTTTTGTTAAAGCTCTTATATCTTTTTTGTTAATTGCCATATATTTTGCAAAAATAAAGAAACGTTTTTCGAATAACGATTTTTGCTACAGTATTTAACCAAATTGCCATTGAAAGAAACCTTGTTTTAAAGAAAAAGCCCCGTAAAACGAGGCTTTTATACATTTAATATTATCTTAGATTAAATAATTAACATAGCGTCTCCGTAACTATAAAATCTATACTTTTCTTTTACGGCTTCTTCATAAGCCTTCATAATAAAATCATGACCTGCAAAAGCAGACACCATCATTAAAAGTGTAGATTTTGGTGTATGGAAGTTAGTAATCATGCAGTTAGCAATACTAAAATCATAAGGTGGAAAAATAAATTTATTTGTCCAACCATCGGTTTCATTAAGCAAACCATTAGAAGACACTGAACTTTCAATAGCTCTCATAGCAGTTGTACCCACAGCACAAACACGTTTTTTGTTTTGAATAGCTTCGTTAACAGTTTCAACCGCAGCTTTACCTATGGTAATTTCTTCGCTATCCATTTTATGTTTAGAAAGATCTTCTACTTCAACAGGGTTAAAAGTTCCTAAACCAACATGTAAAGTTACCTCTGCAAAATTAACACCTTTTATTTCTAAACGCTTTAATAAATGCTTTGAAAAGTGCAAACCTGCCGTTGGTGCCGCAACAGCGCCTTCATTTTTAGCATAAATAGTTTGGTAACGTTCTTCATCTTCTGGTTCAACTTCTCTTTTTATGTATTTAGGAAGTGGTGTTTCTCCTAATTCCTGTAATTTTCTACGGAATTCTGTGTATGAACCATCATATAAAAAACGAAGTGTTCTACCACGTGATGTTGTGTTATCAATTACCTCTGCCACTAAGGCATCATCATCACCAAAATATAATTTGTTTCCAATTCTAATTTTTCTTGCTGGGTCTACTAATACATCCCAAAGACGTTGTTCTTCATTAAGTTCTCTTAATAAAAACACCTCTATTCTAGCTCCAGTTTTTTCTTTGTTACCGTATAGTCTAGCTGGAAATACTTTAGTATTATTTAAAATTAAAACATCATCTTCATTAAAATAATCAATAATGTCTTTAAACAATTTATGTTCAATAGTTTGTTCTTTTCTGTTTAAAACCATTAAACGCGCTTCATCTCTGTTTTCTGAAGGGTATTCTGCTAATAATTCTGGTGGTAAATTAAAGCCAAAGTTTGATAATTTCATCTAGTTTTGTTTTTTTAGAAAGTTGCAAATATACAATCTGAGAATAGGGGTTGTCAAGTATTTAAGTCATTATTATTGAGATATTTTAAAACCTATAGATTTTAAATCTTCCCAAAAGGTTGGATATGATTTAGAAACCACCATGGCATCTTCAATTATAATTGGTTTTTTTAAGGCTATTGGAGCAAAGGCCATGGCCATTCTATGGTCATTATAGGTTGCTATTGAAACTAATTCTTTAATGCTGTTTGAAGTTTTTAAATGAAGCGATTTGTCTGTTATATCAACTCTTCCTCCTAGTTTTTCAATTTCAGTTTTTAAGGCTACTAACCTATCTGTTTCTTTAATTTTTAAAGTATGCAAGCCTGTTAAATCACAAGATACTCCCAATGCAAAACAAGTTACAGCTATAGTTTGAGCTATATCTGGCGCATGTTTTAAATCTAATGTTAGCGAGTTAATTTTTGATGATTCTTTCTTTAAGGTAATGCTATTTTCTTTAAAGTTTGATGACACCCCAAAATGTTTGTAAATTTCTACTAAACATGAATCTCCTTGTAAAGAGTTTTCTTTGTAAGATGACAAAGTAATTTCTGTACCAACCGCACTAAGTGCCACTATACTAAAATAGTATGATGCAGATGACCAATCAGACTCAACTACTAAAGGTTTTATGTTAGCTTTTGAAGGGTAAACGGTTATGGTATTATTTTCAAAAGATGTTTTTACACCAATTTCATTTAACAAACTTAGTGTCATGTTAATATATGGTACAGAGGTAATATCTCCTTCTAAAGTAAGTTCTATACCATTTTCTAATTTTGAAGCAATTAACAATAAGGCCGAAATATACTGGCTACTTACGTTTGCTTTTAAAGACACCTTATTTTTTGTTAGCTTTTTTCCAATTATATTAATAGGAGGAAAACCTTCATTTTCAACATAATTTATTTCTGCACCTAACTCTTGTAAGGCGTCAACCAAAATTTTAATGGGGCGTTCTTTCATACGTTTTGAACCTGTAAGTACAGTTTCCCTGCCTTCTTGTACCGAAAAATAGGCTGTTAAAAAGCGCATGGCGGTACCTGCATGGTGGATATCAACTACTTTTTCTTTTGAAGCTAATGCCTTAATCATTAAATTACTATCATCAGAATTTGAAACGTTACTTAGTTCTATTTCTGGAAACAAAGCTTGTAACAACAGTAATCTGTTAGATTCACTCTTAGAGCCTGTAATTTCAATTGAAGATTGTTGCTGTATTGTTGACTTATGTAAGGTAATATCCATTAAAAAACGCTTCTAAAATTAGAAGCGTCAAATATAAATATAAATTATTTCATCTGAGACTTTTTATAGTACTCAAAACATTTGAATCTTTTGAATTTCAATTTATTTTCATGATTTTAATTTTTTGTTTTGATGGTGCCTTTCATGGTCTCTTTTAGCTTTTTTATCCATACGCTTATCAAAAGCGGCTTGTAAATCTACACCTGTTTGGTTAGCAAGACATAGTACTACAAAGAGTACATCGGCAAGTTCTTCACCTAAATCTTTATCCTTATCGCTTTCCTTTTCGCTTTGTTCACCGTATCGGCGCGCTATTATTCTAGCAACCTCACCTACCTCTTCTGTAAGTTGTGCCATATTGGTAAGCTCATTAAAATAACGTACACCATGTTCATTAATCCAATTATCTACAACTTTTTGAGCATTTTTTATATTCATTATATTTTTGTTAAAACTATTTGTTCTGCTTCTTTTTGGATAAATTTATTAAAATATTCTTTTAATGACTCATAATATAGTGGTATAATAATGGCTTGATTAATTTGAGTTGATACAGCCACCTGAATACTATTACCTTTACCCACTACATTATATTTAAAACTACCTAAATTATCTGGCAGTGCCATAGCTGCCGGTTCTGGAATACTTTCAATTTTATAACCTTCTGGAATGGTAATAATAAATCTATAAGAAGTCTCTGAAGGATAACCAAAATCTACCGGAAACTCTCTTTTTTCAAGTTTAAATGGATTTTCGTTGGTTTTTAAATAAAATAATGGTGAGAAGTACATTTTATCTCCAATAATATCTGCCTGACTTTCTTTAACAAATTTATACGATTCCATTATTGGTTTAGATAAATCGTAATCATTTTTTACTTGGTAATCTGAAATTTCTAAACCGTTATATTGGTTCTCTAGTTTTTCTAAAAAATCATCTTTATCGGCATCATTATATCTTTCTCTAAATGATAAGGCTCTATGGTTTGTTTTTACACTTCTATAGCTTCCTTCTAAAGTACCTTCTTCATCTATTTTAGCCATAACGGATATTGCGTTATTTGACTTAGTTTTAGGATATAAATCTATTAATCCAGACCCCCCGTTTTCGGCCACAATTCTACCTTGCCAGTTTAATGCTCTAAAAGGTAAAATATTTGGCACTGTGTATTTATTTGTGGCATCTAACAAAGCTACTTTACCATCTGGTAGTTTAACCCAAGTTACCACATAATTAAAGCCTTCTCTTGTTGGGAACAGTGGTACCCCGTGAGTTCTTGTGCTTACCAAAACTGGGTTAGCATTTAAACCTGCGTAACGCAACATAGCGGTTAACATTAAATTTATATCGCCACTACTCCCAACCTGGTCTTTGTATGCCTTTCTAGTATTTTCTGCGTAAAACCCGTAATAGCCATTCCATTTTACTTGTTTTTTTACATGATTAAAAATTAGCATTGTTCTAGTTGCTGGATCTGACACAGTACTAATTAAAGCATCTATATCGTCTTTAAAATAGGATGTTTTATTGAGTTCTCCTCCAAAGTTTGGGTTATCGTAAATTCGTTTTACAACATCTTCCCAAGTAGTAGAAAATGTTTCTAAATTGGAGTTTGGAAACTTGGTATATGACAACTCATACTTAACTGAAGATCTGTAATTGTTAATACTATTTACATAAGGTTCATCTTTAAGAGCTGGTACGTTCTCTAAATGATATTTAGAAAGCTGTTTAGTATAATCTACCTCAGAATTACTATATGATGTTTGACCTCCACTAGGAGCTACTGATCTATATTTATCTGTAAAAGTAATGGTGCCATATCTTTTTTCTATTTCAGGTACTACGCGCAAATACCCTTTGGTATTTACTTTAAAATTATAATATTCTGGTGCTTCAAAGCTAGCTTCTAACTTTTTAATAGGAATACTGTGTTGAAACACAAACTCATCTACATTATAAGTAAATGGTGAAACTATAACATACTTATATTCTATTACAGAACCTGGTTTTAAATTTGGCATTGTAAACTTAACTTGATTGATATACTTGTTTTCATCTGATTTAAAAATGCCGCTTTTTGTTAACTTAGTTTCTGTTATTTTACCATTTTCTAAATTATAGGTATAACCTTTTATACTAGATGCATCTTCCTTAACTCCACTAGGACTTTTATAAAGCCTAATGTCTTTGGTAGCATAGTCAAACCCTTCTTGGGTGTAAATTTTTATACGGTTATGAATTTCTGTTTTCACCTCAAAACCCTTGTTTGGGTTGTATTCAAAATAAGTTTTTCTATATTTAAATAAATAGGCTGCATCTGCAGTTGAATCTATTGAGCAAACAGATTCTTGAAGCTCTTCTTTTGAAACTTTTCCAAATTTATAGTTCTGTGTAAAAGCAGAAACTGTAAAACATAACGTAAGGATGGTTGTTAAAATTTTCATTTAGTTTATTTTTTAATTAGTGCTATTTTGGCGTTGTCTTGTTTTGAAACTTCTTTATAAAAATCTCTAAAAGCACTATAATCTTCTTTAGGAAAATTCCCGTCTTTTACAATAAACTCTCTCTTAAAAATTAGGGTACTTTCATCTTTTACAATAAGTTCCGTTTTATAACTTCCGTATTTGTTTTGTATTAAAACATTTTTTGGCTTAGACTCTATTTTATAATCTGTGGGTAATTTAATTTCAACTTCATCTATATCTTTAAACCCTCTTTTAATTTCAAGCGGTAGTTTTCTGCTCCTGTACCTATCTGGAATATTGGTGTTGCGATTTAAAACATTAATTGGCAACAACATTCTGTTACCTATAATTTTAGAATAGTTTGTTGCTTTAAAGCTAACATCTTCAATAAAAGCTATGTTTTCTTTATCATTATTAATAGACATGGTTTCAATACTAAGTCCATTAATATATTTCCATCTTTTTTTATAATGTGTATCTAAATCTCTGCTGGTTTCGGTTTCTAGCCAATATTTATCATCATACTGAATACCTTTTGAAACCACATTTACTTTTACCTTTATAGCACCTTCATTTGAAATACTACAAACACCTTTTATAGTTTGTATACTTTCTTCTTCTTCGTATTTTTTGGTGTGTTTAATCTTACCGCCTTCTGGTGTTACTACTAGCACATCTCTATCATCGGTAAAATCTCCTATAAATCCAAAAGGCAATTTTTGGCTTGTACATTCTAACCAAATATCTTCTTTATTTTCTTGTGGAATGTTTAGTATAACATGGTTACCTTGCATTGCTGCAAAATCTTTCTCTATACTACGTTGAGAACCTCTTGCATAAACTACAGTATAGTGAGATTTTACACCAACAGCATTTAAAAGAGCCATAGTATAATTGGTAAGTGCTTTACAATCTCCATATCCAAGTTGATCTACTTCTGAAACATTAAAAGGTTTCCAGCCACCAATACCAACCTGCACACTAATGTATCGTACTTTATTTTGAACGTATTGATATATTTTTTTGGCTTTTTCAATGTCTGTTGTTTCATTTTTTACCAGATTTTGAATTTCGGTAATTGTTTCTGCTGGCAGATCGTGAGTATCTTTTATCAAATCATCATAGAGCCATTTTCCAAAGTCATTCCAATTCTCTACTTCAGTTTCTACCCCTTCTAAAGAGAACTGATTAGAAGCAACTAAAACTCTTGGAGCCATAACAGAAAAAGCAGGACTAAAATCTTCTGGTTTAAAAGCTTCAATACCTTCTACTTTAAAGCTAATTATATTATTTTGGGCTGTTTTTTGTAAATTGAAATCATTAAAGTTTTTTTCTTTAGTGCGTATGGTCATCCCATCAGGAAAAGTAATATTATAAATACTGTTTTCTACACTTAAATAATAATCGTTAACCGGGTAAAAAGATTGAATGAAAGCCGTGTTACTATTAACAGTTTCACAAATAAATTCTATTGTGTAGGGGTAATTTATAGGAGTATAATCTAAATACTTAACCCTAGAATCTGAATATAATGTACCGCCACTAACGGCACTCTCGTCTTTAAAATCTTTCTTTTTAAACTTTTTTATTTGCTTACCATACGCATCAAAAACCAAGACTTGTAGGTTAGCTATTCTTTTGTTATTATCATAAAACACGTAGGCATCTATATTCTCATTACCTTGTTTATTAAGCACTGTAATGATTCGTTTTTCTACCACCTGCATTTGGCTTGAAGACTTTAAAGTTATATCTACACTATGCTTCCTTACCACAGCATTGGCATTTTGTGTTAAGTTGTCTGGAATAGTTAAACTAGTGTATAAATTGTCTTGAGAAAAAGTTAATGTAGTTACGAATAATAATAAAAAACTTGCTAAATATTTTGTAAACATGAAGATACTAATCAGGTCTAATAAAGTAAAAGTATTACTCTTAATTAATAATTTAAATGATAAAAGTCAGATTTATAATGAAATCTTCCCTTTAAACTTTAAATATAAAAAATCTTACAAACGAAATAAAAAAAAAGATGTTAAAATCGTTGAAATGAAATAGTATTAAAACTTAAACTTTGTTTTTAGAGTCTATAATTATGGTTACAGGACCATCATTTACCAACGCTACTTGCATCATGGCTCCAAACTGCCCAGTTTGAACTGTTTTTCCCAAGTCTGATTCTAATTGTTTAACAAACATTTGGTATAAAGGAATAGCTATTTCTGGTTTAGCTGCCTTAATATAGCTGGGTCTGTTCCCTTTTTTGGTTAGTGCATGTAATGTAAACTGGCTTACTACTATAATATTACCATTTACATCTTTTATAGACTTATTCATTACATCATTTTCATCATTAAAAATACGTAAGTTGGTAATCTTATTTGTTAGCCATTTAATATCTTCTTGTGTATCTTCGTTTACTATTCCTAAAAGAATTAAGAGTCCGTTATTTATTTGAGCAACTCTTTCACCTTCAATAGTTACACTAGCTTCAGATACTCTTTGAATCACTATTTTCATTCTTTATCCCAATTATCGGTTCTGTAATTTTCATCTTCACCTTCTATAATTTGCAGATAGCTTCTGTAACGAGAATAGGCTATTTCATCTGCTTCTACTGCTTTTTTTACAGCGCATTTTGGTTCTTGTAAATGCAAACAATTATTAAACTTACAATCTTGCTTTAAAGCAAAAATTTCAGGAAAGTAATCACCTACTTCTTCTTTATCCATATCTACAACACCAAAACCTTTTATGCCTGGGGTATCAATTATTTTTCCTCCAAAATCTGTATCAAACATTTCTGCAAAAGTTGTGGTATGTTGCCCCTGCATATGTAAGGTTGAAATTTCTTTTGTTTTTAAATTTAAATTAGGTTGAATAGTATTTACTAAAGTAGATTTCCCAACCCCTGAGTGACCAGAAAACATACTCACTTTATCTTTCATCATGGCTTTTACCTTATCTACATTCTTTCCAGTTTTTGCCGAAACACCTATACACTCATACCCTATTTTTCTATAAATATGAGCTAAATATTTTGCTTCTAAAAGTGCTTCTTCATCGTAAGCATCTAGTTTATTAAAGATTAAAATAGTTTTGATTGAGTATGCCTCTGCAGTTACTAAAAACCTATCTATAAAACTGGTTAATGTGGGTGGATTATTAATGGTTATCATTAAAAAAACCTGATCTAGGTTAGCAGCAATGATATGAGTTTGTTTAGAGAGGTTTACAGATTTACGTACAATGTAATTTTTTCTCTCGTGTATGTTGTATATAATACCAGATTCTACATCGTTAGTTTTTTCTAACTCAAAATCAACCACATCTCCTACCGCTATTGGATTAGTGCTTTTAATGCCTTTAATACGGAATTTTCCTTTTATTCTGCATTGGTAAGTTTCACCCAACTGGGTTTTAACGGTGTACCAACTTCCGGTAGATTTATAAACTAGTCCTGTCATAATTTATTTCAAAAATAACTTAAAATAATTATATAGTTTGTACGAATACAACTATATTCGGCATATTAAATTTTATAAACAAATCAACAACATGAAAAAATTAATTCTAATTATTGCTATTGCAATATTTGGTTTAACAGAGGTTAATGCTCAATATGAGTACAAAGTTATTACTAGTGTAGAATCTATTGTCCCTAATGGTTTAGGGCGTTCTAGAATTATTAGTGCTAATGATAGCAAAGACTACAAAGAATTTACAACTACACAAACAGAAGAAGATAATACACGTAATAAATCTAAACGTGGGGAAATTAGAGTGAAAGGTTATGATGAAACCAAACTTTTAAACTTTTATAATTTAGGAGGTATTAGATTTCAAAATATTGCAGCAAATGACGCTATTATTACTTCTAAAATTAACACCATGATTGAAGAAGGGTGGGAACTTGCCTTTGTAAACACTGGTGTTGAAAGTGAAGGCGGTAAAGGAGATGGACAAGGAATATTTATTACTAGATACTTTTTTAGAAGAAGTAAATAAAAAACATTACTCATAAAAAAATGCCTCACAAATGTGAGGCATTTTTTATTTATATAATTCACGTATTAACCGTTAATAATTTTCTCTTGGTGGTTAATTGATTCTTGATGAATAGCTTTAAACATTTTTAAAATAAACTCTTCACTTAAGCCATAATCTTGACCTTCAAGTACCATTCTTCCTAAAATCTCATTCCAACGTTTGCTTTGTAAAACAGAAAGATTTTTCTCTTTTTTAAGCTTACCAATACTATCAGAAACTGTCATACGTTTTCCTAAAAGCTCAATAATTTCATGATCTACTATATCTATTTGAGCTCTTAAATTATTAAGCTTATTGTTATAATCACCCTCTGGATCTTCTTCTTTTTTAACCTTTAAATCTCTCATAATTTGAATTAAGGTATTTGGTGTTACTTGTTGAGCAGCATCACTCCATGCTTTTTCTGGATTATGATGTGTTTCTATCATTAAGCCATCAAAATTTAAATCTAAAGCAACTTGAGACACATCAAAAACCATATCTCTCTTACCTGTGATATGAGAAGGATCATTGATTAATGGAATATCAGGGAATTTGTTTTGAAATTCAATAGCCATTTGCCAGTTAGGGTTGTTTCTGTAATTAGTTTTTTCATAAGTTGAAAACCCTCTATGAATAGCTCCAATATTTTTAACACCAGAACTGTAAATTCTTTCAATTCCTCCTAACCAAAGTGCTAAATCTGGGTTAACAGGGTTTTTAATTAATACTGGTTTATCTGTACCTTCTAGTGCATCTGCAATTTCTTGCATTATAAATGGTGAAACTGTTGAGCGAGCACCAATCCAAAGCATGTCAATATCATGTTCTAAAGCTAGTTTTACATGAGCAGCATTAGCTACTTCTGTACAAACTTTCATTCCTGTTTCTTCTTTTACTTTTTGTAGCCATTTTAGCCCTAAAGCACCAACACCTTCAAAATTACCAGGTCTAGTTCTTGGTTTCCAAATACCAGCTCTAAAGTAGGTAACGTCTGTATTTTTTAATTCATGAGCAATTTTTAACACTTGCTCTTCTGTTTCTGCACTACATGGTCCTGCAATCACTAACGGATGATCTAAGCCTAAATCATCTAACCAACTTCTTAATTCTTTTTTGTTTTCCATAATTTGTAATAAAATTTCAAGCTTCCAATTCCAAAATCCAAGTATTAATGTAAGTTGGAATTTGGGATTTTATTATTGTTTTTTGTTAATTGATTCCGTTTAATATGTCTTTTATATAATTTGTATTTTTCATCTCATCAAAAATGGCTTCAAAATCATCTTGTTTCATTAAGTCTTTAAAATGAGAAAGGTTGTTTATATACTCTTCTAATGTTTCAATAACATTGTCTTTATTTTGTTTGAAAATGGGAGTCCACATTTCTGGTGAACTTTTAGCTAACCTTACTGTTGAGGCAAAACCACTGCCTGCCATATCAAAAATATCGCGTTCATTTCGTTCTTTATCAATAACGGTTTTACCTAACATAAATGAACTAATATGCGATAAGTGAGACACATAGGCTATATGCTTATCATGGGCTTCTGGATTCATATAACGAATACGCATACCCAAATTTCTAAAAATTTCTAGGGCTTTTTCTTGAAGTTTAAATGCTGTTTTTTCTACTTCGCAAATAATGTTTGTTTTACCTTCAAACAAGCCACTAATAGCTGCACTTGGACCTGAATACTCGGTTCCTGCAATGGGGTGTGCTGCCAAAAAATTTCTTCTTTTAGGATGATTTTCTACAGCTTTACATATGGCTTCTTTTGTTGAACCCGCATCTATTACCAAAGCATTATCTGAAACTTTATCTAATATGGTTGGTAATAGTTTTACTGTAGCATCAACAGGAATAGACACAATAACCAAATCTGCTTGTTCAATATCATCTAAGGTGGCTTTTTTGTCTATTAAATTTAACGATAAAGCTTGCTCTAAAGTAGCGTCTTTTCTACTTATACCGTGTATAATACTATCTGGTTTTTGCTTCTTTATATCTTTAGCAAGACTACCGCCTATTAATCCAATTCCTATAATATATATATTCTTCATACTACTTAATTCTTGCTATACATTCTTCTATTACTTCTGCTGGAGCACAAAGTGAAAATCTTATGTACCCTTCACCTTGACTACCAAAAATAGTTCCTGGTGTTATAAACACATGGTTGTTTTTTAGAATGGTATCAATAAATTCTTCAGACTTTATGCCTTGTGGTAATTTAGCCCAAACAAACATACCTGTTGCGTTTTCATCATAGGTGCAATTAAGTGATTTGGCTAATTTCCAAACTAAATCTCTACGTTTTTTATAAACATTGTTTAATGTTACAAACCACTTTTTAGAGCTTTTTAAAGCTTCAATAGCTCCTTTTTGTATGCCATAAAACATACCCGAATCCATGTTACTTTTTACTTTTAAAATGTTGCTAATATGCTCACTACTACCCAACACCATACCTACTCGCCAACCAGCCATATTAAAGGTTTTGCTTAAAGAGTTTAACTCTAAACAAACTTCTTTGGCTCCATTTATATTTAAAATGCTTGTTGGGTTATCATTAAGCACAAAACTATACGGGTTATCATTTACAATTAAGATGTTATGACGTTTAGCAAAAGCTACTAAACTTTTAAAAGCAACTTCGGTTGGTTGAGCACCAGTTGGCATATGCGGATAATTTACCCACATTAACTTAACGTTGCTTAAATCTAACTTTTCTAATTCATCAATATTTGGCAACCAATTATTTGCGGCATCTAATTCATAAAAAACTGGTGTAGCGCCTACCAATTTGGTAACAGATTGGTAAGTTGGGTAACCTGGGTTTGGAATTAAAACAGCATTGCCTTCATTTAGGTAAGCCATTGATATATGCATAATCCCCTCTTTACTTCCCATTAAAGGAAGAATTTCATTAACAGGATTTACACTAACAGAAAATTGTTCTTTATAAAATAATGCCATAGCTTCTCGCAACTCTGGAACTCCTTGATAACTTTGGTATTTATGAGCATTAACTTCTTTTAAACTACTTGTTATAGCTTCAATTACCTTTTGTGGCGGTTGCATATCTGGACTACCAATACCCAAATTAATAACGGGTTTACCCTCTGCAATCATGGTATTCACTTCTCTCAATTTTCTTGAGAAATAGTATTCTTGTACGGTATGCAATCTGTTAGCTACTTCTATCATAACTTTGCATTTTTATATTCACCTAATATTTTAAATCCTTCGGCCATTATTTCTATTAGCGATTTTGCTTTTTGGAAATCGCTGTAATCTTCAAAAGTAACATCAACAAAAAAGGCATACTTCCAAGGTGTTTCTATAATTGGTAGAGATTGTATTTTAGTTAAATTCAATTTACAATCACTCATTACATTTAAAATAGTGGCTAAACTTCCTCTTTTATGATTGGCTTCAAACTTAATAGATGCTTTATTAATTTCACTTTGCGGCACTTCAGAATTGGTTCTTTTTACAATAGCGAAACGAGTCTCATTATTCTTGATAGTTTGAATACTGCTAGCTAAAATATCCAACTCAAAAATCTTAGCTGCCAAAACACTGGCAATTGCACCTACATTTTTAAGCTGATTGGTATGTATTCTATCTGCTACCTCTGCAGTATCTTTATCCTCTACCAATTTAATATGAGGGTGCTTTTTAAAGAACTCTTTGCATTGTAATAGCGCCATTGGGTGAGAGTACACCTCTTTTATATCTTCTATACTTTGACCCGGCAACGCCATTAGATTATGCTGAATATCTAAATAATGTTCTCCAACAATGTGTAAATTATGGCTATCTATTAATGCGTAATTTGGAATTATAGAACCTGCAATAGAGTTTTCTAAAGCCATAATAGCCGCATCACAATGTTTAGTGGTTAAAACTTCAACCACTCTATCAAATGTTAAACATTCTATAAGTTCTACTGAATTATCAAAAAATTGTTCTGAAACAATATGATGATAAGATCCCTTTACTCCTTGTATTGCTACTGATTTTATCATAAAAAAAAGTCTCGATTTTCACCGAGACTTATATTTAAATTTATTATTTTAATTTACACATATAACGCCTCGTTCCTTTAACTAAAAAAGAAGTAATAAAAGCTAAAATATGTATAAACTACTGTTGTTCTCATAATTACAGCGGCTAAAGTAATTAATATTTTAATAAATCAAAATTGTAGAATTACTTTTTTATCTTTTTTTTAAAAGTTTTAAAGATTTTACAGCAAAACTTACTTTAGTTTATATAATCATTTATTTTTGAACAAATATTTTAAATATGTCTATAGAGGTTAAAAATATTTCTAAGCTTTACGGTAACCAAAAAGCTTTAAATAACATTTCTTTTAAAGTTGACAAACCAGAAATAGTTGGGTTTTTAGGTCCTAACGGCGCTGGCAAATCTACTATGATGAAAATTTTAACCACTTACCTAAAACCCAATAACGGTAATGCTAAAGTAAATGGGTTTGACATAAACCAAAACACCCAGCAAGCTCAATTAAGTGTTGGGTACTTACCAGAGCACAATCCGTTATATACAGAAATGTATATTAAAGAATACCTTAAATTTAATGCTCATATTTATAAAATATCAAAAGAAAGAATAAATGAAGTTATAGAACTTACTGGTTTAACACCCGAAGCTCATAAAAAAATAGGCCAACTCTCTAAAGGCTACCGGCAACGTGTAGGCTTAGCAACGGCGCTTTTACACAACCCCGATGTTTTAATTTTAGATGAACCTACTACAGGTTTAGACCCCAACCAATTAGTTGATATTAGAAATCTCATAAAATCTGTTGGAAAAACTAAAACCGTTTTTCTATCTACACATATTATGCAAGAAGTTGAAGCCATGTGCGACCGCGTAATAATAATTAATAAAGGAGAAATTGTAGCAGATAAAAAATTATCTGAATTAAAAGAAGAAAAAGAACAGGTTGTAATTGTTGAATTTGATTTTAGAGTTGAAAACGCCTTTTTAAAACAATTGCCTAAAGTAAAAACTGTTGAAAATACACACGATTTTGTTTATGAAATTACATTTAATACCTCAGAAGATATGCGCTCTTATGTTTTTGATTTTGCGCACGATAACCAATTAAAAATTCTTCAATTAAACCAAAAAAATACTAGTTTAGAAACCTTATTTAGAGATTTAACCAATAACTAAAATCACTTCTTAAAAAAACAATTTGCTTATATAAATTATTTACTTAAATTGGTTAACCAATTTTAGGTTTTATAAAAACCATGACAAATATCATCTTTATAAGTGTATTCGGTTATTAATTTTGCACCGTATTAAATTTATATTAACATAGAGTTAGATACTAATTTTAAACATAAATCAAAATAGTATCTTTATAAAAATTAAACAGGTATAATGAGCAAAGGAATTTATGTAGCTACTATAGAACCTAACAGCGGCAAATCGGTAGTAGTTCTTGGACTAATGCGTATGCTTTTAGGTAAAACTGCTAAGGTAGGTTATTTCAGACCAATAATTGAAGATGTTGAAGTAGGAGAAATGGACAACCACATTAACACGGTTATAACTCATTTTGACATTGATATTAACTACAAAAAAACATTCGCATTTACTAGAAGTGAAGTATTAGATTTATATAACCAAGGTAAATCTGGTTATGTTATTGATGAAGTCATAAAAAAATACAAACGCTTAGAGGAACATTTTGATTTAATTTTAGTTGAAGGTACTGATTTCTCTCATGAAAACTCTAGCTTAGAACTAGATATAAACATGCTAATCTCTAAGAATTTAGGACTTCCTGTTATTATTGTTATAAATGGTGATGGTAAAAAGAAAAAAGAAATTGTTGATAGTGTACAGCTAGCTCATGATACTTTTAAAGAAGAAGTAGATGTACTTTCTATAATGACCAACAAAGTAGATGAAGAGCTGCTAGACTGTGTAAAATCTAAATTACTAGAGCGTATTGATGATACCAATATTGCCGTAATACCAAAAATTAAAAGTTTAGCAAGCCCAACCTTAAAAGAAATTGTTAAAGCCCTTGATGCCAAAGTATTGTTTGGCAAAGACATGCTTAACAACCAAGTTCAAAAATCTGGAGTGGGTACCATGCAACTTAGAAACTACTTAACAAAACTAAAAGAAGGTGCTTTAGTTATAACTGCAGGAGATAGGGCTGATATAATTCTAGGTGCTTTACAAGCCCATATTTCTAAAAACTATCCAAAAATTTCGGGTATAGTTTTAACTGGCGGATTAATTCCTGAAGAATCCATTCTAAAATTAATTGAAGGATTATCAAGTGTTGTTCCTATTATTAGTGTAAATGATGGCACGTTTAATGTAGCAAACGCTATAGGAAAAGTTAAATCTAAAATTTATGCCGAAAACACAGAAAAAATAGCTATATCTATTTCTACTTTTGAAAAACATGTAGACACCGATAAATTAGCTGATAATTTAGTAACATTCAAAAGTGATATTTTCACTCCTAGAATGTTTCAATACAACCTTTTACAACGTGCTTTAAACAATAAAAAACACATTGTATTACCAGAAGGTTATGATGAACGCGTACTAAGGGCCACTGCAAGATTAGTAAATGCTCAAGTAGTTGATATTACATTAATAGGCGAAAGAGAAAAAATTCAAGAAAATATTGAAATTAATGATATTCCTCTAAATCTTGATGATGTAAACGTAGTATCCCCTCAAAAATCACCTCATTTTGATGATTATGTAAACACCTTTTACGAACTAAGAAAACATAAAAATATAAATATGGATATGGCAAAAGACGCCATGTCTGATGTATCTTATTTCGCTACTATGATGATACACAAAGGGCATGCAGACGGCATGGTATCTGGTGCGGTACATACAACAGCACACACCCTACGTCCTGCGTTACAATTTATAAAAACAAAACCAGGATGTAATATTGTATCTTCTGTATTCTTTATGTGTTTAGAAGATAGAGTATCTATTTTTGGCGATTGTGCTATTAATCCAAACCCAAATGCAGAACAGCTAGCAGAAATAGCTATTTCATCTGCTAAAACAGCTTTAGATTTTGGTATTGAACCTAAAGTAGCTATGTTATCATATTCATCAGGAGCTTCAGGAAAAGGTGAAGATGTAGACAAAGTTAGAAAAGCTACTGAAATTGCCAAAGCCACAAACCCGTCATTAAAAATTGAAGGACCTATTCAATACGATGCAGCCGTAGATAAACGTATTGGAAAAAGTAAGTTACCAGACTCTGATGTTGCAGGAGAAGCTAGTGTGTTAATATTCCCCGATTTAAATACAGGAAACAACACCTATAAAGCTGTACAAAGAGAAACAGGTGCGCTTGCTATAGGCCCTATGTTACAAGGTTTAAACAAACCTGTTAACGATTTAAGTAGAGGCTGTACAGCAGATGACATATATAGCACCGTAATTATAACCGCAATTCAAGCCCAAGAAATATAATATGCAAGTACTTGTTTTAAACTCAGGAAGTTCCTCTATAAAATTTCAATTATTCGCAATGCCAGAAGAAACAATTCTTTGCTCTGGTTTAATAGAACGTATTGGTTTAGATGAAGGGAAATTTACATTCAAAACTGATAAAGATAAAATTGAAATATTAACACCTATAGCAAATCATAAAACTGGATTAGAGCTATTAGCAAAACAATTGCTTGATAAAAATACTGGAATTATTTCTTCTGCTAACGACATTGATATTGTTGGACATAGGGTAGTACAAGGTGGATCTCGTTTTAAAAACACCACAGAAGTAACCCCTAGTGCTAAAGATAACATTAAAGATCTTTTTAGCTTAGCACCACTACACAATCCAGCTAATTTAGAAGGAATTGAAGTTGCAGAAACCGTTTTTCCTAAAGCAAAACAAGCTGTTGTTTTTGATACGGCCTTTCATCAAACAATTCCAGAACACGCCTATAAATACGCCATTCCTAATGAACTTTTAACAGATCATAAAATTAGGTTATACGGATTTCATGGTACAAGCCATAAATATGTTTCAGAACAAGCCATTGCTTATCTAAACAAAAAAGAATCTAAAATAATTTCAATTCACTTAGGAAATGGTTGTAGTATAACAGCCATAAAAGACGGTAAAAGTATAGATCACTCTATGGGATTAACGCCTTTAGATGGTTTAATAATGGGCACCAGAAGTGGAGATATTGATCCTTCTGTTATTTTTCATTTAGCAAGCAAATTAAATTACAATCTAGATGACATTAACACGCTTCTACTAAAGAAAAGTGGTATGCTAGGTTTAACAGGATTTAGTGATTTAAGAGATATTCAAACCGAAGCTGAAAAAGGAAATAAATCTTGCCAATTAGCATTGCAAATGAATGCTTACCGTATTAAAAAATATATAGGAAGTTATGCAGCAATATTAAACGGGCTAGATGCTATTATATTTACAGCAGGCATTGGTGAGAACTCAAGTTTAGTACGCCAACTAGTTTGTGAAGACTTAGATTACTTAGGAATTGAATTAGATACTGAAGAAAATAAAGTTCGTAAAGATGATTTACACGAAATTAACTCTAAAAATTCAAAAGTTAAAGTGTTAGTCATTCCTACGAACGAAGAACTAGAAATAGCAAAACAATCGGTAGATTTATTCAAAAATTAATTTACCGGTATAAAGTTCCTCAACAAGAATCACAGGTGGTTGGTTTTTAGAAATCACATCACCTGTGCTTCTTATTACTCCTTGAATAGATTGTTGCGGATTCACAATCATATCATTAGAACTTCGGTGGGAAATAGTAACATTTTCTGCTAAAAGATTTTCTCCTTCAAAACGGCTATTACTAGCTGCAAACGTTACATTTAAATTAGTAGTGTTTCCTCTTACATAACAGTTAGATAGGTTATTAAATACAACATTAAAACTATTATTATTTATGTTTAAGTTAAACTCACCATTTGTAATGGTATCTGGTGCTCCATAATCTTCAGACAAAATAGTTAAACTAGGGTAAGTTAACACACCATTTGAACTAATAGTATATTGTGTAGAGCTTCTAATTTCAGTAATATTAGGAGAGGTAACATACACTTTGGTTATACCGTAATCCCTAAAATAATTACAGGTATTATTATCGGTTAAAATTAATTGGCTATCTACTACTTTAACAGTAACATCATTCATTAAGTTATTACCTGTTTCAACTACCACTTTTTGGGTAGCACCTTCGGTTATAATCAATTCTACATCTCTATTTACCAATATTTTGTTGAATGTATCAACCAAAACTTCTTGCTGAATAATATTTCCTGTTTTCTGAAAACAATCTGTAGCCTGCTCACTATTGCAAGAAAAAACAAGAAGCAAACTTAGTGTGCACATTAGCGCTTTCATATTACAAATATTTCTGTTTAAGCAGCATGATGCTTTTATTATTAAGGGTTTGTAGACCACAAAGAAGCACTAGTAAGCATTGCTCTTTTAGGAAGTTTTAAACCAGCAACTATTAATTCTGCAAAATCTTCTGGTTGTAACACTTTTTCTTCAGAATCTTTGGTTGCAATTCCTAAACCAATAGACATGTCTGAGACAATGGTACTTGGTGTTAATGTACAAACTCTAATATTATTTTTACGTACCTCTTTCATTAAAGACTCAGACATTCCAATTACTGCAAATTTTGATGCTGAATAAGCCGATGTTTTAGCATTACCATTTAATCCTGCTGTAGAAGAAACATTAATTATTTCTCCTTCATTTTGATTTATTAAATAAGGTAATACCTCTTTTGTTACATAATACATCCCCATTAAGTTCGTTTGAATTATTTGACTCCATTGACTAACTTCCATTTCTTGTATAGTTCCAAATGCTGCAATACCTGCATTGTTAACTAAAATATCAACCGAACCTAATTCATATACAATAGTTTTTATACTTGCTTTAACCTCATCATAATTACCTACATCAAAAACAGAGTATATAGCTTTAACTCCCATATTCTCTAATTCAGCTACGGTTTCTTTTAAAATTTTCTCATTTCTACCGGTTATAGCAACATCAATTCCTTCTTTAGCAAATGCTATAGCTGTAGCTTTACCTAAGCCTCTTCCGCCCCCTGTAATAATGGCTTTTTTACCTTTTAAATTGCTCATTTTTATTTATTTCTAATTAAACATATTGTCTTTTCATAATCTTACTCCAATTCCAAGCTCTACAGCTTCGGCTTTAAACCCATGAGATTTTAGGGTTATAGCTCCAAACCATTTCTTAGCAAAATACCGTTTTAGTCCAACTCTTACATATAGGCGTCCTTCAAAATCAAACGGATAATACACATAGTAACCTAATTGAGATACCAAACTAATTCTATTTACAAATAGCTCATGACCTGCATAAATACCTACTCGTTTATAATCTTCATCACCAGACACATCTTCTTCAGGAAACGCCACCGCTTTATACTTTATATATTCCTTTAAAAAATTAGAAAAAAACACATCGGTTCCTAATTGTAATGCACTTTTTCTATTAATGCGCTTATCGGCATAAGCTGACAAAGTATAAAACACAAATTGACCGCTATTAATAATATCGCTTTCATTAACACCACTTCTAAAAACTAAGTTGTATTTAATGGGTTCTGAAAATTCACTATCATTTTCTGGCAATGTATGCTGATACTCTGGTTTTTTATCTTCCAAACTGTAGGTTACTCCCAAATTTAATGCCACAGCATTTATACTGGTATTGGGTGCCTTTACATTAGCGTTAGAATAATGAATAAAGGTTAAACCTGCTTGCAAACCAAACCTTCCAAATACACGTTCCTTCTTATAATTTAACATAGCATAAGTAGAACTCAAAATGCGAGATCCAAATGCAATATTTCTATAATTTTCTTCTTTATCATAAGGGTTTGTAGTATAAGCTATTCCTTGTCCTATTCGCATTATTAAATTCCTCTTAAAAAAGTAAAAATTATAATGAGCATATAATGAATAATTATTCCCTAAAACCTCATTCTTTAAATTTTGATAAGCGAAAGACACGCCGTAATCTGGGTAGTTATAACGCTGTTCCCAGTCTTCAAATCCAAAAGTTTCTTTATTCCAACTTAAAATCACACCTTCTGGATGCCCCTGTATTAAATGCAAAATATCATTATTATGCAATGCTATATTCCCTTTAAAGTAATTCACATCAAAGTAAGATGCGTACTGCTTATCTTGGGCAATAGCTATACAGCATATTAGGCTAAAAAAGCAGGCTAAAAACAACTTCATTGGGGTGGATCTACACAGTAAATGCATAACATTAATTAGAATAATGCCGAAGCAACTGCCTTAATATTATCACTCTTTCCCATAGAGTAATAATGAAGTACTGGTACACCAAAATCTAACAGCTCTTTACTCTGCTGAATAGCAAACTCAATACCCACTTGTCTCACTGCTTTGTTATCCTTACAATTTTCTACAGCATCAATCAAATCTTGCGGTAAATCAATTTTAAAAACTTGTGGTAATAATTGTAAATGTCGTTTTACGGCAATGGGTTTTATACCTGGAATAATAGGAACATTTATTCCCATTTCTCTAGCTTTTTCTACAAACTCAAAATACTTTTGGTTATCAAAAAACATTTGGGTTACTACATAATCGGCACCAGCATCTACCTTAGCTTTTAAGCGTTTTAAATCGGTTTGTAACGATGGTGCTTCCATATGTTTCTCTGGGTATCCAGCAACGCCAATACAAAAATCAGAATTACTTTCTACATCCACACCATCATGTAAATATTGCCCTCTGTTTAGTTTAGCAATTTGCTCCACTAGCTCGCTAGCAAAAGCGTGCCCACCTTCGCAAGGTTTAAAATAAGGTTCATCTTTCATGGAGTCTCCACGTAATGCCATAACATTATCAATACCTAAATAGTGGCAATCTACCAGCACATATTCGGTTTCTTCTTTAGTAAAACCACCACACAATAAATGCGGTATAGCATCCACATTATATTTATGCATAATTGAGGCACAAATACCCACCGTTCCTGGGCGCATGCGTGTAATACGCTTATCTAAAAGTCCGTCTCCCCTTTCAATATACACATACTCCTCTCGTGAAGTTGTTACATCAATAAATGGCGGATTAAACTCCATTAACGGATCTATATTATTATACAAATCCTGAATATTTTTACCTTTTTTAGGCGGTATTACTTCAAACGAAAACAAGGTTTTTCCGTTCGCATTTTTAATGTGGTCTGTTACTTTCATTTATATTTTTTTTCATTCCCACCTAAGCAGAAATAAATCCATATTTTCTTTTTTTGGGCGTTCCCCTGCGGGTCGCGCTTTCCGCGTTACACGGTAACTTGCTGCAATCGCTAACGCGGGTTAATCAGCCAAATTTGCGTGCAACCACTTTCTAGCTACCTCTTTGCTTATGCCTTTTCTCACGGCATAATCTGTTAATTGATCGTCTTTAATTTTGCCCAATCCGAAATATTTAGCCTCCGGATTTGCAAAATAATACCCCGATACTGCTGCTGCTGGCCACATAGCTAAACTTTCGGTTAAGGTTACACCAATAATCTTTTCAACATCTAATAACTTCCAAATGGTTTCCTTCTCTAAATGATCTGGACATGCGGGATACCCTGGTGCCGGACGTATGCCCTTATAAGTTTCTTTAATCAATTCGTCATTACTTAAATCTTCTCCTTCTGCATAGCCCCAATGTTTAGTTCTTACTTGTTTGTGTAAATACTCTGCAAAAGCTTCTGCAAACCTATCGGCAATAGCCTGAGCCATAATGGCACTATAATCATCATCTTTAGCTCTATAACTTTCAGCTAGCTCTTGTGCACCAAAAACACCAACGCAAAAGGCACCAACATAATCTGTTTTTCCTGTATTTTCTGGTGCTACAAAATCTGCTAAGGCATGATTTGGAACCCCTTCACGCTTTTTCAATTGCTGGCGCAACGTTCTAAAAACAGCAATTTGTTCACCTTTTTTCTTCACTGAAATATCGTCATCATTTATCGTATTGGCTTCAAACAAACCAAATACCGCTTTAGGTTTTAATAATTGTTTTGCTACAATTTCTTTAATCATGGTTTGAGCCTCATTATATAAAATAGTAGCTTGTTCACCAACCAAGTCATCTTCTAAAATATCTGGAAACTTACCGTGTAAATCCCAACTTCTAAAAAACGGACTCCAATCTATAAACGGTAAAAGCTCTTTTAAACTTAATTGTTTAAGCATTTGCACGCCCATTTCTTTAGGCTTTACAATTTCGGTAGCCTCCCAATCTATTTTATATTTTCGTTTTCTAGCTTCTTCAATTGAGATGTATGATTTTTGTTTACCACGTTTTAAAAACTTGGTTCTAAATTCATCATAATCTTTCTTAAGCTTAGCAACATATTCGTTTGATGATTTTTTGTTTAACAAATCACCAACAACGGTAACCGCTCGTGATGCATCATTTACATGAACCACGGCATTTTTATACTGTGTATCTATTTTTACAGCAGTATGAGCTTTTGAGGTTGTTGCTCCACCTATTAACAACGGAATTTCAAAATCCTCACGTTGCATTTCTTTGGCCAAATACACCATCTCGTCTAACGAAGGTGTAATTAAACCCGATAAACCTATGGCATCAACACGTTCTTTTATAGCCGTTTCAATAATTTTTTCTGGCGGCACCATAACACCTAAATCTACTATTTCATAGTTATTACATGCCAGTACCACGCTAACAATATTTTTACCAATATCGTGTACATCGCCTTTTACTGTGGCCATTAAAATTTTACCAACAGGTTCTGCATCTTCGGTTTTTTCGGCTTCAATAAATGGATTTAAGTAAGCCACTGCTTTTTTCATTACACGAGCCGATTTTACAACCTGAGGCAAGAACATTTTACCTGCTCCAAATAAATCACCAACAACGTTCATTCCTATCATTAAATGACCTTCTATAACATCAATTGGCTTATCGGCTTCCTGTCTGGCTTGCTCAACATCTTCAATAATATAGGCATCAATACCTTTTACAAGTGCATGCGTAATTCTGTCTTGCAACGGATTTTCTCGCCATGATAAGTCTACCGTTTTTTCTGCCTTAGTACCTTTAACGGTTTCTGCAAATTCTAATAAACGTTCTGTAGCATCGTCACGTCTGTCTAAAATTACATCTTCAACATGCTCTAGTAAGTCTTTTGGAATATCATCATAAACCTCTAACATTGAAGGGTTAACAATACCCATATTCATACCTGCTTGAATAGCATAATATAAAAATACGGAATGCATAGCTTCTCTTACAATGTTGTTTCCTCTAAACGAAAACGACACGTTACTTACACCACCACTTACACTAGCATTCTCTAAATTTTGACGCACCCAACGGGTGGCTTCAATAAAATCGATAGCATTTCGCCTGTGTTCTTCCATTCCTGTTGCTACGGGGAAGATGTTTAAATCGAAAATTATATCTTCAGAAGGAAAACCAACTTTATCTACTAAAATACGGTAAGAACGTTCTGCAATTTCAATTCTACGCTGGTAATTATCGGCTTGTCCTACTTCATCAAAAGCCATTACAATAACCGCAGCTCCATAACGTTTTATCTGTTTTGCTTCCCAAATAAATTTTTCTTCACCTTCTTTTAAGGAAATAGAATTAACCACTCCTTTTCCTTGAATCACCTGTAGTCCAGCTTCAATAATTTCCCACTTAGAACTATCTATCATAATAGGCACGCGACAAATATCTGGTTCTGCAGCAATAAGGTTTAAAAATTTAACCATAGCCTCTTTACCATCAATAAGACCATCGTCCATATTGATATCGATAATTTGCGCACCACCATCAACTTGATGACGAGCAATATCTAGAGCTTCATCAAATTTTTCTTCTTTAATTAAGCGCAAGAACTTACGAGAACCCGCCACATTGGTACGTTCACCTATATTTATAAAGTTGCTGTTTTCGTTTAAAACCAAAGGTTCTAAACCAGACAATTTCATATATTTTGTTTGTTTCACTTTCATATTTCTTGCTTCATTCTATTGTATTGCTGATACGAGTTCAGTAAAAGGGCGTGGTGTATATTTTGCAGCTATTTCTGCAATTACTTTAATGTGTTCTGGAGAAGTACCACAACAACCCCCAATAATATTTATTAAATTCTTTTTTAAGTATTCTTCAATTTGAGTTCCCATTTCTTCTGGAGACTCATCGTACTCACCAAAGGCATTGGGTAAACCTGCATTTGGGTGTGCAGATATGGCAAAATCTGTTTTATTAGCTATAGCCTCTAAATGGGGTTGCAATAAGTTGGCTCCTAAAGCGCAATTAAAACCAACCGAAAGTAATGGCACATGCGATACTGAAATTAAAAAAGCTTCAGCTGTTTGTCCAGACAGGGTTCTACCAGAAGCATCTGTAATGGTTCCGCTAAGCATTACCGGAATATCTATATTTCGTTCGTCCTTAACCTGCTCAATAGCAAAAAGTGCTGCCTTGGCATTTAAGGTATCAAACACGGTTTCAACCAATAGTAAATCTGCTCCACCATCAACCAAAGCTTCGGCTTGTTGTTTGTATGCTTTTCTTAATTCATCAAACGTTACAGCTCTATATCCAGGATCGTTTACATCGGGTGACATGCTTGCTGTACGGTTTGTTGGCCCCATAGAACCAGCTACAAAACGCGGTTTATGCGGTTCTTTTTTAGTAAACTCATTAGCCACTTCTTTGGCTATTTTTGCTGACTGATAGTTGAGTTCATACACCAAGTCTTCCATTTGATAATCTGCCATAGCTATGGTAGTACCAGAAAAGGTATTGGTTTCAATAATATCTGCTCCAGCTTCTAAGTATTTACCATGTATGGTTTTTATAGCTTCTGGCTGGGTAATTGACAATAAATCATTATTACCTTGTAATGGTATAGGATAGTCTTTAAAGCGTTCTCCTCTAAAATCCTCTTCAGTGAATTTATAGGCTTGTAACATGGTACCCATGGCACCATCTAAAACCAAAATTCGCTCTTTTAAAGCTTTATATATGTTTGACATTTTTTTGATATTACTTGGTGTAACATCATCAAGAAAAGTAAAAAATACTATTCGTTATCTTTCTGTTTTTATATCTGAAATAATTTCAGAATTAACAGTAGAACGTAGCACCTTCTTTACAAGTTAAAGGGTTGCCAAGGTTTCATTGGGTCTATTCCCTCTACCTTTCTTGATAACACTAACACGTTAATGAACTTGGTTGACAAAAATAGTAACTATATTTTTGTTATCCTATTTAATTTAAGGCTCTCTTATTCAAATAAATCTGATGACAAATAGCGGTCTCCTCTATCGCAAATAATGGCTACAATTACACCTTTATCAATAGAAGCAGCTACTTTTAAAGCGCAAAATACAGAGCCGCCACTACTCATACCTGCAAAAACACCTGCTTCTTTAGCTATACGTTGTGTAGTTACTTTAGCTTCAGTTTGGGTAACTTCTATAACCTGATCTACCTTACTCTTATCAAAAAATTTAGGCACATATTCTGGAGACCATTTTCTAATACCTGGAATTCTAGAATTGTCATCTGGTTGCGCTCCTACAATGGTTATATTATTGTTTTTTTCTTTTAAAAACGTAGACACACCCATTATAGTACCAGTGGTTCCCATGGCAGACACAAAGTGTGTAATTTCTCCATTGGTATCTTGCCAAATTTCAGGACCTGTGGTTTTGTAATGTGCTTTCCAGTTGTCATCATTTTCAAACTGGTTTAATAGTGTATAGCCTTTTTCATCTCTTAATTTAAAAGCTAAATCTCTCGAGCCTTCAATCCCCACATTAGAGGGTGTTAAAATAACTTCAGCACCATAGGCTTTCATGGTCTTTACACGTTCTTCAGTTGAGTTTTCAGGCATAATTAGTACCATATTCACCTCTAATAATTTGGCAATTAAAGCTAATGCGATACCCGTATTTCCACTGGTAGCTTCAACTAAAGTGTCGCCTTTTTTAATGTCGCCTCGTTTTAAAGCTTCATTTATCATGTTAAAAGCAGGACGGTCTTTTACACTACCTCCTGGGTTATTGCCTTCTAATTTCAACAATAACTTTACACCTTTTTTAGACACTAAATGACTTGCATCTACCAACGGCGTGTTGCCTATAAAATCTAAAACTGTTTTATTTAATGCCATTTTTTTTAGGTCTTATTTTTATTTCTGTTTGATACGTTACCAATGAGTTTTCGGGTACCGATTCTGTTATCCAAACGTTTGCTCCAATGATGCTATTGGCTCCAATTACAATATCTCCTCCTAAAATAGTGGCATTGGCATAAATACACACATTGTCTTCTATAGTAGGATGACGTTTGGTTGAAGCTAAACTTTTTGCTACCGAGATTCCTCCTAAAGTAACACCTTGATAAATTTTCACATTTTTACCAATGATAGATGTTTCTCCAATTACAATTCCGGTTCCGTGATCGATATAGAATGACTCACCTATGGTAGCGCCTGGGTGAATATCAATACCTGTAATGCCATGAATAAATTCACTCATCATTCTTGGAAGAATAGGTACTTTTAATTTATACAAAGCATGACTTAGTCTATAAACCGAAATTGCATAAAAGCCAGGATAAGCCAAATATATTTCTTGTAAATTATATGAAGCAGGATCGTTATTTTCAAAGGCTATTGCATCTAAATCTAATAATCTCCTAATTTCAGGAAGGTTAGTCTTAAAGGTTATCCAAATTTGTTCAGCATTATCAACCTCAAGTGCTTTAAGTACTTTTACAAAAGTTTTCTTTAGGTATTCAGAATGCTCTTCATCTTGTTCACAATCGAATAATGAATAAAACAAACGTTTTGTAAATGTTTTAACGGTGTCTTTTAAACAAACATTGTAGCTTTTCATTTGTACAAACTTATTATGTCTTTTAAATACTAAATCCTGCAAGGTAAAAAAACTTACAGGATTTGAAGATTATATAACCAAGATAAAATTTACTTTATAGCCTGCACTACAGCTTTAGGAGCTTCTTTTCGAGACCCATCAAAACCATCAATACCACTAACGGTTGTGTATTTTAAAACTAAGCGTTTTCCTGGATTTATAATTCTATATGCCGCTTGACACATTAATGTTGCCTCATGGAATCCGCAAAGAATTAATTTTAATTTTTCTGGATATGTATTTACATCACCAATAGCAAATATACCATCAATATTTGTTTGGTAATTTCTGGTATTATCTACTTTAATAGCATTTTTTTCAATTTCTAAGCCCCAATTTGCAATTGGTCCTAATTTTGGAGATAAGCCAAATAAGGGAATAAAATGATCGGTATCTATTGTAAAAGGTTCTTCATCTTTCTTTTCTACAACAACACCTGTTACTTTACCATCACCTAAAATACCTGTTACTTCTGCTGGTGTTATTAGGTTTATTTTACCTTCGTTCTTTAATTCACCCACTTTTTCTACAGAATCTAGCGCACCTCTAAACTCATTTCTTCTATGAATTAGGGTTACAGATTTTGCTACATCGGTTAAAAAGATACTCCAGTCTAAAGCGGAATCTCCACCGCCTGCTATAACCACATTTTTATTGCGGTAAATTTCTGGGTCTTTAATGATATATTCAACCCCATTGTCTTCATAATCTGCTAATCCTTCAATAGCAGGTTTACGAGGTTCAAAAGAGCCTAAACCGCCAGCAATGGCTACTACTGGCGCTTGGTGTTTTGTACCTTTATTAGTGGTAACAATAAACGAACCATCGTCTTGTTTTTCTATAGTTTCTGCTCGTTCTCCTAGTGTGAAACCAGGCTCAAATTGTTTACCTTGTTCTAATAAATTTCTGGTTAAATCGCCTGCTAAGATCTCTGGAAATCCAGGGATATCATAGATAGGTTTCTTTGGATAAATCTCTGAACATTGTCCACCTGGTTGTGGCAAAGCATCAATTAAATGACATTTTAATTTTAATAAACCTGCTTCAAAAACTGTAAATAATCCAGTAGGTCCAGCTCCGATAATAAGTATATCTGTTTTAATCATTGTTCTAATTCTAATTTTACTTTTGAATTAATCCTTTTGTGAATTCGTTTAATTTTTCAACTTTTTCTTCGAAATCACCTTTTATTGTTTTTCTATATTCGTTTAAATTTTTCACTAAATCGTCTACATTTTCTGGAATTACATCCTCAAAAAACTGACGTAATCGTTTTGCTGTTGTTGGCGATTTTCCGTTGGTACTAATGGCCACTTTTACGTTGCCTTTAGTAACAATACCACCCATATAAAAATCGCACAGTGGCGGGTTATCGGCAACATTTACCAAAATGCTTCTCTTTCTGCAATGCTTATACACCTTTTTGTTAACTTTAGGTTTATCGGTTGTTACCACAACAATATGTTTGTCTTTTAAAAAACGCTTATTGTATTTTGCTTCAACCAACTTTACATTACCTTTTTTAGCTAAAGATACAGTGCCTTCTCTAAACATTGGTGATACTAATGTTACATAAGCATCTGGACTAGATTTTAATAAGAACGTTAGCTTTTCTTCTGCCACAAAACCACCTCCAACAATAAGTACATTAAGCTGTTTTACTTTAAGAAAAATGGGGTATAAATTATTACGTTCCATAATTCTTATTTAAAACTGAGCTTTTACACTATCATAAATAGAAGTAAGCTGCACTCTTTTATTTACCACTTCGCCAATAACAATAATAGCTGGAGATGATAATTTTTTTTCTTGCACAATTGCTTCAATAGTTTCTACAGTACCAATACCAATAGCTTCATCATCTCTTGTTCCGTTTTGAATGATGGCTACTGGTGTTTCTTGTTTATTTTCATTTGAAAAGGCTTGTACAATTTCACCCAATTTATGCATTCCCATTAATATAACCACCGTAGCAGTTGACTTTGCTGCCAACAACACATCATTTGATAGTTGATGATTTTTTGTGGTACCTGTGATTACCCAAAAACTCTCTGAAGCACCACGTCTTGTTAAAGGAATACCTTGATAAGCGGGCACACCAATTACAGACGAAATCCCAGGCACTACAGCCGTTTGTAAGCCAAAATCTTTTACATAATCTATCTCCTCTGCACCTCTACCGAAAATAAATGGGTCGCCTCCTTTTAATCTAACTACATGTCCTTTTTCTTTTGCTTTAGAAACTATTAACTCATTAATTTGCTCTTGCTGAAATGCATAACACCCTCTCCGTTTACCTACAAAAATAAGCTCTGCATTTGCCGAGGCATATTTTAGCAAACTTTCGTTGATTAATGCATCGTACAGGATAACGTTTGCAGATTCGATAGCTTTTATAGCTTTAAGCGTAATTAAATCTTCGTCTCCCGGACCAGCACCTACAACGGTTAATTTTGGCGTTAGTACACTCATTAATGTAATTTTTTAGACAACTTGTTTATTTGCAGTATCAAGTTCTGCTTCTCTAAACGCTCTTACTTTTTGTAAAAATACGGAAGCATTTTCAATATATTTTAATGCAAAATCTTTAGAAGGTGCAAATTTATTGATTTGATAAACTACATCGCTAAAACTTCCGCCCAATTCAATTTTATTGCTTTCTATAAACAATTCATCAAACTGTTTCACAATACCTGCATGTGTATTAGTTTTCTTGTTCTCTGCTGTTAATAACGCTTTTGCTGTATTAATCATAGAACTGTACGCATGATAAATAGCTCCTGAATACACACCATTACTAGCCGATTCTTTTGCGTTTTCAATTTTTTCGTCGCTTTCTAAAAATAAAGTAGCTACTAAATCTATCACTACACCGGCACATTCACCAACCCCAATGGCTTTAACATATTTTTCATTAGTTCCCCAATCTATAAAATCAGCTTCTGTTAAGTTGCTCGCATCTTGTAAATCTTGAAGGAAATCATAAAAATATTTTTGACCTTTTTCTTTGTAATAATCTACAAATAACTTTCCATTTGAATTAGCTTCATAATCGTCTAATATTCTACGTAAAGCTTCAGGTCCGCGTCTACTTGGTACTTTTACCACTTTATCGGCAAATATGCCGTTACCATCACCTAAATTACCACCACCTAAAAGAACTTGTAGCGCAGGTGCTACTAATTTATCTGGTGTACGAACAGACATTCCTTGAAAACCAATATTTGCCATATTGTGCTGCCCACAAGCATTCATACAACCACTTATTTTTATAACTAAATCTTTGTTATTTAAATACTGCGGATATTCGGCTTTTATAACACGCTCTAACTCATCTGCAATTCCAGTACTACTTGCAATACCTAAATTACAAGTATCTGTTCCTGGACACGCTGTAATATCAACCGCTTTGTTATAACCAGCTTCTACAAACCCTAATTTTTCTAATTCTTGGTAGAAAAATGGCACCAATTCTTCCTTTACAAACGGAATTACAATATTTTGACGCAAGGTTAAACGAATTTCACCCGCGGCATAATTTTCAACTAAATCTGCTAATAATCGTGCTTTATCTGTATAAAAATCTCCTAATAACACTTTAATACCTATAGCAACATAACCATCTTGTTTTTGAGGAATTAAATTGGTTGCTTTCCAAGTATTAAAAGCTGCTTCATCCTTAATTTCTACATCAGGAATAGAAGCCACCTCAACAGGTGTTGATGTTTCGTAAGCATCTGCATCAATTGGAACAGATTTAAATTCTATGGCTTTTTGTTCTGCATCAACCAGTTCTTTAAACGCTTCTAAACCTATATCTTTTAATAAGAATTTCATACGGGCTTTGGCACGACTTTTACGTTCTCCATAACGATCGAACACACGCACCACACCTTCCATAAGTGGTATAATTTTATCGGTTTCAATAAAATCATAAAATAAATCTGCATGACGTGGCTGTGAGCCCAAGCCCCCACCAATCATCACTTTGAATCCGCGCACACCATCTTTTATTTTAGCAATAAAACCTAAATCATGTAAATAGGATAACCCCGTATCTTCATCTGAAGAAGAAAAAGACACTTTAAATTTACGTCCCATTTCTTGACAAATAGGATTACGTAAAAAGAAACGGAATAAGGCATCTGCATATGGTGACACATCAAATGGTTCGTTTACGTCTATCCCAGCAGTTTCACTAGCAGTTACATTACGCACCGTGTTACCACAAGCTTCTCTTATGGTTACTTCATCTTTATCTAATTCTGCCCACAATTCTGGCGTACGATTAATATCTACGTAGTGAATTTGAATATCTTGACGTGTTGTAATGTGTAAACGCCCTCTTGAATATTCATCAGACACATCAGAAATTCTGCGTAACTGGTTGCTTTTTACTTTTCCGTAAGGTAATTTAATACGAATCATTTGTACGCCTTCTTGACGTTGCCCGTAAATTCCACGAGCTAAACGAAGGCTTCTAAATTTTTCTTCATCAATTTTACCATTGTTGAAAAGTTCAATCTTATTGGCTAATTCAATAATATCCTTTTCAACAACCGGATTTTCTATTTCTGTTCTAAAACTTTGCATTGTTTCCTCACCTTCCTAACTAAATAGAAAGGATTTTTTAGTGTTTTCCTTTTTTCTTTTTCCGTTTCTTTTTTTAGTCTTTACGGTAGACCATAATTTTATTGAATGAAACCTGCCCCTACCGTACTATTTGATTGTGAATCTATTATAATGAAAGACCCGTTTGTACGATGATCTTTAAACTTATCATAGAAAATAGGCTTGTTTAGTTTGAAACTAACCTGAGCGATATCATTCATACCTAAACCAGACACACCTTCTTCTATACCTGAATAATCTGGGTTAATTTTATGATGAATGGTATCTACCTTAGCTAAAACTTTATTTACACCATGTTGCACAATGTATTTAGTACCTGGTGTTAATTGCTTAGAGTCCATCCAACAAACATTGGCAGTAAACTGTTTTTCAATAGTTGGTAAATCTCCTTCTTTAACAATCATATCGCCACGGCTTACATTAATATCATCTTCTAAAGTAATAGTAACTGATGAACGTCTTGATGCCGTTTCATACTTTTCATTATAGAAATAAATTTCTTTTATTTTAGATTTTGTTTGAGAAGGTAACACAACAACCTCATCTCCTACACTTAAATTACCTCCATACACTTTTCCTGCATAGCCTCTAAAATCATGAAATTCTTCTGTTTTAGGACGAATTACATATTGCACTGGGAAACGTGGTGTACCTACATTAAAGATATCGGCTTTGTCTAATTTCTCTAAATGCTCTAAAAGTGCCTCTCCTTTATACCAAGGCATTTTATCAGATTTATTAACTACGTTATCTCCTTTTAAAGCACTTACGGGAATAAATGAAATAGTTTGATCTTGATAATCTCTTTTACTCATTAATTCTTCAAAATCGGCTTTAATTTTATTGTAAACTTCTTCAGAATAATCTACCAAGTCCATTTTGTTTATAGCTACAACAACATCTTTTATTCTCAGTAAATTATTAATGAAAAAATGACGATTAGTTTGCTCTATTACACCTTTTCTGGCATCAATTAAAATAATAGATGCTTGTGAAGTTGATGCTCCTGTTACCATGTTTCTAGTATATTCTACATGTCCAGGAGTATCTGCTATAATGTAACTTTTCTTTTTAGTTGAAAAGTAAATATGTGCCACATCAATGGTGATACCTTGTTCTCTCTCGGCAACCAAACCATCTGTAGCTAAAGAAAAATCTAAGTAATCATAACCACGCTGTTTACTTGTTTTTTCTATGGCTTCAAGTTTGTCTGTAGTTAATGATTTTGTATCGTAAAGAATACGCCCAATTAAGGTACTCTTCCCGTCATCTACACTTCCTGCTGTTGCTATTTTTAATACTTCCATTTTTATTTGGCTGTTGGCTTTTAGCTATTTGCTATTAGCCTATTATAAATTCATTTTAATTACTCACTAAAGGCTAAAAACCAATAGTTAAAGGTAAAATTTGCTAAAGCAAATTTTTAGAAATACCCTTGTTGTTTACGTTTTTCCATGGCTGCTTCAGAGCGTTTATCATCAATACGCGCACCACGTTCTGAAATTGAAGAATCTCTAATCTCTTCAACTACTTTTGTAATGGTTGTAGCATCAGACAAAACTGCTGCGGTACAACTCATATCTCCAACTGTTCTAAAACGCACCATTTCTTCAATTACTTCTTCTTCTTCATCACGGTACACAATACCATCTTCTGCAGACCAAATCATGCCATCTCTTAGGAATACTTTACGCTTATGTGCAAAATAAATTGAAGGAATTTCTATGTTTTCTTTTTCTATATAAGACCAAACGTCTAGTTCTGTCCAGTTTGAAATGGGGAATACACGTACATTTTGTCCTAAATCTATTTGACCATTAAGCATATCAAACAACTCTGGTCTTTGATTTTTTTCATCCCATTGACCAAAATCATCACGAACTGAAAATATACGTTCTTTAGCTCTTGCTTTTTCTTCATCTCGTCTGGCACCACCTATTGCGGCATCAAACTTAAATTCTTCAAGTGCATCTAAAAGTGTAGTAGTTTGCAACATGTTTCTACTTGCGTAACGTCCTGATTCTTCTTTCACCTTTCCTTGATCTATAGAATCTTGCACATTTCTAACAATTAGTTCTAATCCTAATTCTTTTACAAGTCTGTCTCTAAATTCTATAGTTTCTGGGAAATTATGCCCCGTATCAATGTGCAATAAAGGAAAAGGTACTTTGGCTGGGTAAAATGCTTTTACTGCTAATCTTACTAATGTAATTGAATCTTTTCCTCCAGAAAATAACAACACAGGTTTTTCAAACTGAGCTGCTACTTCTCTCATGATATAAATTGCTTCGTTTTCAAGCGAATTGATATGCGATGTATCTTTCTTCATAATTATATTTTTAAGCGTGTAAACCACACTCTCTATTTGCTAATGCTTTTGTTGGATCGAAATATTTAAATTCGTTAGGTAAATTATGCTCTTCTAAATAGGTATCGAGTTTTTCGTCTGACCAATAATAAAACGGACTTACTTTTAAAACACCATCGGCACTTAAACTAAAAATATCAATACTGTTTCTAAAAGCAGTTTGTCCTTGGCGCAGGTTTGTAAACCAAACGTTTGGTTTATGTTCTTCCATGGCACGTCTAAAAGGTTCTAATTTTACTTGTTCTGTAAATTCTGCATGTTTAGGATCATCTACACTTGGTATACCCAAAACTACATCTCTATGTGCTGTTGTTTGTTTTGGCACATATAAAAACACATTTAAGTTTAAATTTTTTATTACTTGTTCTGCGTGCCTATACGTTTGCGGTGTGTTATAACCTGTATCACACCATACCACAGGAATTTTATTTTTCACTGAATTTACAGCATGAAGAATAGCAGCTTCATAAGGTCTAAAATTGGTTGTTACCACTGCTTTATCATTAAGCTCTAGTGCCTTTTTTATGATTTCAGCAGGAGAAGCTTTTTTAAATTCCTTGTTTAAACTTTGTATTTGCTCTTCTTTAAACATATCTTTTATATATTATTTTCCCCACTTAATAAGATTCCAAAAACGTTCGTGGAAAAAGTATAAAATTAATTTTGTAACAAAATCTACTGAAGCTATAGAAGCTGCAAGCGATATTTTTCCTGTTAATATATAAGACACCAACAAGGTATCTAAAGTACCAACAATACGCCAACTAAGTGCTTTAGCCACACTGCGTATAGGTTTTTCTCCAACACTATCCTCTTTATAAGTAGTTTTTTGTTTACTCTTTAATAACATTTGCGCTATCATTTGCCATTATTTTATATTAACCCTATCAATTTAGTAGGGATTACAAAAGTAATACTTTTTATTACATAACAAACAACATCAACAAGTTTTTAGAATAATGGAATATTTTTCGGGTAATTGGTACAAAATAAACATGAAATCCTTAAAAATTTAAGAATTTATCAAGCTAATTAAGAGCTAAATCTGCTAGAGTAGTGTTTCTGAATACTTTTAAAGTACTGTCTCTCACCTCAATCATAAGCTTATGAACACTACATTGATGTTCATCTGGACAATCATCACACTTTTCGTAATAATTTAAACTTACACAAGGCACCATGGCTATTGGCCCTTCTAAAACACGCATAACATCTGTCATTTGTATTTTAGATGGTTCATTTCTTAGGTAATAACCACCGTGTTTTCCTTTTTTAGAACCAAGTAATCCGGCTTTTTTCAAGGTTAATAAAATACTTTCTAAAAATTTTTGAGGAATATTTTCACTATCAGCAATTTCAACAACTCTAACTGGTTGATCTCCCTCTTTTTTGGCAATATAGGTTAAGGCCTTTAATCCGTATTTAGTTCTTTTAGAAAGCATGGTGCTAATATAAACATTTGAAGATTAAAAAAACCTCATTTAAAAAATGAGGTTTTTTTGTTTTATGAAATTTTAATTGTTTTAGGAGGTTTTTGTTTTGCTTCTTCCTTTTTAGGAAGGTGAACACTTAAAATACCTTCTTTATAAGTGGCGTTAATTTTAGACTCATCAATATACTCAGGTAATGAAAAGGTTCTCTTAAATGATGAGTAACCATATTCTTTACGGATATGATTATCTTCTACCTGATTATCTTCTGTTTGAATTTCTGAGGAAATAGACAATACTTCATTGTCTAAATTTATAGTAAAATCTTCCTTTTTCATTCCAGGAACTGCCATATCTACAAAAAAGGCATCTGCAGTTTCTCTAATATTAACTTTTGGCAGAGTCATTCCTGTATTGAAATTAGGCATCATAATAGAAGGAAAATCAGTGCTAAACATTTTATCTATCCAATTAGACCATGCAGGGAAATCAGCAAATCTATCAACTTTTGCCAAATTTCCATTTTTCTTAGTTGTTACTAGATTGCTCATAATTTAAAATTTTAGTTAAACAAATAATTTTATTAGATACTTAGGCTATACCAGTTATTGCATCTGAAGACAATAACGTTTTTGGTGTGTTTTGTGCTATGGAAATGTACAGTCCCCCATTTGAATATTGAGAGTTTAGCAAACTATTAAAACTGCTATTTGGTAGCACTAAAAAGCATTCCACAAAAATTGGTTTCTTTTTAATTTCACCATAGTTAGTTTCAATTTTGGCTAACATTACTTTAAGTGTTAGAATTCCGTCAGAAACATCAACTACATAGTTATTAGGACTTAAAAGTGGTGCTTTTAAACGAACTGTTAAAACGTTGTCTTTCACATCCATTTTTAGTTCTGTAAGTTTAAAAGATGATTGTTGAGACAGATTTAAAACTTTTTCATTCTTATCAATTACTTCCATAACAAATAATTAATAATTAAACAAAAAATTGATTGCCTAGAAAAGTTACAAACAGCATCTTCTAAAAAGTTTCTTTATTAAAGCAAACCATTGTAGAAAATGCTGATTCACCTCAAAAAGACATTGTTATAAAGGCAAAAAAAGTACCAAACTAGCTTAAGTTAATTTTTAATGTGAATCACACCCTTTATAATGAAAAGTTGACATAAAATCTTAAAAAATTCTTAATTAAAAATGACACTTTTTCATTTTTAACCACCTTAAAATGAGACTATTTAACTCTCTAAAGCCTGTTCTAAATCTGCAATAATATCATCTACATGCTCTAAGCCTACAGAAACACGCACCATACCATCTGTTATACCCGCAGCAGCTTTCACTTCTGCTTCTACTTTTGCATGTGTAGTACTTGCCGGGTGCGTTACAATAGTTCTGGTATCTCCTAAATTGGCCGACAACGAACACATTTTTATACTATCTAAAAACGTGCGTCCGCCTTCTAAACCACCTTTTACCTCAAAGGCTACAATGTTACCTCCTAAACGCATTTGTTTTTTAGCAATATCATGCTTTGGATGTGACTTTAAAAACGGATATTTTACCCATTTTACCTTTGGATGCGTTTCTAAATAAGTTGCTAACTTTAAGGCATTGTCACAATGTTTTTCTACACGAACTGCTAAGGTTTCTAACGATTTTGATAATACCCAAGCGTTAAACGGACTCATGGATGGTCCTGTTAATCTGGAGAACAGATATATTTCTCTAATCAGTTCTTTTTTCCCAACCGTTATCCCCCCTAAAACACGTCCTTGTCCGTCCATTAATTTAGTAGCAGAATGAATTACTAAATCTGCACCTTGCTTAATAGGATTTTGCAAATATGGTGTTGCAAAACAATTATCTATAACTAATAATAAATTATGCTTTTTACAAATGGTACTTAGAAATTCTAGATCCAACACATCAACACCTGGGTTTGTGGGCGTTTCGGCGTAAATAAATTTGGTGTTAGGTTGAATTAGGTCTTCAATACGTTCAACCTCATTAATGTTAAAATAGGAGCATTCAATATTCCACTTAGGAAAATATTTGGTAAACAAACCATGAGTAGCTCCAAATACCGAACTACATGACACCACATGATCTCCTGCATCTAGCAAAGTTGCAAATGTTGAAAACACCGCTGCCATTCCACTAGCAAATGCAAAACCTGCCTCTGCACCTTCCATAGCGCAAACTTTATCTACAAACTCGTTAACATTAGGATTGCTATATCTGCTGTATAAATCGCGTTGCTTTTCTTCAGCAAACGAAGCCCGCATTTCTTCGGCATCATCAAACACAAAACCTGAAGTTAAATATAAGGGTACCGAATGTTCTGAAAACTGTGTAGTTTCAGATTGTGTACGTATAGCTTCGGTTTCAAAATGCTTTTTCTTGCTCATAAATTTCAATTAATATGTTTAGACAACCTTAAAATATCTCCAAAAACGCCGCGAGCAGTTACTTCTGCACCTGCGCCAGCACCTTGAATTACTATAGGTTGTTCGCCATAACTTTCTGTAAAAATTTCAAAAATAGCGTCGCTACCTTTTACATGCCCCAAGGTGCTATCTTCTGGAATAGATACTAATTTTACTTCTAAATTGCCTTTATCTTGCGATAAATCGCCTGATAAATCACCAACGTATCTTAACACGTGCCCTGGTTCTTGCGCTTCTTTTATCTTTTGGTATTGTTCATCTAAAACATCTAGTTGCCCTAAAAATTCTTCAACCGAAATATCTCTATAGGCTTCAGGTATTAAATTTAATACCGAAACATCCTCAAATTCGTTTTGTAAATCTAACTCTCTAGCCAAAATTAAAAGCTTTCTAGCCACATCATTTCCTGAGAAATCTTCTCTTGGGTCTGGTTCAGTAAAGCCTTTATCGATAGTTTCCTGAACAATAACACTAAACGGTTTATCCTGCACCGAAAAGTTATTAAACAAATAGCTTAATGTCCCAGAAAACACACCTCTAATACGTGTAATGTTTTCGCCCGATTCGTGCAACAACTTTATGGTATCAATTAACGGCAAACCCGCACCAACGGTGGTTTCATAAAGATACTCCTTTTTGTTTTCATCAAGTTGTTCGCGTAATTCTCTATAAAAGTCGTGAGAAATGGTATTGGCTATTTTGTTAGACGATACTAAATCGAATCCAGCTTCAATTAAAGGAATATAATTTTGATAGAAGGTTGAACTTGCTGTATTATCTACTGCTATTAAATTTTCTAAATGATGATTTTTAGCATAAGTAATTATATCATCAATAGAGCTTTTTAAAGCACTTGAAGCAATGGCTTCTTTCCAGTTAGAATTTACACCTTTTTTATCTAGCAATAACTTTTTAGAATTAGCAATGGCAAACACATTTAAATTAATGCCTTTGCGTTTTTCAATATCGTCTTTAGACTTTAAAATTTGATTTATTAAAGCACCACCAACGCCGCCATGACCAAAAATGGCAATGTTTATCTTTTTTGAAATTCCGAAAACTTCACCATGTATTACATTTAATGCTTTATTAAGATCGGACTCCTTAACTACCAAACTCACATTCTTTCCTGTAACGGTATTATTGAACAATAACGGTGTAATTTGGTTTTTAATTAGAGCGTTAAATGGTTTGTGGAACGAACTTAATTCAATACCAACAATAGAAATTACTGCTACATCATCCACCACATCTATTTTATTAACATCTTGTGAGTAAAAATCGCTTTCAAACTCACGCTCTAAAGCAATAACTGCTTGAGTAGCTTGGTCTGCATCAATGATAAGTCCAATGCCACGTTCTGAAGAGCCTTGAGACACAATACTCACACTAATACCGTAATTACTTAAGGCTCCAAAAATTCTGGCATCAACACCAATTTTACCCAATAACCCTCTTCCTTCTAAATTAAGAAGCGCTACATTTTCTAAAACCGATAACGATGTTACCTCTTTGGTGCTAGGTTTTGCAGTTATAAGCGTACCTTCATCTTCTGGGTTAAATGTGTTTAAAATACGTAAGTTGATATTTTTTTCAACCAGTGGAATGATAGTTTTTGCGTGTAAAACCGATGTGCCAAAATTAGCAAGTTCGTTAGCTTCACTAAACGAAAGTTCCCTTATTTGTTGTGCATCTGGCACCAAACTTGGATCTGCCGTATAAATACCGCTTACATGGGTATAATTTTGCAATTCTTCGGCATCTAAATAATTAGCTAAAAGAGCCGCTGTATAGTTGCTACCGTTTCTACCTAAGGTAGTAGTTTCGTTTTTTAAATTTGAAGCAATAAACCCCGTAACTACATTTACAACATCATTATTTTTTTTGAAATACGCCTTGGTGTTTTCTTTAGATACTTTTGAAAGCGGTTGTGCATTACCAAAAGATTCATCGGTTTTAATTAACTCGCGCGAGTCTACTGCTTTGGCCTCAATACTTCTTTCATTTAATAATTGAGTGATAAGCTTTACAGCTAACAATTCGCCCTGAGCCAATATATTATCTTTGGTTTTTTTGCTGTAATCACGCAACAGACTAATACCTTCAAATAATTTATCAAGCACCGAAAATTCTTCAGAGAAATCTATAGTTTTTAAAGGCTCTGATTGGTAAGCTTTAAAAGCCTCTAACTCATTTTTATAGTCTTCACCTTTTATGGCTTTGTTTAAAATATTTTCTAAGTCATCGGTTGCATTACCACGAGCAGAAACTACAACGCTAATACGCTCTCCTGCTTTTACCTTATTTTCAATAATTGAAAGTACGGTTTCTAAACCCTTTCCATTAGCTAGAGATTTCCCTCCAAACTTCAATATTTTCATTCTTCGTCTTTTAGAATTTGGCACAAAAATGCCTTCTATTATTTTTTCAAGTTGGTCATATTCCATTAAAAAGGCATCATGCCCATGTACCGAGTGTATCTCGCTGTAGGTTACGTTTGGATGTGTTAACGCCAATTGTTTGTGTGTTTCGCGGTTTTCTTCAGCAGTAAAAAACAAATCTGAATCTACACCAACAATATGAATTTTAGCTTCTATGTTCTCTAACACGTTAAAGTTGCTCGATCTTCCTTTTGTAACATCAATCGTTTTCAATAATTGATTCATTAATTTATAGGCTGACAGCTGAAACCGTTCTTGCAATTTTTTGCCATGATGTAGTAGCCAACTTTCAACATTAAAAATTTCAAGATCGTCATTTTTAGTACGCTGAAAGCGCTCTTTGAAAGACTCTGGTGTTCTATAACACAACATGGCGTGCATTCTGGCATCATGCACAGGGTTTTTAGAATTTAGTAGAAACTGTTCTTGAATTTGGCAATTAGCAATTAACCAATCGGTAGATTTCCAATCGGTTGCCACTACAATTAAATGTTCTGAAAAATTAGGTTGTAATACTGCCATTTCCCAAGCTATACCACCACCTAAAGAACCGCCAATAGTAGCGAAAATTTTACCAGTTTTTAGTTCTTTTAAACCTTGTAAAAACAATTTTGCTACATCGCGCGCAACAAAATCTTTATAGTTTTCAATAATAAAACCATCAAAACCATTCCCAGGTATATTGAAAGCAAGCACCGTGTATAGTTTGGTATCTATAACCTTGTTATGACCAATTAAATCTTTCCACCAACCATCTTTTCCGGCCACATTACTATTTCCTGTTAAGGCATGATTTACCAACACAACAGGCGCAGAACCAAGTGGTTTCCCAAACACCTGATAACTTAATTTTATTTCAGGGTTTAGGACGCCACTTTCGGTCCTGTAGTTTTTTATAATGATATGTTGTAACTCGTTTTCCAACTTGTTGTTTCTTCTTAATTTATACTTCAGCAAATACTGCTTTTAAATCTGCTTTTAAATCTTCTAAATCTTCAATACCCACAGACAAACGAATTAAATCTGGCGTAACACCTGCCGATGCTTGCTCTTCTTCATTTAATTGTTGGTGTGTTGTACTTGCTGGATGGATTATTAAAGATTTAGTATCTCCAATATTAGCTAACAATGAAAATAATTTTGTTTTATCTGCAATAGTTTTAGCTGCTTCAAAACCACCTTTAGCTCCAAAGGTAACAATTCCGCTTTGGCCTTTTGGTAAATATTTATCGGCCAATGTTTTGTATTTGCTACTTTCTAACCCAGGGTAGTTTACCCAAGCCACTTCTGGTTGTTCTTCTAACCATTTTGCTAAAGCCAACGCATTTTCACTGTGTTGTTTTATTCTAACAGATAAGGTTTCTAATCCTTGAATAATATTAAAGGCATTGGTAGGACTCATAGCGCCACCAAAATCACGTAAGCCTTCTAAAATTAATTTGAAAGTGTATGAAGCAGCTCCTAAAGTTTCATAATATTTTAAACCGTGATACCCTGGTGATGGTTCTGTGAATTCTGGGAATTTTCCGTTAGACCAATCGAAATTACCACCATCAATAATAGCACCTCCAAGCGATGTTCCTTGTCCGCCAATATATTTTGTTAAGGAGTGAATTACAATATTTGCCCCATGTTTAATAGGGTTTAAAAGTGCTGGTGTTGCCACCGTATTATCTACAATAAATGGCACCCCGGCCGCTTTAGAATGTGCAGCAATAGCTTCTAAATCTAATACATCTAATTTAGGATTCCCTAAAGATTCTACAAAAAAGGCACGCGTATTTTCTTGTACTGCCTCGGCAAAATTATCTGGGTTTGAAGCATCTACAAAGGTTGTTGTAATACCTAACCTAGGTAAAGTAACGCTTAACAAATTGTAAGTACCTCCATATAAACTACTAGATGCTACAATGTGGTCTCCAGCTTTTAAAAGTGTTAACAATCCTGTTGAAATAGCTGCTGTACCAGAAGCAAATACCACAGCGCCTATACCGCCTTCTACAGCCGCTAAACGTTCTTGTAATATTTGGTTGGTAGGATTATTTAAACGTGTGTAAATAAACCCTAACTCTTGTAATGAAAATAGGTTAGCTGCATGCTCTGAATTGTTAAAAACATACGAAGTTGTTTGGTAAATAGGCACTGCTCTGGTTCCTCCAGTTGCTTTTACATCGTGTCCTGCGTGTAATGCGTTTGTTTCTAATTTTAAATCGCTCATTTTTCTAATTTTTTTTTGATTTATTATATAAATTCAAAAGCCAAAATGCGTTATTACTAACGTACTTACCATAGAAAAATGTTACAAAGAAATTTTAAAATTACAGGAAGTAATTTTGTTAAGTTATCTATCCAAACACCAATAAATGAATTGGTAGTTTAAGTAGAATTTAGCACCTTCTTTAATAAGTTTAAAGGGTTGCTAAGGCTTCATTGGGTCTAATCCCTCCACCTTTCTTGATAACATTTCAATACGTGAGTTGAACTTTTGTTTTGCAAATATTGGTTCAGAAAAATTAAAATCCTAATTTTTTATTGAAAAATTTTTTATTTTCAATTCAAACCCTTTTCAAATTTATCTTTAATTACATCGCCTATAGGTCTACTTTCAATTTTAGATTCTAACCAAGAAATTATGTCTAAATACAGGAATGCTCTACTTTCATAAGGGTCATCTTCAAACTCTTTAAGCTTTTTATGAAGTTTAATAAACTCATTTTTTACATCTTGTGGATAAATGTCTCCAAGGTTACGTAAAAACTTAATGAATTCTTTTTGCACTTCATATAAGTCTTCCATTTTAATTAAAAACTTATAAGTACTTTTTATGAGTACATCTAAATTATAATCTAAACCTGCTTCGTAGTGTGCAACTAAATTTAAAATTCTTGAGAAACATAATAAATCTTCGCGCATTTGCAGTGATTTATTACTAATTATCTTATCTAAAAATCGGATACATCTTTTATTATCACCTGCACCAAAATACATACTTGCTATTTTGTAATATAATACCATTACATGGTGCTCATCAATTCGGTTTCTGTAATTTTTAAGCTTTACTAATACTTCATCAATTAATGATAAGCCTTCTTTAAAACTTCCTTCAATAAAGTGTAAATTAAATTTATTGGTATAAATATAAAGAAATGCTAATCCATCAATATTATCATCTACGGGGAACCATTTTTCTTTAGTAACTGTTTCTAATTTTTCTAAATATTCTTTAAATTTTTCATACTTACGCAAATAAAATAAGGACTCTAATAAATAGTGATTTCCTCTCATAAAGAACACCGGGTTAAGCACAATCATATCTTTATTATCATAAAAAAGTGTAACCCATTTTAAGGCGTATTTGTAACAAGCTAAAAAATCTTGGGTTAAGAAGCTGTACCACAAATGTGCTTTGTAAAGCCATAACTTTTCTCTAAAACCCAATGTATTAATATCATACTCAGGCAAGCGGGCATGAAAATATTCTGTAATACGTTTGTGTTCTGAGTCGTTTTTAACGTAGCCTGTTTTTAAAAACAAGCCATATAATTGTAACGACAAATTAGAGAGCTTACTTGCTACCACGTTTTGTTGGCTTAATTCTTTAGCTTGTACTGTTAACTCATCGGCTCTATTGCTTAAACTGCGTGTAATATATTGAGTTTCTATAATTTTTTCTAAATCTACAATCTCATAGGCAATATTTTTTTCTTCATTAGCAATAGCCATATTTTTGGCTTTTTCAAGAATTTTTAAACTTTGCTTGTATAAGCCTTTATGATATAAAATAGTAGCAAAATCTAACTGTTCTCTAATTTGAATTCTAGCATCTTTATGTGATGGGTTTAAGCGTAAACTAATTAAAATTTGTTTATATAAATGTGCTTTTAAATTAGAGAGCTGCTGTTTTTTAACAATGCCTTTTTTTAAAATAGTTGCCTCATCGTATTTTTGTAATTTATCTAAAATATTAAACAGGGTTAAAAATTTAGAGTCTTCGTTTACCCCCAATCTACCCACATAAAGTTTAAACTGTCTCTTTTCTGATTTAGACAGTGACTTTACCAATACAAACAAATTATCTTTTTGCTCTCTTGTCATAGTTACAAAAACAAGTTTAAATTACTGAATAACAACTAATTAACTTAACACGGAAGTAGTTAAACATCGTAAAAAAGTATATAAAGTTAAGTGTTTTACGAAACCAAAATATACATTCGTAAAAGAATTAGAAAATATATTTTAAATAAATGTCTGATAATAAGGTTCAAATTTTTGATACTACGTTGCGCGATGGCGAGCAAGTACCTGGATGTAAGTTAAATACAGAGCAGAAATTAGTTATTGCTGAACAGCTTGATCAATTAGGTGTTGACATCATTGAAGCTGGGTTTCCTGTTTCTAGTCCTGGCGACTTTAAATCGGTTGAAGAAATTTCTAAAATTGTAAAATCAGCAACCGTTTGTGGCTTAACACGCTCTGTTGAAAACGATATAAAAGTTGCTGCTGAAGCATTAAAACATGCTAAAACTCCTAGAATCCATACAGGAATAGGCACTTCAGAATCTCATATAAAATTCAAATTCAAATCTAACCAAGAAGCCATAATAGAACGTGCTGTAAAAGCTGTAAGTTATGCAAAATCTTTTGTGGAAGATGTAGAATTTTATGCCGAAGATGCTGGTAGAACAGATAACGAATATTTAGCTAGAGTTTGTGAAGCAGTAATTAAAGCAGGAGCAACAGTTTTAAACATTCCAGATACTACGGGATACTGTTTACCAAGTGAATATGGTGCTAAAATTAAATACTTAAAAGAAAACGTTAAAGGTATAGATAAAGCTATTTTATCATGCCATTGCCATAACGATTTAGGTTTAGCAACAGCCAATTCTATTGAAGGTGTTATTAACGGTGCACGCCAAATTGAGTGTACTATTAACGGTATTGGGGAACGTGCAGGAAACACTGCTTTAGAAGAGGTAGTCATGATTTTAAGACAACACCCTTACCTAAATTTAGATACCAAAATTAAATCTGAAATGCTTTACGGTATTAGCCAATTAGTATCTGATAGTATGGGTATTTACACACAACCAAACAAAGCTATTGTTGGTGCCAACGCCTTTGCTCATAGTTCTGGAATTCATCAAGATGGGGTTATTAAAAACCGTGAAACATACGAGATTATAGACCCTAAAGCTGTTGGTGTAACAGAATCTGCTATTGTATTAACTGCAAGAAGTGGTAGAGCTGCCTTAGCTTACAGAGCTAAAAATGTTGGGTATGAATTAACAAAACTTCAGTTAGATGAAGTTTATAGTAAATTCTTAGAATTTGCCGATAAGAAAAAAGAAATTAACGATAGTGATATTCATCAAATAATTGAGTCGACTTCTGTTTATAACGAAATTACGTCGTCTTAAATATTATAACATAAAAAGGGATGAAGTTAAACATAGCCGTTTTACCAGGTGATGGCATAGGGCCAGAAGTCACTGCTCAAGCCGTCAAGGTTTTGAAAGCTATTGCTATGGAGTTTAACCATATGTTCACTTTCAATGAAGCTTTAGTTGGCGCTAGTGCCATTGATAAAACAGGCAACCCCTTACCAGAAGAAACCATTAGCATTTGCGATAAAGCAGATGCTATTTTATTTGGTGCTATTGGTAATACTAAATATGATGATAACCCTACAGCAGAAATAAGACCAGAACAAGGCTTATTAGGACTTAGAAAAACTTTTGATCTTTATACCAATATAAGACCCGTAATTGCTTACGAAGATTTACTAAACAAATCATCATTAAAAGTAAAGCAAATAAAAGGTACCGATATTCTTATTTACAGAGAATTAGCCAGTGGTATTTATTTTGGCGAAAAGAAATTTAGTAATACTGAAGCCTCTGATATTTGTGCTTACAAACGTTCTGAAATAGAACGCATTGCGCATTTAGCATTTAAAGCAGCACAGGGCAGAAAACGTAAATTAACTTTGGTAGATAAAGCCAATGTACTAGCCAGTTCAAGACTTTGGCGTAGTGTAGTAACCGAAATTGCTACACAATACCCAGACGTTACTTTAAATTGTTTGTTTGTTGATAATGCCGCCATGGAACTTATTATCAACCCTCGCCAGTTTGATGTTATTTTAACAGAGAATATGTTTGGTGATATTTTATCAGAAGAAGCCAGTGTTATTGTAGGTTCTATTGGGTTATTAGCCTCGGCCTCTATTGGCGACAAACACGCTATGTTTGAGCCTATTCACGGAGCATATACCAAAGCCACTAATAAAGGAATTGCCAACCCAATTGCTTCTATTTTAAGTGCCGCTATGTTACTAGAACATTTTGGATTGTATGATGAAGCTGCTTTAGTAAGAGAAGGTGTAGATAAATCATTAAAACTACACATAACCACACCAGATTTAAACACAAAATACGATAATATTAGCACTAGTAAAGTGGGCGATTTTATAGAAGATTTTATAAACAACCCAGACGAAACAAACTTAAACTTTACAAACATACATTTAGGACAGTCAACCATCATTTAATTATTTGAGTTAGTCGCCAATACACAATTAAACTACAGAGACGTCCGTATAAAAAAGCACTTTTTAAGTGCTTTTTTTGTTTATATTTTTTGGGCGTTACCCTATCGGGTCAGGCTATCCGTTGCAAGTCCTCGTTCGTACCTCACTGTGGGCTTTCCACTACTATCCTTAACGCGGTAGTTTGCTAAGTTCTATTTAGCAAAATAAATAGTATTGATTTTGGGAGGTTTGGTTTAACTGTTTTGTAAATAAACAAGTAATAATAAATTATGATATAGGAATTATTAATTTAAAAACTTTCGTTTAATTCCCTAAACATCTGGATTGTATCAATATACCTTACATTAAATTGATTACAAACTTCAGGTATTTTTATTCTGTTTTTTCTTTCAGGTTGGCTTTTTTCATAAGTAACAATAGTCCAATTATTACTCATAGCGAAAGCAACTAGCCAAGGGTCTGCTAAATCAGTTTCAAGGAATTCCTGGATCGCACTTGGTGTGAAATGATGAGACATCGAGTTCGTCCAATTTACAATAGAAATATAATTTTGAAGAACAGTATCTGTATTAATAAAAAAATCGTCTGGTAAATTAGAATCACACCATATTTTGAGTTCATCTTCGTGAGAAGAATTGTCGTAAATTTCCTTTTTTACTTTATCGATACTTACTATAATTCCATTTTGAGATAATACATTGACTTTTACCCAAAAACTTTGAACAACATCAAGAGGATAAATTGAACGATGAGCTTGTATAAAGAAGTTTGAATCTACAATGTATTTACTCATACTTGATATAGATATTCATTAATAAACTTCTCGTATGTGTTACCTTTTAGACTAGTTAATTTATAAGCATCTCTATATAAAAGATTGTTTTCGTTTACTGCATTATTAACATAACTAGCAAATCTTAAACTAATTCTCTTTTTAGCAGTTGCATAAAAATTACCACCAGAACTTTGATTTTCTTTTTTGTTTTTAAATTCAGCTATATAATTGTTATAAAATTCAAAAAAAGAAGGTCTAGCAATTAAATTTAAATCTAATGCTCTTCTTGCAATTACAATTGGACTAACTTTAAAAACTCTACTTAAATATTTTATATTTTGACTGCTATTCCATTTTTCTCTAAAGAAAATTTCAGGTACTAAAAATTCTGCAGCAACTTTATCACATAATAATTCCGTTGGGTCATCAGCTGGAAGCATTTGTTTATTATCAAACCCAGCACTTTCTCCTAACCATATATGAGCAATTTCATGTATTAGAGTAAACATTTGAGCGGCCTTGGCATCTGCGGAATTTATAAATAGAAAAGGTGCTTTATTATTTACTAAAACAAAACCTCTACATTCTTCAACTAAAATTTTTCTTCTAGTATTGTTTCCTACAATTCCATTAAAATTGATAATTATCCCAATTTCCTCAATTTGTAATGTCAAATAATCTAAAGCTTGCTCCCAAGTATCAAGTTTGCTAGCCCAATTAACAGGTAATTTTAAAGTATTCCTGATGTCATTTGCAATTTCTTTATAATCAGAGCTGTCATTGTATTTTCCAACAAAATCTAAATCAGGATAACCACTTTCTTTCAGATAGTTTGTCAACCAATTTTGTCGGTCTTTTATAATTTGGATAGTATGATAAACATTTAAAGAAACTTTATCTCTTGGTTCTGCTCCAGTTCTAAAAAAGGGTATAGGAATTTCCTCTTTAGGTGGTTCATTCATAAACATATAGCCAAAAGGCACGTGAACTTTATGAGTGAAGTTTTCTAATTGTTTTATAGTAGGTTTCTTATTTCCTTCTACCCAATCTAAAACATCAGGATTTTCTGCATAAAATTCTTCTAGACTATTACCCGCACGAGTAATAGCCCAGTTTATAATATCAGAATTTATATTTTCAACCCTTGTTGCCATTAGACAAATATAATTTAATATTTACAATTAACTATTCCATATGTTAGTTGGTTATTTCCTCTTACACCTACAATCCAAGTACATAGTTGTTTTTTTAATAACTCATATTCGTCCTCAAACGAAGTTAGAAAATTTTCCTGACAACATCAAGTAAGGTTTTAACTAAGCAAACAACCAAAGGTTAAGTTTTATTACCTAAAATCTTTTAGGTTTTACCAAAAATACTTTGGTGAAATGCCTAAAATAAGACTTCTACAGGCTCAGTCTTACAGTTTGTTGGTAACATACACAATAATGTTATATTTGGCTTATGCAACTCAACCTATCGGTTTTAAAAACATATAAAAAAACACTACTGTTAGTATTAATTAGTTGTGTGCTTTATATTGCTTTTGCATATAGCTTAGAGCGCACACAATACTTAAAACTTATAGGGCTTTACACAGCATTGTTTGTGTGTTTTTATTGGTTTTTAAAAACCTATAAACAGCACACCCAAGTTTTAACTGTTATAGCATTCCTGTTTAGAGCCATCTTTATTTTGGCTATCCCTAATTTATCACAAGATTTTTACCGTTTTATTTGGGATGGCAACATGACCATTTTGGGTCTTAATCCTTATTTATCTACTCCCGAACATCAAATATCTCAAGGTTTGTTAAGTGGTTTTCAAAATAAAATGGAATTGTATGTGGGTATGGGTAAGCTTAACGCTAGTCATTTTACCAATTACCCTCCTGTTAATCAATTTTGTTTTGTGCTTTCAAATTTAATTCCCGGAACAAGTATTTTAAGTTCTGTAATTGGGTTACGCCTAATTATTATAGCTGCCGATTTTGGAATCCTTTACTTTGGTAAAAAGCTTTTACAAATACTAAAACAACCTGTTCATACTATTTTTTTGTATATTTTAAATCCGTTTATTATTGTAGAACTTACCGGAAATTTACACTTTGAAGGTGTTATGATTTTCTTTTTAATTTGGAGTTTATATTTATTGGTTTCTGGTAAATGGGCATGGGCTGCTGTGGTTTTAGCCTTATCTATTTCTACAAAATTAATTCCGTTAATATTTTTGCCTTTGTTTTTACAGTGGTTTACTTCAAATACTACAAGTAACAAACAAGGAATAACTAAACTTATTTTATTTTATGCTATTGTTGGTGGTGTAACGCTTTTACTTTTTGCGCCATTTTTTTCAAGTCAATTCATTTCAAACTACACAGAAACTGTGGCGCTTTGGTTTCAAAACTTTGAGTTTAATGCAAGCCTATACTATATTGCTCGAGAAATTGGTTATGCCTTTACAGGTTATAACCAAATTGCTGTTATTGGAAAAATAATTCCGGTTGTAGTTGTTTTATTTGTACTTATTATATCCTTTTTTAGAAAAAATAAAACGCCTATAACGCTTATTACTGCTATGTTGCTGGTATTAAGCTTTTATTACTTTACAGCCACCACAGTACACCCTTGGTATGTTGCTACGTTACTTGTTTTGTCTGTTTTTACCAAGTATAAATTTCCTTTAGTGTGGAGCTTTGTTATTGTTTTAAGTTATTTAGCATATATACAAACAGGCAATGCCAATAAGCATGAAAACCTTATTGTAATTGCTATAGAATACCTTATTGTGTATGGCGTATTCTTTTGGGATATTTATAAAACAAACTTAAAGCAAAGTGAGTGACTCTATTCTGTAAATTACAGAATCATCTAAATCATCAAAAACTTCTGAATAGGAAAGTTTAAATGTTTTGTCTATAAAAGATTCATCTTCTTTTAAATTGTACTTGTACAATGCTTTTGGGTGAACTTCTTCAAAAGAAAGTTCGTCTCCATTGTCAAACCAAAATGTATAATAACCATCTTGATAAGACTTAAAAACCGCGGTTTTCATCTAACTAATCAAAATCAATATTACTAATCTGCTTCTTTATCAAAATCTGCTTCTGGAGCAGGTGGTGTACTTGTTGTTACATCATCTGTATCATCTTCATCACCAAAATCTTGCATTGCCTGTACTAAGCGTTTACCTACTTTTACCAAATAAATGGTGTCTTCAGTTCTCACTTCAACAGCCTCTATAACTTCATTTTTAGCATTCCTAAATGAAATTATATGGTCATCATCATAACCATCAGGAAACTTCTCTACAAGAAGATTCAGGATATCTTCATTCAACTTTTGGTAATCTACAATTTTACGTATCATTTTACTTTGGGGTTATTTTTTAAAACAAATACTAAAAATATAGGTTCAATTTAAAAAATATTTCTGAAACTCAAACATAAAATTTTCAACCAATGCATTTAAATTAAACTTAGCACAAATGAAATACAAAAAAGTGTACCGTAATATTATGTAATTGTTAAGTTTATTTAGAAAGTAAAACGGCTTTAAGTTTATACGTTAACTTATAACATTTGTAGCATAGAGAGTTCTTCTTTTGAAAGGTGTTTCCAGTGCCCGCGCGGAATATCTTTTTTGGTAAGGTGCGCAATGGCTACACAATCTATACTTATAACATCATAGTTAAAGTAATCGAAAATGGTACGAATAATAGTATTACCAGTATTTTTAATTTTTAAACCAATTTCTTTTTTTGAAGCACCATCTATATAACTAATTTCTTCTACTGAAATGAGTTTTCCTTGAATTTTAAAGCCATTTTGGATTTTCTTTAAATCTTCTAGTTTTAAGTTTTTATCTAATTCTATATGAAATAGACGTGGCACTCCATTTTTAGAGTTTTTAAATTTATTTTCAATTTCAATGTCATTTGTAAACAATAACAAGCCTTTAGAGTTTCTGCCTAAACGCCCAATAGGTTTTATTCTTGAAGAAGTAGCATTAGCAACTAAATCCATAACAGTGCGTCCTTTACCCTCACTAGTGGTTGTTGCAAATCCTTTAGGTTTATTTAATAACACATAGGCTTTTTGCTCTGGGTTTACTCTAGCACCATCATAACGAACCTCATCGGTAGGTTTTACTTTGTAACCCATTTCTGTTACTACTTTACCGTTTACTGATACTAAGCCTGTAGCTATATGAACATCGGCCTCTCTACGAGAACAAATACCAGCATTAGCAATGTACTTATTTAACCTAATTTCATTGCTGTTTGATTTTTTGGCTGAAGCACTTGTTTTTAATACTCCTTTAGATTTATTTTTATTAAATCTTCCTGAAGATTTTCCTTGTCCTTTACCTTGTTGCTTGCTCATAAACACTAATTTTTTGCAAAGATATACTTTAATTTACGATTGACGATTTTTGACCACCTATTTATAATTTTTATCTATGCTAACCAATTATAAAACCCGCATTAAAAATTGCAGCGTGGTAACACTCAAAAAAAAAAATTAAATACGGTTTAAAATTACACCAACATCAATTAGTAAAATACTAAATACCCCAGCAAGCAAAATAAATTTTAAAATATTATGAAGTATGAGATAATGAATTTTTGTTTTAGAACGCCATAGTATGATTAAAAAAAGAAAAAGTAGTACTATACCTAAATAAAAAAATATATACATGTACCCAATTTGAAAACGAAAAAGCAAAAGGTAAGTAGGTACTAATGTTAATGCTGCTAGTGTAGTAAGCATTATTTTAGAAGCTTTTTCTCCGTAAGTTATAGGTATGGTATGGTAATCTTGAGCTAAATCTCCTTTTATGTTTTCTAAATCTTTGGTAAGTTCTCTCATAGAGACTATTAAAAACAAATAGGTTGCATGTACAAAAATGACGGTTTCATAATTTTTGTAGTACATAAAAATGGCAAAAAAAGGAGTTATAGTTAATGTTGCCGATGTTAAATTACCTATAAATGGTAATCTTTTAAGTTTATGTGAATAAAACCAAATACCAAAAATGTAAAAAGAAAAGAATACTACGGCTCTAAAAGATACATAACTTGCCATAATTACCGCTAAGAAATTAAGCACAAAATAAAATGACAGTTTTGTGTTTTGACTAACCAACCTATCTAACTTTGATTTTATAGGGCGATTGATTAAATCTTTTTCTGAATCGTAAAAACTATTAATAATATAACCACCTGCTATAGTAGCTGCTGATGCTAACACTATTATAAAAAGATTAACATCAAAAACAACCTCTCTTAAAGGGATATTTGATGCCAAAATATAAATTGATGTTAAATATTGTGCTACAACTACAACTAAAATGTTATAGCCTCTAATAACAGAAAACATACTAAAGAATTTTAGCAAAATATGTTTCTGTTGTCTTGATAGCATAGAAACTAAATTTGGTGAAAACCTGAGATAAATTAAGGGTAAATAAAGATATTAGAAATTATAAACTACTTCTAATTTATGACCCGCAAGTGCTTGTTTTGCTTTTTGTAAATCTTCTGTAAAACCTAAAATATAACCTCCACCACCAGAGCCACAAAGCTTTAAATAGTAATCATTGGTTTCTAGTCCTTTTTTCCAAAGGTCATGAAATTGCTTTGGTATCATAGGTTTAAAATGGTTAAGCACCACTTTAGACAATTGTTTAGTATTTGAAAACAACGATTTTATATCTCCCTTTAAAAAATCTTCAACACAAGCATCTGTATGTTTTATAAATTGATTTTTAATCATTTTACGAAACCCTTCTTGCTTCATGTTTTCCATAAAAATCCTAATCATAGGCGCGGTTTCTCCTATCATGCCACTATCTAATAAAAACACAGCGCCTTTGCCATCTGTTTTTTGTGATGGAATTCCGGTAGCTTCTATATTGTCTTTTGAATTGATGAGAATAGGAATGCTTAAATAACTATTTAACGGATCTAAACCTGAAGACTTGCCATGAAAAAAAGATTCCATAGCCGAAAAAATTGCTTTTAACTTAAGTAACTTTTCTCTTGTTAAATTTTCAAGAACCGTAATTTTATCTTGAGCATACTTATCATAAATAGCTGCTACTAGAGCACCACTACTACCCACACCATAACCTTGAGGAATGGAAGAATCAAAGTACATACCAGCTTCAACATGCTTGTTTAAGGCCTCTAAATCAAACCTAACCAAACTAGCATCTAAAGTTTCTAAATATTGAGTAAACCTCTTTAAACTTTCATTTGATTCTTTAGCTTTTCCTGAAAGATTTTTATCTGTCTTTAATGCCCCATTGTAAAAACTATAAGGTATAGATAAACCTTTGGAGTCTTTGATAATACCGTATTCTCCAAAGAGTAATATTTTAGAATAAAAAAGTGGTCCTTTCATAAAACATTTTGATTAAGAGGGCACAAACTTAATTTTGTTTAACAAATTTAAACAATTAATAAACAAAATACAAGCTTTTTAAGTTAATTGTTTAGCCCCAAAGCCAATTTGATCACAAATATACTGTCCATTTTGACAATATGCAACTAATTCATTTTTAATGAATTCTATTACTTGTTTACTTTCATTTTGAGGATATAACACATGTACATTAGCACCTGCATCTAGTGTAAAGCATATTTTTGATTTTGTTTGATTTCTATAAGCCCATATTTTATTAATAATTTGTAAGGTGTTAGGTTTCATTAAAATAAAATAAGGTAGGCTAGTCATCATCATAGCGTGTAAGGTTAATGCCTCACTTTCTACAATATTTATAAAGGCATTTAAATCACCATCTTTAAAAACCCTTATTAACTGAGAAAGGTTATTGTGTGCTTGTTGAAAACGCTGTTCTGCAAAAGGGTGATTGTGCATTAATTTATGACCCACCGTACTACTTACTTGTTTTTCACCTTTATCTACTAATAAAATAGTGTCTTGATAATTTTTAAAATTTTCATGAACCTCAAATGGGTACTTAACACCAAATAAATTAGAGCTATTGGTAATTTCATTATGTTTTCCCCATACTACTAAATCGCCTTCAATACTTCTACATGCACTCCCAGAACCTAAACGTGCTAAAAAAGATGCTTTTTGATTGAAATAATCATCAGCTATTTCTACTTCACTTAAAGAACGTTCAACACTCATTAAACACAATGCTAAAGCACTCATACCAGATGCAGAAGACGCTATTCCTGAACTGTGAGGAAACGTATTGGTAGTTTCTATTACAAAATGATAATTTTTTATAAACGGAACATATTGTACAATACGCTTAAAAAAGGTATCTATTTTAGGTTTAAAACTGTCTTTTTTTTCATTATCTAAAAATACTTCAAATGAAAAATCATTAGAAATTTTCTTTTTAGAAAAACTTAATTTAGTATTGGTTTTACAACCGCTAAGGGTAAAACTTACAGATGGGTTAGCAGGAATTTGATTCTCTTTTTTACCCCAATATTTAACTAAAGCAATATTACTTGGAGATTCCCATGTTACGCTTCCGTTTTTACTGTTTTTAAATGTTTTTTTTGGTATAAAATCGTTTGCTGTCATCTAATTTATTTGAGATGTCAAAGATAACAACTTTACTACGGTTTTATAATTTCTAGCTGTTGAAGTGGTTTTTAACTTATTTTCAAAAAAATTATTGCTGCATTTAGCTTTACCATAACCAACTGCACAATAAAAATAAATACAGTTGTTTGTAATTATAAACTCTTCATTAGGATAAGATATTGCAGTAAGTTTATCTACTAATTTTTTATCTGGACCTGTAAATAAAAATGTAAAATAACTATGTTCTTTTTTTTCTTTTGGAAATGGACAATCATTAAATATTTGTTTTAATTCCGTTGGAAAAAGTACTAAAACGGGTACTTCAAATCTAAAATGTGCTTTTATGGCCTCATGGATTTTTAAAGCCAAAGAGTCTTTATTTGTTTCTGAAAAATTAAAAATAACATTACCGCTTTGAATATAGGTTTTCACATCTTTAAAACCTTTTTTTTCTAGCAACTCTCGAAGTTCTGCCATAGGGATTTTCTTTTGTCCGCTAACATTAATCCCTCTTAAAAGTGCTATGAAAGTGTTCATTTAATTTGAAATATTTTTTGCAACAATGTAGGCTCCTGTCCATGCGTTTTGAAAATTAAAACCTCCCGTAATGGCATCAATATTTAACACCTCTCCTGCAAAATATAGGTTTTTATGTAATTTACTTTCAAAGGTTTTAAAGTTAACCTCTTTTAAATCTACACCACCTGCTGTAACAAATTCCTCTTTAAAGGTGCTTTTTCCATCAACATTAAATACAGCTTTGGTTAATTGAGTTGCCAAGGCTTCTAATTGCTTTTTATTTATTTCTGCCCATTTAGTACTCTCTTCAATAGTTGATGCTAGCACTAATTGTTGCCATAATCTTTTAGGCAATTCAAACTGCGAAAACTTAAGAACTGTTTTTTTTGCTAATGCTTGCTTAATGTCTTTTAAAGTTTCTAAACACTCCTGAAAATCTTGGTTTATAAAATTAATTTCAATTTGAAATTTGTAATTCTTTTCAGCTAATTCTATAGCTCCCCAAGCCGATAGTTTTAAAATAGCTGGAGCACTAAAACCAACATGTGTTATAAGCAGTGGCCCCTGAGATTCTAATTTAGAATTTAAAACCTTAACCAAAACATCTTGAACCACTACACCTGGAATGTTTTTAATGCGTTTATCATTTACATTAAAGGTAAATAAAGAAGGTACAGGTTTTACTACATGGTGATTCAATTTTTCTAGTAATTTCCATACTTTAACACTGCTTCCGGTAGCAACTACAATGTTTTTAGCATGAAAATTATTTTTATTTGTTTGTAACTCCCAATATTCATGATGCTTATTTATAGATTGAACCGTAGTACTGTAAAAAACATCTACCTTATGCTTGTTAGCTTCTGTTAAAAAACAATCAATTATAGTTTGAGAGGAATTAGATTCTGGAAACATGCGCCCGTCTTCTTCAATTTTTAAGGCTACTCCGCGTTTTTCAAACCATTCAATAGTATCTCCAGTCATAAACTGATGAAATGGCCCTAATAATTCTTTATCGCCTCTTGGGTAATTCTGTATTAATTCTGAAGGAATAAATTCTGCATGTGTTACATTACAACGCCCACCACCAGAAACTTTCACTTTTTGCAGCCCTTCTTTAGCTTTTTCTAAAATAGCTATGTGTAAATCTGGATTCATTTCAGCTGTATTTATTGCTGCAAAAAAGCCAGCTGCACCACCCCCAATTATTATAACATCATAATGTTCCATAAATAAAAAAATCAATGTAAATTTAGCATTTAAATCTACTTTATGCTTAAACAATCGTTCTTATTTCTTTTAGCTTTATCAACATCCTGTAATACAGGGAAATTAAAATTTATAAATGATTTACCTAATGATTTAAAGGAAGTTTCTGGAACAGAAATTATTGAAAGCACTAATGTAATTTGGATGCTAAATGACAGCGGAAACAAACCATTGTTGTATGGTTTGAATACCAAAGGAGAAATTATTAGCGAGTTAAAAATTAATGCAAAAAATCATGATTGGGAAGATTTAACATCAGACGATGAGGGTAATCTTTATATTGGCGACTTTGGCAATAACAACAATAAAAGAGACAACTTAGCCATTTTAAAAGTTAATAAAACCGCTTTAATAGAAGGGAAAAAAATTGATGTTGAACGTATTTCTTTTAAGTTTAAAAATCAAACAAAATTCCCGCCTAAAAAGAAAAAAATGTATTTTGACTGCGAAGCTTTTTTTCATTACAATGATAGCTTGTATTTATTTACTAAGAGCCGTGTAAAAAACAACTTTGGAAAAACCAATCTTTACAAACTCCCTGCAACAAAAGGTTATCATATTGCAGAATTAGTAGGTTCTTTTAACACTTGCAATGAATCTGATTGCTGGATTACCTCTGCAGACATAAGTGATGATGGTAAACATATGGTATTATTAACACCTAAATCTGTTTGGGTATTCTCTAATTTTAAAGGTGACGATTTTTTTAATGGTAATGTAACCGAAATACCTTTTGATTACATTTCTCAAAAAGAAGGTATTTGCTTTAAAGACAACAACACATTATTAATTACTGATGAAAAAGCACATGGTGAAGGAGGTAATTTATACAAATTAAGCCTTAATTAAAACCCAAAACCAAGTTTAAAGGCTAGTTGCACACCGTCATCGCTATTAAAAGCCGATAAATTTAAAGTTATAACATCTGCTGCATTTGCAAAAACGCCACCGCCTATAGAGTTATTCCAAACATTAGAATCTTCTTCTTTGTACCAAACGCGTCCATAATCAAAACCACCGTAAACCCCAAAATTTAATGGCAACAAGCCTGTTTTAATTTTTCTAAGATTTAAGCGCAAATCTGTACTTTGCACAAAGGAAGACATACCTGTAAAACGTTCGTTTCTGTAACCTCTTAATCCGCTATTTGCACCAATATTAGCGCCCTGGTAAAATTCTATATCATCTTCATCACCAATATTTATATGTGCTTTTACTTTAGAAGCCAAAACTAATTGTCCACTTGAGATTACCTTGTAATCAATACCTAACGAAGGGATAAAATACCCAAAACCTTTTGAATTATCTATGTTTGTTGTATAGCCTAACTGAAAATTAGATTCCATACCTAAAGTAGGAAAGGCTTCATTATCTTTATTATGATAACTATATTCCATTTTAGCACCTAAAAACGTATTATTGGTTTCTATATTATCACCTATAAATTCATTTATAAACCGGCCTTCTGTTTCTTCTACTTCAATAGATTCATAGTTAAGTCCTATTTTAAAGCTAGCTCCTAAATCACCTTTCCATATAAATGCTGGTGAAAATTTTAAGGTTTGTAATTTTACTCTGTTATAGTTTAACCCCACATCTAAACCGTCATTTTCATCAGCCTCTGGATTGCTTGTTTCATTTCCAAAACCAAAAAAGTTAACTGCATAATTAGGACTTGTAAATTTTACATTTAATTGAAGATTCATGTTACCAACAACATTAGCAAATTCTGCATTGTACGAAACATCATAGCCGTTTGTTGCAAAATAGTATGCTCCAGAAACAGTATGTTGTGATGTAAATGGATTTCTAGCAAAACCGTAATGTGTATAAGTATTTATAAATCCTATTTTTAATCCATCATCAGGATTAGCGCCTATTGTTGGAATAAATTGATTGGTATTGTTTTTAGGCTTGGTATAATCATAGATATTGGTTTCATAATTATCTGTTAGCTTTTTAATTCCTTTATTTGTGGTGAAGGTATTTTTCTTAGTTTTATAATCGTAAATTTTTACTTTCTTACCATTTTCTATAGTATAAACATCGTTATTTTGCCCACCTACTAAACGAATTTTAATTAAATTATCTCCTTCGCCAAAAACTTTAAAAACATCTTTATCATCTACTCCATAAATCCAAACTTCTTTGGTTTCATCGGTATTAAATAGTTTCTCATAAAATATATCTGCCTTTTCACCATTTTTAATTCTGTACCCAGTAACTTTAGTGTTTCCGTTAGGCATTCTTTCTATTTCAAAAAAATCATCCTTATCGGTACCAGTAACAAGCACATATTTACTTAAAGTATGGTAATAACGATTTGCTATTTGTGGTAGATTTTTAAGCCTTTGTTTTAAAATTTGTTTAATTTCTAAAATTGTTTGGGTTTGTACTTCTTTAGGAAATTCTTTAAAAGCCTTATCTATAACATTATCTGTAATATGCTCTTGAACATATAAGGCTTGTTCTTGCCACTGTTTTAAAGTTGTTTTGTTAAGCAACATCATATCTAATGAAAACGGGCTATAATTAAAACCTTTTACATTTCTAATATCTTCATTAAAACCTTCCATTAATTTTAAAGGCGGAATCACTCTTGTTGCAAAATTCATTAAAGCACCATCTCCCATTATTGAAAAAGCTTGGTCTCTGTCTCTTGGAATGGGTTTGTAAATTATTTTTCCAGAAGCTTTATCTTTAAACTCGGCCCATCGCCATTGGTCTACATGTCTATCCCAATCTCCAATAGCCATATCAAATAAACGTGCTCTTAAAAACATGATATCATCTACCTCATATTTTTCATCTTTACGCAGTTTTTTAATTAAATCATCGGTACTTTCTATTTTGTTAGAATATCCAAAACTTTTAAGATTTCCATGACCATCAGAAACATGCTCTTCTATCATATACAATTCATCCCCAAAATTAGTATTAAATTGTCCTAAAGCATCTTGTTTAGGCACGTAATACAACACAGGATTGGTGTGGTATAAACCTACAGCATCTGACAGTTCTCCAGTTACAAATGGCGCATAAGGATGAGAGCCTGTATAGAAATCTTGCAACAATTGTTCTGTTAAGGTATTATCAAACTGACCTTCGATATATTGATCTTTAAAAGCCATAGCTTGCAGATACACAACCGCACTTTTTCTTATGGCCCGCATAACATAGCGTTTACCCGCTTTATCTTTTAGATGTAACGATTTTGATTGATGCCCACCCCCTTTTCTAAATGGTTTTAAGCCTCCAAATAGGGTATCTAAATTTACCGTTGGCGCATTAACTTTAACACCGTAATATTCTCTGTAACGATCTCCCCAAACGGTTTTATAAAACTTGCTTTTATTTACTTCTTCTTTGGTGTAAACAGATGCTTTTACTTCTTTAGGGAAAGAAACATTGTGTTTATCTGTATACTCTTTTTCATCTTCTGAATAAACTTGATTTTGGTAAATAAGCTCATTATTATTTGCAGAATAAAATCTAACATAAGATGATCCGTCATTTAAAACATCTAATCTTGCATATCCTAATTCACTTGATGAAAATTTACCAGATACATTTCTGGTAGCGGTTGATTTAGATCCTGATCCACTTATTATTTGTGGTAGATTATCTTTTACTAAATATTGTAAACCATGTTCATGACCTGATACAAAAACAACTTTATCATTTTCTTGTGCTAAAGTAACTATACGTTTTTTAAGCGTGTTATATTTTTTATTTTGAATATCTGCTGGTGAAACACCACTGGTTTTTCTGAGTATATTTTTTAATGTTCCTAATATTGGTAAAGGTGTTAAATGAGAACTAAAAGAATATTGCCCCCCATGAGGCCCATTTGTAAACATGGGGTGATGTATTGCTAAAACCGTAGTCTTTCCTCTGGCTTTTTTTATTAAACCTTCTAATTCTTCAAAAAATTTAGCTCTGGTTTTAATTTCGCAATCATCGTTCATGGTTGGGTGTTTATCCCAGTTTGTTATATACCATTCTGAATCTATTATTATTAAAACAATATCATCTGATATATCAACTTTTTCTATTGGGCAACCATTTTCTGGTAAAAATGTGTTTTTCCCTAACCTTTCTTCTATATATTTTTCTTGACGTTTTAATCCTTTTAAACCATTATTATACCAATCATGATTACCCGGAATAAAAATAGCTTCGCCTTTAAAATCTTTAACAATATCTGTTTGAACATTTAACTGATGTTCTGCAAATACTCTGCTTTTTGATTTTTTAGTAGGCATTCCTTTTGGGTAAATATTATCACCTAAAAACAATACTGTACTATGTTTTGATGCCTTTTTTAGTTCTTCACCTAAAGTTTTAACTGCAATAGACTTACTTCCTATTGGCGAATTACCAGCATCTCCAATTAAGTAGAAGGAATGTATTATATCTTCTTCTTGAAAATTGCCTGTAATAACAGCTCCCTTGTATTGAGTTTTGTATGTAGCGCAACTATTTAAAGTTAATAACGCAATAAAAGCTAAAAAGATTTTTAAATGGGTTGTCATTTGAATAGCTAATTCTAAAATTTAAAAATAGTAATTACACTTAAGTTCTTACTTCAACTTTTCTGCATATAACTTCCTGAATTTTGCCAATTTAGGAGTTATTACAGCATTACAATAACCTTGCTCTGTGTTGTTACTATAATAATTTTGATGATAATCCTCAGCTTGATAAAAGACGTCTAACGGACTAAGCTCTGTAACAATAGGGTTTTCATAATATGTAGCTATGTCTTTAAGAATTTTATTAGCTATTTCTTTTTGATTTTCATCATGATAATAAATAACAGACCTGTATTGCGTACCTACATCTTCACCTTGACGGTTTAAAGTTGTAGGATCATGTGTTGTCATAAATATAGTTATGATATCTTGATAAGAAATCATATTAGCATCAAACGTTACTTGAACTACTTCTGCATGCCCTGTTAAACCAGAGCAAACCTCTTTATAAGTTGGCTTACCAGGAGCATTACCACCAGAATATCCAGACACTACTTTTTCAACACCTTTTAACTCTTTAAAAACAGCTTCTGTACACCAAAAGCAGCCACCCCCAAATGTGGCTAATTGTATATTTTTATTCATTTTGTTTTTCTAATTGTAAAGATTCAGAATTAATACAATAACGCAAACCGCTAGGTTCTGGTCCATCTGGAAAGACATGTCCTAAATGGGCATCGCAAGTGTTACACATAACCTCTACCCTAACCATACCAAAAGAATCATCTTTTTGGTACTTAATAGCATTATCTTTTATGGGCTGAGTAAAACTTGGCCATCCGGTGCCAGAACTAAATTTAATTGTAGAATCAAATAATGGTGAACCACAACAGATACAACTATATTTACCTGCATCGTGACTTGTACATAATGCACCACTATGTGGGCGTTCGGTTCCTTTTTGTCTTGTAATTCTAAACTGCTCTGGTGTTAATTGTTTTAACCACTCTTGTTCTGTTTTTTCAACACGAAGGTCTGGTTCTAAATTTCCGTTTACCGAAAAATTAATAACATCTTTCCAAGTTATCATATTAATTATTTCTTTCTTTGTTTTTACTAATAATATGTCGGTACTTTATTCGTTCTCTTACACACTTTTAATTTGCAACAAATTGTAATTAAAGATTGAAATTTACAACAAATAAAATCGTTTACATACTTTAATGCAAAGTTTAGTATTTTTACATTAAACCTTATAATTTATGAGTAACCTTTTACTAGAAACCGAAAAATTTGCTACAAATCTTTTAAATGAAGAACTAGACAAATCTTTTGTTTATCATAATTTAACACATACACAACGTGTTGTGGAAAAATCTTTGGAGCTTGCAGAGCTTTGTAACTTAACAGACACAGATAAAGAACTGCTTACCTTAAGTAGTTGGTTACATGACACAGGTTTTATTAAAGGATGTAAAAACCATGAAAAAAACAGTACTAAAATTGCTAGAGAATTTCTAGAATCTAAAAAATATCCTGCAGATAAAATTGAAGCCGTTTGCCAACTTATTATGTCAACTGAAATAGATTATAAGCCTAAAACATTTCTTGAAAAAATAATTAGAGATGCCGATTGCTCTCATGTTGGAAGCAAGAATTATTTAGAATCATCTGAACTTTTAAGAAAGGAATGGGAATTGTTAGACAACAACGTATTAAGTGAAACCGAATGGTTAGACGAAAATATTACTTTCTTAACTAAAAAACATCATTTCTACACATCCGAAGCTGCTTCACTTTGGGAAAAACGAAAAAGCAAAAACCTTTCTGAGTTACTTAAAAGAAAAAATAAAATAGTTGTAGATGAAAAGAAACTAAAGCAAAAAAAAGAAGAATTAAAATTTAAAAAAAACAAGGTTGCATTACCAGAACGCGGTATAGAAACTATGTTTAGAGTTACTCTAAAAAACCACATGCAACTAAGTAATATTGCTGATACTAAAGCTAATATTTTACTTTCTGTAAACGCTATTATTGTGTCTATGGTTTTAGCAAATCTTATTCCTAAACTAGACAATCCGTCAAATTATTATTTAATTACACCAACAGTTATTTTTGTGGTTGTAACAGTGGCATCTATTGTGTTGTCTGTTTTAGCAACAAGACCCAATGTTACTAGAGGTAAATTCACAAAAGAAGATGTAGCTAATAAAAAAGTTAACCTTTTATTTTTTGGCAACTTTCATAAAATGAAGCTTAATGATTTTGAATGGGCTATGGGCGAAATGATGCAAGACCGTGATTATTTGTATTCTTCAATGAAAAAAGACCTTTATTTTTTAGGTTTGGTTCTTGATAAAAAATACAAAATTCTTAGACTTACCTACAGTGTTTTTATGGTTGGAATAATTGTAAGTGTTATTGCATTTGCTATTGCTTTTCAATTTTCTGGGGCAGGATCTTAAACTATTTTATTGATAAGATTAAGCTTTAATTTCTTTCATTAAATCATCATAAGTATAGAATGATTTATCATTTTCATTTTTATGATAAAGCACACTTACACGTATAGCTTTAAGCCCTGTAACCGCTTGTAAATCTTGAAGTTCTACTATTTCAACATCTGTATCTAAATAGTTTTTATCTTGTAAAAACTTAATATAATGCATGTACTCTATCTCGTCTTGTTTTTGAGAATAGACTATACTTATTTTCCCTTTTTGAGTAACGCGCTCGTTTGTTCCTTTTATATAAGCTTTATCAACTCGTTTTTTTACAATTTCATATCGGGCATTATATGTACCATCAACATCAAACTGCTTTTCATCCATTCTAAAACTAATAGACAAAGGTTGATTGAATACTAATATCATGGAAGCCACATCTAATGAAACAGGAAGGTCTGACCGCATTTGATAATACATATTTTCCATTTCACACATTACTTGCAACTGCCACAAGCGTAAATTGTATAAGTATAATGGATTAAAACTATCTTCTTTAGTAATAGATTCTCCTATATACATATTATGCTCTACACCATCTGTTTTAAAACGCTCAAAGTAGTGCGGATACATTGCTTGTGCTTCTTTTTGCTTACTATCTAACAAAGAAGCCATTTCTTGGTTAATAGTAGCAATAGTATCATCATAATCTTTTCTGTGCTTATAAAGTACTTCTACTTTTTCATCAATACTATTATGATAACCTTCTATGAGTTCTGACAATTCATCAATCTTACTTAAGTGTTTAAAAGTAGGCTCTACATCTTGTTTGAAAAACTCTGAAATTTGTTGCTCACTATCTACTTGAAAGTGATCTTCTAATCCTTCTAAATATTTTTCTACCTGATAGATATATTGCTCATAAATAGGAAGTGGCTCTATTTTTGTAGCCTTTTTTAATATACTTTTTACAGCATTTAACTGTAGTTTTAAATCTTCTTTAGTTGCATTATTCCTAGCCTCTGAAGATCCTTTAATATCAATTTGACCGTAGAGCGGATAAACACCATCAAAAACAATTTTTCTAAAACGGGCTTCTTTTCCTAACACCTCATCTTTTATAAAATTTTTAGCCTCTTTTACAAACCTCCAGTGCACACTTGGGTGTATTGATGTACATTCCTTTTGAATTATAGCCTCAATAAGGTTTTCTTCTTCAGCTTTAGATCGTTCAATAGCCGAAATAATATAAGGCATAACATCAACCAATTTATTCGCATTAATACTATTTAAAGCTTTTGGTTTATATGAAATAATTTCTACAACTCCCATTAATCCATAGTCATTGGCAATAGGAAGAAAAATGGCACTTTTTATACCTTGTTCATGTAAAGCTTTTATTTGAGGTATTTTTCCTTTTGATTTGCTATATGCTTTATCTACATCTGAAATAGATAGGTTTTTATGCTCTTTAATTAATCTGTTGTAAGACCATACACATAATGCTTTTTTACAATCTTCTTTCTCTAAATCACCCAACAAAAAACTACTAGCATTAACTCCATAAAGGCTTTCAAACGCGTTATCTTCTGCATTATACATAGAAAACCCCACCTTTATATCTTTAAGACCAAGTAATGACCTAAATATTTCATAAAACCTTTCTATAAAAGAAGCATCTTTGTGACTTTCATCTGAAATAAGTGTTGATTTTATATTAGATATAGATTGATCATCTGTAACATCAAAAATATTTGAAATAACAAACCCTTCAAAAACGTAGCTATTAGGCGGGAATTTCTCTTTCCAAAGGTCAAAATTCTCAAAATTATCTAATAATTCTTCATAATCTTCTTGAGTAATTTTTGGTGCTGAAAGTGTTGGTTTTATTTTACAAAAATCTGCATTATACATTATTTTGTAATATCTCATAATACCATTGGCATCTGGTATTTCATAATAAAACGGACGCTTAAAATTCAAATCATAACCATAGCAAAAATTTAAAATAACTGTACAGGCAACAATATACCTATAATCTTCTGACATATTTTTTATGTGAAGTTGAAAACCTTCACCTGCTGTTTTTATGATATTTTTAAAACGTTCTGATTTATTAAAAATAATATCATGAAAAGGAATTGATGCTGTTTTTATTTCATTTTTAGTTAGGACCGGGCTAAAAGAGTCTTGAAGTATTACCTTAATTTCCTCTTTTCTGTCTTCTAATATTTTAGTACTTGTAAACCCATTACGCAACTCTGGATAATCTTCTGCTATTTTCAAGACATGTTTAGCTCTAGCTGCAACAAATTGGTCTTGATGTTTAGCTAAATCTTCATAATAATCTAAAAGAACACTAAAACTTACTTTTAGAAATAATGGCGATTCTATATTATCGTTAATGTTGGTCATATGAATAGTATTGCAAAACAAATTTACAAATATTTGTGTTAGTCGTTATAATAAAGACTACATAACACTTAAAATGTTACAACAAGTAACACTAAATTTACTATTTAGTTTCTAGAAGAACAATACTAAACTCTGAATTAACACTAACTTTTCCGTTTTTAACTTTTAAATCTTGATTTGAATATGCTTCATGGAGGTTTTCACCATTTTGAAATACAGAAGATACATTAATTATTTTCTTTCCTTTTGGAAGATTTAAACCAACAACCACTTTATCATGATAGTCTTTTTTTGAAAAACTTCTTGAAAACACAAATGGATTTGAACTTAACATTTGATGTTTGCCCGCTCCAACTGCTGGATGATTATTTCTAAATTGACCCAATTTTTGCCAATGTTTTAAAATTTCACTGTTACTTTCTTGCGCTTCCCAATTCATAAAAGATCTTAAGTTGGCATCTCCACTAGCTCCTTCAACAAGTAATACACGAGCTAATTCATCGCCATAATAAATTTGAGAAGTTCCTGGAGCTAACAATAACTTATTGGCTGTTTCAAAAGGTTTTTCGCGTTTGGCATCAAACGGATCATGATCATCATGCGAACTTAAATAGTTTAAAACACCAAACCCTTTTAAATTTGAGTGAAGAATACTATCATATTTAGCAAACATTTCTTGAATAGGCATTTGTTTGGCGTTCCACTTAAATTCAAAGTTTATTTGGCTATTAAATTTATTGTCAAAATAGTTTTGTTTTTTATCTCCATAATCAAAATACTTGCCATTGCTTATTCCGTAATTGTAAACCTCTCCCACTAAATAAAAGTTATTATCATCTAAAACTTTGTTTGGGTTTTCCTTTTTAAATTTAGCAAAAGCATAATCACACTCGGTTTTAAATTCTTCCCAAACATAAGCCTCGGTATGCTTTACGGTATCACACCTGTAACCATCTATTCCAAACTCTGTAATATAATCTGTTAGCCATTTAATAATATAGAAGCGCGGTGATCTGGGATAACCTGTTCTTTCAAAAAAAGCATCTAACTCTGCTATTTCTTGTTGGTACCTGCCTTCTTTTTTCCATTTATCTACCAATACTTGTGGCAACTCTACATTTTCATTACTATCGGTTTTTATATCTGGTAAATTTTCAACTAAAGTACAAGTTACAGTTGATTCATAATTTGTGTACTCACATTTTGGTTCTGTTCTTACCCAATCTTCTGACCAAACAGGATCTTTTTCTGTTACTGGTCCTGTATGATTTATTACGGCATCTAATAAAATTCTAATACCTTTTTTATGGGCCGCCTCTACTAATTCATGTAAATCTTCTTTAGTGCCAAAGTTGGGGTCTATGGCTGTCCAATCTTTTGTCCAATATCCATGATATCCGTAAGTAACACCTGTTCCTTCATTGGTGCTTCCATGAATTTGTTCAACAATGGGAGTCATCCAAATAGCGTTTACACCTAAATTAGTAAAATAACCCTCATTTATTTTTTGAGTTACTCCTTTTAAATCGCCTCCTTTAAAACCTCTTAATACTGCTGTTTCTTTGTTTCTATTAAAATTAATATCGTTTGTAGCATCTGCATTGTTAAATCTATCTACTAGTAAAAAATAGATATTGGCGCCTTCCCAAACAAAGGGTGTTTTATCTTTTTCTTTTCTATTTTCCTTACAATTGACAAGAAATACAACTAGTGGAACATAAATTAACGCCAGAATTATGCTTTTTTTCATTTTAATAAATTTTTAGAATAAACGATTCTAACGGGTTGATTTTAATATTTATAGTTCCTGTGGAATTTTTAATGTTTAAATTTGACTTATACTTACCATACAATTCATCTTTAACACTATAAATTCCATCTTTTAAACTTAAGTCTTTAATTAACTCTTGCGGAATTTTTAAGTTGAATTCATAGGAATTTGAATCGTCAAAATTAGCTACAACTATTAGCTTTTCTTCATCATTCCACCTAACAAAAGACAATACTTTATCTGAATAATTATTTGTATATTTTCTGTTATACAAATGAATATCTTGATAATTACCAGCTAAAGCTGTACTATTAATTGTAAAGTTTAGTAAGCGTTTATAAAAGTCTCTTAATGTTTTTTCTTCAATAGTAGATTGTCCGCCATCAAACTGTTTATTATTTACCCAGCGTTGTAGTGTTGGCACACCTATATAATCAAAAATGGATGTTCTTGATGGTTTTCCAAAACCGGCATATTCTGCCCCAGGCTCTCCCAATTCTTGCCCAAAATAAATCATAGTTGGAGACGTACTAATAGTTGCAGAAACTACCATAGCTGGCATTCCTTTTTTTGCATTTCCAGCAAATTCTGGACTTGCTATACGTTGTTCATCATGATTTTCTAAAAAATGCAACATATGATGTTCAATATCTTTTAAATCCTCTTGAATAGGTGGAATATTGTCTGTTTTTCCGTGTCCTTGCATTACGTTTTTAAGAGTATCATACAACTGAACTTTATCATATAAATAATCCATTTTTCCCTTTTTAATATAATCTCTATATAAACTTGGATTATACACTTCTGCTAATAAAAAAGCTTCTGGATTTTTATTTTTAATATTAGAATTCATGTAACTCCAAAACTCTACAGGCACCATTTCGGCCATATCAAAACGAAAACCATCTACTCCAAAATCTAACCAATACAGAGCAATGTCTTTAAATTTATGCCATGAGTCTGGAATTTCTTTATCTTTCCAAAACTGTAAATGTTCTTTGTAATCTTTATTTTCAAAACCTTCTGGAAGTTCATCAAAATCTTTAGTTCCATCTGGTGCAATACCATAATTTATTTTTACGGTTTCGTACCAATCATTCATACTAGGTTGAGATAATCTAGACCCATTACCTGTCCATTTTGCTGGTTTTTCATCAAATTCACCATCTTCTAAAGGATGTTTTTCATCTCCTAAAGGCGAATAATTATTTTCCCAAACTGGTACTTTAAATGACTCATCAGGGTTGTAATAAAAGTTATTATTTACGTGATAAGTTACAGATTTATCATCATTAGCACCAAAATCTACCACGCCTTCAGGGTTGGTTAAACCTTCATAATTTCTAGCCACATGGTTAGGCACTATATCAATAATAACTTTTAATCCTGCTTTATGAGAACGCTCAATAAGTGCTTTAAACTCACCTAAACGATTATTAACATCTACAGCTAAATCTGGGTTTACGTTGTAATAATCTTTAACAGCATATGGTGATCCGGCACGTCCTTTTACCACATCTGGATCATCGTTTGAAATTCCATATTTAGTATAATCTGTAATAACATCATGATGTGGTACACCTGTGTACCAAATATGTGTAACCCCTAAATCTTTAATTTCTTTCAAGGCTTTATCTGTGAAATCGTTAAATTTTCCAACGCCATTTTCTTCAATAGTTCCCCAGGGTTTATTGGTAGTATTAGTATTTCCGAAAAGACGCGTGAATACCTGATATATAACTTGCTTTTTGTTTAAAGATGTTTTTTCAACCATCTCCTTTTTTGATTCTTTTTTACATCCAAACGTTATTATAGAAGTTATTATAGACGCTATTATAAAAATCAGAACAATGGTTTTATTCATTTTATTAATTTTTAAATTTTATTTGTACTTTTTTTCCTTTTGAAGCTTCCCAAACCACAGGCACAGTTAATAATTTTGTTTTACTATCCCATTCAACATGCACTTTTTTTCCTCCAACATTAATCCGTTTTGGTTGCTTTTGTATGTTATGAACTATAAGGTTAAAGTTTTTGATTTGGGAGCTGTAATTTGCTGCTACTTTTGCTTCAAATTCAATTTTTAAACGATTTTTATCAAATTCTGCTTTGCACTCTAAAATTTCATAATTATTTGCTTCAAACGCATTGGCTAATGCCCCATCATCATTATAAAATTCTGCTTCACTTTCTTTTACAGATTCATCAAAATAATAATGCACATCTAAATGATTAGCGTTGAACTCTTTGGTAGACTGCATTGGTTTTGCCATGGGAATAAACGCTCCTGCTCTAATAAAAGTGGGGATATTATTTTCTTTTAACAAAACTGTTTTTGTTTGTCCGCCTTTTACTTTTTCATCTGAATAAAAATCGAACCAAATAGCGTTTTTAGGAAAGTACACTTCCTGTTCTGTTTTGCCTTGTTCTAAAACAGGAGATACCAATATATCGTTTCCCCATAAATAGGTTTTTGAATAATTGAATAACGCTACATTATTAGGCTCTTCAAAAAAAAGTGGACGCATTAACGGTTTGCCAAACCTAGCATTTTCATAAATTAAATTATAATTATACGGCAACAACTTATAACGCAATTCTATAGCTTTTTTAGCTAAATCCTTAGCTTTTTCATTTCTAAAAACGGGTTCGCTAGGAACTTCTTCTTGTGCATGCGGTCTAAAAATTGGGTTAAACACGCCGTATTGCAACCAACGCACGTACAATTCATCGTCTAAATTGGCACCAGCAAATCCCCCCAGATCTGAATGCATGTACGCTAGCCCTTGCATACCCATTTGCAATGCTATTTCGGGTTGACTTTGTAAACCACCCCAAGTTCTGTTAACATCTCCAGACCAAGGAACCATACCAAAACGTTGTGAACCAGAATATCCTGCACGCATTAATATGAATGGCCTTTTATTTGGACTAATCTCTTTTGATGCTTCATAAACTAATTCTGCCCAATTATGCCCATAAATGTTATGTAGCTCATTGGCAGTTCCGGTAGCGTGTATTAGTTCTTTTGGGTGTACTTCGGGTTCTCCTAAATCTCCCCAAAAACCTGTAACTCCTCTTTTTGCTAAATCTTTATATATATTTTTAAACCATTTTTCTCCTTTTGGATTATAAATATCGATGAGTCCTGTATTACCAAAAAAGAAATTATATGTAAATGGATTTCCTAAAGAATCTTTAGCCAAAATATCCTCTTTAACGGCTTCATCCCATTTTTTTGATGTCGTTAAAATAAAGGGCTCTGTAATTAAAATGGTTTCAACATTATTGTCTCTTAGGTTTTTAATCATTTGCTTTGGGTTTGGGAAAGAATCTTTATCAAACTCTAAATTTCCCATAGTACCCATAACCTCTTTTCCAAACCAATATAAATCTAATATAACGGCATCAACAGGAATTTTTTCTTTTTTAAATTTAGCAATAGTAGTTTCGGTTTCTGTTTGTGAATGATACCCAAATCTACTTGAAAAATTACCTAAGGCCCAACGTGGCAGCATTGGTTGTTTTCCTGTTAAATTGGTATAATTATCTAATAAATCATACCAATTTTCGCCTACAATAACCTGATAGGTTTTTCTACCAGAAATAGTTTCATAGGCAAGCGTATTATCACCTTTACTATCTAAATCTAAAAAACCAATTGGAGCATTATCAAAGTGAATCATATACTGATTAGATGATAGTACAATTGGCATGGTGTAATTCATTAATTCACTTCTGGTTTCATAACCATAATGCGCTCTATTGTAAAGTTGCAACCTATTTCCTCTTCTGTTCATTCCTAAAGCACGGGCACCACCACCGTACAAGACTTCATCTTTAGTGAGGTTAAATTGAATGGTTTCTAAACTATCATTTTTAACATAACCTGCTTTTTCTGAAACAATTGGCTTGTCTTTATAAACATATGAAATTTGAAAAGGATGCTTTTGAATTTTTACAGTTATACCTTCTTTTGCTTTGAAAAAAACGTTGTCATTTTTAGGGCTATAACTATAAACTACATCTACTTTTTTGGGCTGTAATATAACGGCATGTGAGGACTCATCAAACTGTTCTCCTTTTGGAATAAAAGTGGTCTCTACAATATCTTTTGTATAAAATTGAATTTTATATAAACCGTCGTTTACTTTTATAGTTAGAAAGTCTCCTTCAGTGTAGTTTACATCAAAAAACGTTCTGTTCTTATTTTGTCCGAATGAAAATAATCCGACAAAAACGAATAAAAAGACTGTACTAAATTTGTTCATCTGTATTCCCTAATAAAAATGTTAACGGAACATATAAACGCTGATTCCATGCATGTTCTGAATGGTTTGTTCCCTCAAACATTAAATTTTTTGAGTTCGTTTTATCATACCCCTTAGATGTTAATATTTCATCTACTTTAGGGGCGTGTTTGGGGTAATGCGCATCTAGTGTTTCTGTTCCATAATCAAAATAAAGTTTATGGGTTTCTGCCGATGGTAAATTAGCTTCCATGTATTTAAAAATAGCATTTGGCAACGGATTATTTTCTATCGGGGCAGCTCCTTCCCAATGCGTTGAAAGACAAGCTGCTCCATAAAAAACATCGGGATATTCGCAAATAGCGTACATACTCATTAATCCACCCATGCTAGAACCTGCTACATATGTATTTTCTCTGTTGGTATAAACGGAGTATTTAGAATCTATGAACGGCTTTAATTCTTCTACCAAAAATTTAAGGTAATTATCGCCGTTTAATAGCGACTCTTCAAAGCCATCGTAACCATCATGAAGCATGGCTACATCTGTGTCTTCTTCTAGGTTATAAAAAGCTTTTTGTGGAAATAAATCAAACCACCTTAACTCTTTGATATTATGAATACCAACTACAATAAAGTCTTTGGTTATTTTATCGTTCATAAGTTTAGATGCCCACTCATCTACTTTCCATTCTTGTTTATTCCATGTCGTGGTGCTATCAAACAACATCTGTCCGTCATGCATATATAAAACGGCATATTTCTTTTCTTTTGAATAGTTTTCTGGCAACCAAACATCTACTGGTCTTGGTGTTATATATTTAGACTGTATGCTATCTATTCTATATAATGAGCCACTGAACAAAGTAGCATTTTCAATTTTAAAAACATGCGTTGAAAGTGCTTTAGCTGTTTTTGAAATATTGTGTTTTTTATCTGTTTTGCAAGACATAAAAAAGAATAAGCAACTTATTATAAAAAAACGCCTCATATTATTAAATCTTTGTAGTTAAAATTAGGCTACCTTTTTCTTTTAGTTCTAGAACATCATCCCAAACAAAAGTTTCTCCGGTAATGATATTTTTTAAAGTTTTACCTTTTAAGCCAATCTCCTCAAACCGATCTAATTCAAGTTGAAATGGGGTATCGTTTTTATTGATTATATGCACCACCACTTCTTCTCCAAACCTTCTAAACAACAGATAGGTCTTGTTTTGTGGAGCAAAATGGATTGTTTTCCCTTCGTGAATGGCTTTACTGCTCTTACGGTAATTGAGTAATTTTTTAACGTAAGATTGCATCTCTTTTTGTTCGTTGGTCAATCCGTTTCCGGTAAAAGCATTTACAGTATCGCCTTCCCATCCACCTGGAAAATCACTTCTTACTAAGCCATGATCTCCTGGTTTTTCAAAATCGCCCATTAAAACTTCTGTTCCGTAATAAATTTGTGGAATTCTTGGTAAGGTTAAAATATAGCTTACTGCCATTTTTGTGTTAACTAAATCACCTTTTAGCTGCGTAAAAATGCGACTCATATCATGATTATCAGGAAATATCATGATATCTTTTGGTTTAGCATAATGAAAATCGTTTGCTAAACCTTCATACATTTTAGCTAAGCCTTTATCCCATGCCTCTTCTTCGTTAAGAGCCTCAACAATATTGCGTTGCATAGCAAAATCCATAGGCGATTTTAAATTGGAGTTGTACCCATCTTTATTGTTTGCTCCATTTTGCCAATAACCTATAAGTAGCGGATTGTAACTCCACTCTTCACCCACAATACTAAAATTGGGATATTCATGCATAATGGCTCCTGCCCAAGTACTCATAAAATCTTTGTCTGAATACGGATAAGTATCTTGACGTATACCACCTAAATTTGCTGTTTCAATCCACCAAATACTGTTTTGGATGATATATTTGTCCATAAAAGGATTACGTTGATTTAAATCTGGCATTGCAGAAACAAACCATCCATCTGTCATTTCTTTTTTATCCTTTTTTGAAGCGTAAATATCTTGATTAGATGTTCTTACGTGATTAGATTTTATGATGTTTTTATTATCCCAAACATCTTTATTTTTTTCAAAATTATCTTGATGATTCACCCAATCTTTAAATGGTAAATCTTTCATCCACCAATGGTTTAAACCACAGTGATTAGCTACTTGATCCATGATTAATTTCATGCCTTTTTTAGACATTTTAGAAGATAGCTCTAAATATTCATCTAAGGTTCCAAACCTAGGGTCGATTTCATAAAAATCTGTCATTGCGTAACCATGGTATGATGCCTGAGGCATATTATTGGTTAATAAAGGACATGGCCAAATGGCCGTAAAGCCCATATCATGAATGTAATCTAAGTGATTTGTAATACCTTTAATATCGCCACCATGTCTGGCATAATCATCATCTCTATTTATGGATTTTTCTAAAAGATTTTCATTAATATCGTTTGATGGGTCTCCGTTTGCAAAACGATCGGGTGTAATTAAATAAATAACATCAGAACTATTAAAGCCAACAAAATCTTCGGCAGGTTTTTTCCTTGCCTTTAATTCGTAGGTCTGTTGTTTTTTATTGCCGTCTTGAAACGTAAATTCAATATTAAACTTTCCTGCTTTAGCTGTTTCATCAATTACCAAATCTAAAAACAAGTAATTGGGGCTATTTGCTTTATGAACTTTTTTAATAGTAACCCCTTTATAATTTACACTTGGAGTAGCTTTAGAAATATTAGAGTGTTTAACCAACAACTGTAACTCTTTAGTTTTAAAACCCACCCACCAATTATGTGGCTCTATGCGCTCTATATCATGATATTCTGTAATAGATTCTGATGTAGCAACAGTAGCCATAGTAGTTAAATGTTGTTCTTTATTACGACAAGAAAAGTTAAGTGTTAGTATAAACACAACTAATAATTTCACATTTTTTTTCATTTCTAAAAAAATAAAATTAAACCATAACCAAAGTATTTGGTTTAATGGTTACCAAAGTGTTATTAACTAAAATTTGCAATTCATGCTCACCTTCCATTTCAAAATTTGTTTGGTTTTGAGTTACATTGACTTTTATAATAGCTTCTCTAAAATTCACTTTAAACGAATAAGCTTTCCACTGCTTTGGAATTCTAGGAGTAAAGGATAACATATTATTTTTTACACGCATACCACCAAAACCTTCTACAATACTCATCCAAGTTCCTGCCATAGAAGTGATATGAAGTCCTTCATGTACTTCATGGTTATAATCATCTAAATCTAAACGCGAGGTGCGTAAGTAAAAAGTATAGGCTTGTTCCATCCTATCTAATTTAGCAGCTTGAATACTGTGTACGCAAGGTGATAAAGAGCTTTCATGAACGGTAAAAGGTTCATAAAAATCGAAATGACGTTCTAATTCTTCATCAGAAAATTGATCTTCAAAAAAGTAAAACCCTTGAAGTACATCGGCTTGCTTGATGTATGGAGAACGTAAAATTCTGTCCCAAGACCAATGTTGATTTATAGGGCGTTGCGATTTATCTAAATCTGATACTGTTATTAATTCTTTATCTAAAAAACCATCTTGTTGTAAATACACTTGATGTTTTTCTGAATAAGGGAAATACATATTATCTGCAACTGCCTTCCAAAGTGCTAATTCTTTTTCGGTAAGATTAAGTTTTTTAACAATTCTTTGAAAATCCAGCACATATTCTTCTTCTACCTTTTCTATATTTTCTAAAGCATAATTAATGCACCATTGTGCTAAATAATTAGTGTACCAATTATTGTTAACATTGTTTTCGTACTCATTGGGACCTGTAACACCAAGAATAACGTATTTATTTTTATCTTTTGAAAATGTAGCGCGCTGCTTCCAAAAACGAGCAATTCCAATAAGCACTTCTAAACCTTTCTCTGGGATATAACTATAATCGCCCGTGTAACGGTGGTAATTATAAATAGCAAATGCAATAGCACCGTTACGATGAATTTCCTCAAAAGTAATTTCCCATTCGTTATGACATTCTTCTCCATTCATAGTTACCATTGGGTACAACGCTGCACCATTTGTAAACCCTAATTTTTCGGCATTTTCTATGGCTTTTTCTAAATGATTATAACGGTACGCCAACAAGTTTCTGGCTACTTTTTGATCTTTGGTTGCCATATAAAACGGAATGCAATACGCTTCTGTATCCCAATAGGTACTACCACCGTATTTTTCGCCTGTGAATCCTTTTGGACCAATATTTAATCTGGAATCTGTACCTAAATAGGTTTGATTTAATTGAAAAATATTAAAGCGGATACCTTGCTGTGCTTTTACATCGCCATCAATAGTAATATCTGCTCGTTCCCAAATACTGGCCCAAGCCTCTTTTTGTTTAGTTAGCAAGGTGTCATACCCTAATTTAAAGGCTTCTTTTAAAACATTTTTTGCAGCCGAAACTAATTGGGTTTTGTCGTGGTTTCTATCAACCGTATATCCTCCAAATTTAGTAATCGTATAAGGATTTCCTTTATTAACATCCTGCTCATATTCAAATGAAATATAATTTAAGGTAGTTTGAACAGCAGGCTCTACGGTTATAGGTTGTTCATTAATTGAAATTTGGGATTCCATGTAAGTACAAACATAAAAATCTGTCTTCATGGTTTTTGCCTCAATAAAAGCCTGTTGTTTTTCATGGCTCACCCTTATAACATCCCAGAATTTATCATCCCAATTGGTGTCTTTATTGGTTATACCGTTATCTAAATACGGTATGAAACTAATTTTGGCATCGGTATTTATTGGGGTAACACTGTATTTTATAGCACCTAGCTCATCTAAATCTAGGCTTAAAAAACGCTTTGTGGTTACTTCTATGGTTGTGTTGTTCTGTAAGGTTGCCACAAAACTTCTAGACAACCATCCTTCTTTCATGTTTAGTTCTCTCCTAAACTTTTCTACTTTTTTACAGGTATTTAAATCTAACGATTCTCCGTTAACAACAACGTTTATCCCAATCCAGTTAGGGGCGTTCAGTACTTTAGCAAAGTACTCTGGATAACCATTTTTCCACCAGCCTACACGGGTTTTATCTGGGTAATAAACTCCTGCAATATAGCTACCTTGAAAGGTTTCTCCTGTATAAGTTTCTTCAAAATTGGCTCGTTGCCCCATGGCTCCATTACCGATACTAAATAAACTTTCGGAAGATTCTACTAATTGAGGCTGAAAGCCTTCTTCTATGATTGACCAATTATCTGGTTTTATATAGTCTTGATTCATTGTTTTCTCAATTTAAAGTCGTTAACTTTTTAAAGAAATCTTCTGGAATTTCTGTTAAGTCATTAAAATTATAATCTGCTTCACAAAGGGTATTTTTATCACCTATACCAACAGAAATCATATGGGCTTTATTTGCCGCTTCTACGCCCGCAATTGCATCTTCAAAAACAACGCATTGTTCTGGTTGTAGGTTTAGTTTTTTTGCTCCTATTAAAAACACCTCTGGGTCTGGTTTAGCTTTAGACACACTGTTACCATCAACAATGCCAGCAAACCTATTATAAAGCCCTAGTTGTTTGAGAATTAACGGTGCATTTTTACTTGCAGAGCCCAATACATATTTTATTTCGGCTTCATCTAAAGCATCTAACAGTTCTGAAGCTCCAGGAAGAATTTCATCAGCTTTCATTTTTGTGATAAAGCCTAAATATTCTTTGTTTTTACTAATTAAATATTCTTGTTTTTTTTCTTCAGAAATTTGTACCTCTCCTATATCTAAAAGAATTTCTAAAGAACGCACTCTACTCACACCTTTTAACAGTTCGTTGTGCTCTTCTGTAAATTCAAAACCTAATTTATTAGCTACGCTTTTCCAAGCTAAATAGTGGTACTTGGCGGTATCTACAATAACACCGTCTAAATCGAATATAACTCCTATTTTGTTCATTTTATTCCTGAATTATATCATCAACATCTTTTACTTTTGATACTAAAGCAGCAGCTATTAAAAAGCTTATTCCACTTGTTATTAAAGCAAAAACTGCATGATTGCTGTAAACATACTTAACTAATGGACCTCCTATTAATGCGTTGATTATTTGAGGTATTACAATGAAGAAGTTGAAAATTCCCATATACACACCCATTTTCTTTGGTGAAATAGACCCTGCAAGAATGGCATAAGGCATAGCCAAAATACTTGCCCACGCAATACCAACAGCTATCATAGAAACTATTAGCCAATTTTTATCTGGCATAATGTAAATAGAAAGCAAGCCTATACCACCAATTAACAATGAAATTGCGTGTGTTTTTTTTCTACCAACTTTTTTGGCAATTCTAGGCAATGCAAAGGCATAAAAAGCAGATACTAAATTGTAAACTCCAAATAAAATACCTACCCAATCTCCAGCATCTTGAAAGGCTGCACTACTACTATCTGTATATGACAAACCATAAACATGTTGTGCAATGGCTGGAGTTGCAAACACCCACATACCAAACAAGCCAAACCAGGAAAAAAATTGAACCCAACTTAGCTGTCTCATGGTGTCTGGCATTTTTTTAAAATCTTCAAAAATATCTAATAAACTAGATTTTTTATCAGGGCTCTCTTCTAGGGTTTCATTATCAAAACTTGCCAGTTCTTCTGGAGAATATTCTTTAGTAGTAGTTACCGTAACTAAAATTGAAATAATTAAAATAATAGCTCCAATAATGAATGATAAAACCAAATTAAATGGTACTGTTCCCTCTGTTGCTTCATTTGAAACACCAAACCAATTAGTTAACGCATATGGCAACCATGAACCAATTACGGCGCCAAAACCAATTAAAGCGGTTTGTACACTAAACCCAAGGGTTCTTTGGTCTGTTCTAAGATTATCACCAACCAAAGCTCTAAAAGGCTCCATTGCAATGTTAAATGAGGCATCCATAATCATGAGCATACCTGCACCAACCCATAGCGCTGGTAAAAATGCAATAAACAAATCTGCTTGTGGCATTAATATTAAACCAACAGAGGCTAAAATAGCTCCTACTAGAAAGTATGGTTTACGCCTACCAAAACGCCCCCAAGTTTTATCGGAATAATGACCAATTACTGGCTGAACAACAAGCCCCATTAAAGGCGCTATTATCCAAAACCACGATAGTTCATGAACATCGGCTCCGAAAATTTGAAGTATTCTACTTGCATTAGCATTTTGAAGGGCAAAACCCATCTGAATTCCTAAGAAACCGAAACTCATGTTCCATATTTCCCAGAAACTTAATCTACGCTTTTCCATTAAATAGTATGTTTAATTAATACTATTTGATAAGCGATATTACTTATCAAAACTTATTTGAGAAGTGAAAATATAAGTCTTGATTCTGCAACAAAGATATAGAAAAGATTTTTAATTATTCTAAAAAAAATTATTTAGTAGATTCTCTCTCAATAATTTCGGTCTCAATAACCATTTTAATAAAGTCTTTTTTTCGTTCGCTGCTTGTTATATAAGAATTTTGTTCTAAATCTTCTGCTTCTAGCCTATCTATAAGTAAATTAGCCGATTGCTCGCCTATTTTTTGACCGTGTTGACTAACCGTTGTTAAGCTAGGTGTGGCATGTTTAGATAACACCCCATCTGTAAATCCTATTACTTGAATATCATTAGGAATATTAAACCCTAATTTTCTTGCTACTTTCATTGCTGTTATAGCATAAAGTTCATTTACCGCAAAAATACCGTCTATGGTTTTATTAGCTCTAAAAAAGTTTTCAATTTCATTTTCTAGAATTTCTAAATGATTTTCAACATCTAAGCTATCATCTATTTTTAAAATTAAATCAGAATTAGCTTCAATATCACAATCTTGAAGCGCTTCTAAATAACCTTGTGTTCTTAATCTACCTACACTCACATAATCCATTGTTGTAATTAAAGCTATATTTTTACAACCTTTATCTGCAAGTAGTTTAACAGCTTTTACAGCACTTTTTTCATCATCTACAATCACCTTATCACAATCTACTTCATTTACCACCCTATCAAACATAACAATTGGTATGCCTTGGTTTATTGTAGCGTTAAAATGATGATAATCTTGTTTTAATAGTGTTTCTTTTGAAATAGATAATATAAAACCATCTATACTACCACCAGCCAGTAATTCCATATTAATAACCTCTTTGGCAAAAGATTCATTAGACAAACCAACAATAACATTATAACCACGCCTATTAGCTACCCTTTCTATACCTCTAATTACAGTTGAAAAAAAATGGTGCACTATTTCTGGTATTAAAATACCAATAGTTTTTGTTTTTCTGTTTTTTAAACTAAGAGCTATATTATTGGGCCGATAGTTATATAATTTAGCAAATGCCTGTATTTTTTGTGTTGTATCTTCACTAATTTCTTTACTTCCACTTAAAGCTTTAGAAACGGTAGAAACAGACACATCTAATTCCTTTGCTATTTGTTTTAATGTTATCTTTTTTTTCATGTAGCTATTAATCAGGTAAATAGAAAATTCTAATTGTAAAGTTAAATATAAACATATTAAGCTAATCACTCAAATATAGGGTTTTATCAATTTTTTGTCTTTAAAATAAAAAGTTGTTAACACGAAAACGATTTCGCTGAGAATTTCGTAATTAAAAATTATCTGTTAACAATTTCTTTACATAGTTTTATCCTCGAGAAGTGAAAATATATTGACTAACTAAAACTGAGAAATTAATTCTAAAAGTTATTGTATGAAGACAACAATGAATAAGTTGCTGCTTTTCTTGTTTTTTGTGCCAATAAGTTTATTTGCACAAACAACAGTTAAAGGAACAGTAACAGAAAAATCAACTTCCATTCCGCTCCCAGGAGTAAATGTTGTAATAAAAAACACAACAACCGGAACAGCAACAGATTTTGACGGTGCATACCAAATTGAAGCCAACAAAGGAGACATTTTAGTCTTTTCATTTATAGGCTATCAATCTACAGAAATTGTTTTTGATGGTCAAAAAACGCTTGACGTTCAATTAACCGAAGACACAGCACAATTAGATGAAATTGTAATTATTGGATATGGTAGTGTTAAAAAAGAAGACTTAACAGGAACTGTAGACTTGGTTACAGATGAAGATTTTAATGATGGCCCTATAGTATCTGCGCAACAGCTTATTAGTGGTAAAATTGCAGGTGTTGCCGTAACCTCTAGCAGCGGAGCTCCTGGTGAAGGCCAAGAAATTAGAATTAGAGGAACAGGATCTTTAAGCCTTAATAGCTCTCCTTTATACGTTATTGATGGAGTACCTATTGATAATGATGGTGTTGGTGGTTCTCGTAACCCTTTAAATTTAATTAACCCTAATGACATTGAAAGCATAAGTGTACTTAAAGATGCTTCGGCCACTGCCATTTACGGTTCTAGAGGTGCTAATGGTGTTATTATTGTTTCTACTAAAAAAGGAAAAAATAAAGAGTTTACATTTAACCTAAGCTCTTCTACCACAGTACACAACCCAACAAAAACAATAGATGTGCTTAATGCTAATCAATTTAGAAATATTATTGAATTAGATTCTAATTACGATGATACAACAGCAAGCCTACTTGGTAATGCTAATACAGATTGGCAAGACGAAATTTATACAGTAGCATTTGGGCAAGACCATAACTTTAGTGCTTTGGGTAGCGCTTTTGGTGTACCTATGAGAGCTTCAGTATCCTACTCAAATCATGATGGAATTTTAAAAGGAGATAATTTTGAACGTCTTACAGGTGCATTAAGCTTAACTCCTAAACTTTTAGATGATCATCTTAAAATTGAATTAAACGCTAAAGGTAGTTACACCGAAAATAAATTTGCTAATCGTGATGCCATTGGTAGCGCCTTAGTTTATGACCCAACACAACCTGTTTATGACAGCTCATCACCTTTTGGTGGTTATTCTGGTTGGTTAGTAGAAAATAGTTCTGCTCCACTTGGTTATACTCAAATTTCATTATCTCCAACAAATCCAGTTGCTTTATTAAACTTGGTTGATGATACCGCAGAGGTTAGACGCTTTTTAGGAAATGCAAAATTTGATTATACGCTACCTTTTTTTGAAGCTTTAACTGCAACGGTAAATGTAGCTTTAGATAAATCTAACAGTCATGGTCGTAAAATTACATCACAGTATTTATCATCTGCAGATATAGACTGGAATGGTTCTCTTACAAGCTACACGCAAGAAGCTACAAACAAATTATTTGATGCATATTTAACTTATAAGAAAACCTTTAAGGATACACATAATATTAATATGGTTGCTGGTTACTCTTATCAATCTTTTGAATATAACGATTATAGTTATGATAGTGAAGACGAAGAAGATGGCAACCAATATGAATTTATAGATAAATCTAAAAACGTTTTATTATCATACTTTGGACGTTTAAATTACGACTATGATAGCCGTTACCTTTTAACAGCTAGTTTAAGAGCCGATGCTTCTTCTAAATTAAACCCAGACGATCGTTGGGGCTTTTTCCCTTCTTTAGCATTAGCTTGGAATATTACTAACGAATCCTTTATGGAAGACTCATTTTTCAACAACTTAAAATTAAGAGTTGGTTATGGTGAAATTGGTAACGTTAATGGCTTAGGAGATTATTTGTTTTTAACACGCTATACAGGTAGTACAGATACCGCTGGATATCAGTTTGGATCAACTTTTTACCAAACATATAGACCAGAAGCTATTAACGACAATCTTAAATGGGAAGTTGGTCGCACATTAAATATAGGGTTAGATTTTAGCCTTTTAGATAGCCGCATATCTGGTTTATTTAATGCATATATTAGAGAAACTGAAGATTTAATTGCCACCTCTACTGTAGACCCATTTACAAACTTCTCTAACACCATTCAAGCTAATATTGGAGACATGGAAAACAGAGGTATAGAGTTTGCATTAAATGTTATTCCTGTTAAAACCGAAAACTTTCAGTGGAATGTAAATTACAATGTTTCATTTAACCAAAATGAGGTAACTAACTTACCAGATGATCAGCCAACAGGTGGCATTTCTACAGGTACTGGTAACAATGTACAGGTGAATCGTGAAGGTGAATCGCCATACAGTTTCTATGTATACAAACAAATTTATGATGTTAACGGTAAACCAATTGAAGGCGCTTTTGCAGATTTAAATGGAGATAACGTTATTAATGATGATGACAAATACCTTTATAAAGATGCGCTTGCAGATGTTACAATGGGTATAAATACAGATTTAAGGTATAAAAATTGGGATTTAGCTATAGTAACAAGAGCTAGTATTGGTAATTATGTTTACAACGATGTTAGCGCTTCTAAAGGCATTTTAAACAATGTAGTACCTACAACCAATAATTACTTAAGTAATATTGTTTCAGATTACTATAACACAGGATTTTATAACATAGAAGAAACCAACGCATTAAGCGATCATTTTGTAGAAGACGGATCGTTTTTTAGAATAGACAACATAACACTTGGTTACAATGCAAATGAAATTCTAAAAGGCATTAATGCAAGATTTTACGGCTCACTACAAAACGTTGCTCTTTTCACAGATTATAGTGGAATTGATCCTGAAATTTCTGGTGGTATAGATAACAACTTTTACCCCAGACCTAGATCATTCGTGTTAGGCGTTAATTTCGATTTTTAAAAAAAGTAAACTATGAAGACATTAATAAAAAACCTAATTTTTCCTCTAGCCGTATTATTATTTGCCGCTAGTTGTCACGACGATTTAGACCAATCGCCAATAGACCCAGACAGCTTCACAGAAGAAGATGTTTTTTCAAACGCAGAGGAAGCTAAAAGTGCTCTTGCTAAAGTTTATGCAAGTTTTGCACTTACAGGACAAGAAGGACCTGCAGGACAAGCTGATATTTCTAATATAGATGAAGGGTTCTCTCAATACACCAGAATGTTGTTTAACCTAAACGAACTTACAACAGATAATGCTGTTGTTGCTTGGGGAGATGCTGGTTTACAAGATTTACACGGTATGTATTGGACTGCCAGTAACGATTTTACAGATGCCATGTATAACCGTTTAGCCCAAACAGTATCTTTTGCTAATTCCTTTATAGAAAACGCATCTAGCCTAAGTGATGATGTTGTTACAGAATACATTGCAGAAGCTAGGTTTATCAGAGCATTTGCATACTATAATTTAATCGATTTATATGGAGATATACCACTTGTAACACAAATAGAAACTTCATTACCTTCTCAAAGCACACGAGAAGAAGTTTTCGACTTTATAGAAACAGAATTATTAGACATTCAAAACAATTTAGCCAGTAGCGGTGCAAATGAATATGGTCGTGTAGATGAAGTAGCTGCATGGGCGCTTCTATCTAAACTTTACTTAAATGCCGAAGTTTGGACAAGTACTAGCAGATATGAAGATTGTATAACTTTTTCAGAAAATGTTATTAACTCATCTTATATCATTAACACTACAGACACCAATGGAAACGGTACAGCTTATGATGAATTGTTTTTAGCCGATAACGATACTAACGGCGCTCAAAATGAATTTATTTTCACTGCTAATTTTGATGGTCTTAACAGTCAAACTTATGGAGGCTCTACATTCTTAATTCATGCTGCTATAGGCGGTAGTATGGATGCTAGTGCATTTGGTGTAAATGGTGGTTGGGCAGGTAACAGAACCACTAGTGCTCTTGTTAATAAAATGGAATCTGGAGATCAACGCGCTATGTTTTATACAGATGGTCAAAATCTTGAAATTTCAGATATCACTTCTTTTAACGATGGGTATGCTATAACTAAATTCTCTAATTTAGATTCTCAAGGCAATCAAGGTAGTGATGCCTCTGGAAACTTTGCTGATACAGATTTACCTTTAATTAGACTTGCAGAAATTTACCTTAACTACGCCGAAGCTACCTTAAGAGGTTCTAGCGGAAGCAACACAACTGCTGTGTCTTTAATTAATGAACTTAGAGAAAGAGCCTATGGAGATACTTCCGGAAATATTTCTGAATCTGATTTAACTTTAGATTTTATCTTAGATGAAAGAGCCAGAGAACTTTACTGGGAAGGACAAAGACGAACAGATTTAGTTAGATATGACTATTTCACAACCAACTCCTACCTATGGCCTTTTAAAGGAAATTCAGCCAACGGAACTGCTGTCTCAGACTTTAGAAATTTATTCCCTATACCATCTAACACCATTCTTTCTAATCCTAACTTAACGCAAAACCCAGGCTATTAAACTAAAACTAAATAAAATGAAAAATTATATAAAACCTTTAGTAATAATCTTTACTCTATTTTTGAGTATAACCGCATGCGATACAGACGATGATTTAGTTTTTACCGCTGCACCTCAAGGTGAATTCGCATTTAATAATACATTTTTATCAGAATATGTATTACCTGCAGAAACAAGTACAAACAACAATATTGGTGCTGTATTTTCTTTTAACGATGCAGATTTTGGCGTACAAACTAATATATCTTATGAACTACAATCTTCAATATTAGGAGACTTTACAGATGCAACAACAGTTTCAACCCTATCTAATGCTAACAATCAAATTGAAGTTTCTATAGGTACTTTAAAAACTTTAGCTGAAGAATACGGTATTGTTGCTCCTAATTCTGGTATTCTAAATTTCAGGGTTCGTGCATTTCCTGGAGACACCTCTTCTACTACAGAAATGTTCACAGAAACTCAACAAATAACAGTTACCCTACTAGAAGCAAGTACAGGAAGCGGTTCTGGTATTGAAATTTCTTCATGGGGTATTGTAGGCTCTGGTTATAATAATTGGGGTGCTTTTGCAGACGCACCTTTCTACACAACCGATGTGGCAGATGTTTATGTAGCCTACGTATCTCTTGTTGATGGTGAAATTAAATTTAGAGAAAATAACGAATGGACAAATGATTATGGTGATAATGATGCCGATGGTACTCTTGATGCTGGTGGCTCAAACATTGCAGTTACCGAAGGTGATTATAAAATTACTTTAGATATTGCCAATGGAACATACACTATAGAAGAATTCTCTTGGGGTGTTGTAGGGTCTGGATACAATGATTGGGGAACTACTCCAGATGCAAAATTCACATATGATTATGTAACAAATACATTTAAAGTTGGTGTTAAATTAACTGATGGTGAAATTAAATTTAGAAAAAACAACGATTGGGTTGAAGACTTTGGAGATACTGGAGTTGATGGTACTTTAGATGATGGTGGAGACAATATTGCTGTTACTGCTGGATTTTATGCCATAACTTTAGATTTTGAAAATGGCACCTACACAATGGAAGAAACAGATATTTGGGGTATTGTAGGATCTGGTTATAACGATTGGGGAGCTACTCCAGATTTCTCTTTAACACCTTTAAGTAATGATATTTGGGTTGCTGAAATTGTACCAATTGTAGATGGTGAAATTAAATTTAGACTGAATGAAGATTGGGGAACTGATTACGGAGACACAGGTGTTGATGGTACTTTAGATGGTGGTGGAGACAATATTGCTGTTACTGCCGGAAACTATAGAATTATGTTAGATTTAGCTAATTTAACCTATGAGCTAAACCAAGTTAATTAATACAATTTTTCAACAAATAATTAAAGGCTGATCTTAGTAGGTCAGCCTTTTTCAACTAAACTATTAATTTATGAAAAATATTTTTACTTTACTTTGTTTTTTCATTTCTAGCATTATTTTTGGTCAAGTTACCATTACCCCATATCCCTTTAATGTTAATGAATCCATCACCATCACCGTTGATGTTAATTCAACAGCATCAAACTGTAATGGTTTTTCAAATCCTACAAAAGTATATATGCACTCAGGTATAGGTGATGATTCTGATCCTTGGGGATATAACGTAGTTGGTAACTGGGGGCAAGACGATGGTGCAGGAGAAATGACTAATAATGGAGATGGTACCTGGAGCATTACCATGGTTCCTGAAACTTATTACAGCTTAACAAGCACACAAATTGAAAATGCCATTAAAATGGGTATGGTCTTTAGAAATGAAGACGGCTCTCAAGAATTAAAAGCTAATGACTGTTCTGATTTCTATTTTGATGTTGGTACATTTCAAGTAAGCTTAAGTAGTCCTGCTCAAAATTCAACAACTATTCTCAGTTCTGGTGAAAGTTTATCTATTACTGCTTCTAACATTGGTGGCAATGCAGAATACGTGCTAAAAGCCAATGATGTTGTTATTAACACACAATCGGGTATTTCATCTTATTCGTATACCCATACTAACATAACAAACAACCAAATTTACACCTTAGAAGTAAGCTTAAATGGCACCACTATTACTAAGAGTTTTAACGCCCTAGTAGACCCCGGACAAAACATTAGTGTAATGCCAACTGATTATCAAAATGGCATTACATATTTAAGCGATACAGAAGCAGTACTAGTTTTGTATGCTTCAGGAAAGGATTTTATTTACGTAGCTGGTAGCTTTAATAACTGGCAACCAGATGCTAACTATGCAATGAATTGGGACGTTACTAGAAATAAATTTTGGATTACTTTAACTGGATTAACTCCAGGACAAATAGAAACTTACCAATACTGGGTAGTAGATAAAAATCCCCCAGCCAATTCTCCAGAATTAGTTAAAACTGCCGATCCTTATTCCACTTTGGTTTTATCTCCTTTTGATGATCCATACATTCCTGCATCAACCTACCCAAACTTACCAGAATATCCAGAAGGTCAAGAAAGAGAAGTAACCGTACTACAAACGGGGCAAACAGATTATAATTGGCAAGTAACCAATTTTTCAAAACCAAAAAAAGAAGATTTGGTAATTTATGAAGTTTTAATTAGAGATTTTGATGCCGATAGAAACTTTCAGGATTTAATAGACAAAATAGACTATTTTAAGAACTTAAACATCAATGCCATTGAACTAATGCCTGTTATGGAATTTGAAGGCAATGAAAGCTGGGGATACAACACATCTTTCCATATGGCTTTAGATAAATATTATGGAACAGAAGAAAAATTTAAAGAATTTGTAGACACCTGTCATCAAAATGGCATTGCTGTAATACTAGACCTAGCCTTAAATCATGCGTTTGGTAGAAATCCTATGGTTAGAATGTGGATGAGTGACCCCGATGGAGACGGTTGGGGAGACCCAAACAGTGAAAACCCATATTTTAACACTACAGCAGCTCACAGTTATTCTGTTGGATATGATTTTGACCATATTAACAGCATTAGAACACAAAATTATGTAGAAAGTGTTATTAAACATTGGATTGAAGAATTTAAAATTGATGGTTTCCGTTGGGATTTAACCAAAGGCTTCACCAATAATTGCGAAAACAATGAAGGCTGTACCAATGACTATAATGATGATAGAGTTGACATACTAAAACAATATGCCGATTATTCATGGAGCTTAGACCCTGATCATTACGTTATTTTTGAACATTTAGGTGTTGATTGGGATGCAGATGGTAATGGCTTAACATCACTTGACGAAGAAATAGAATGGGCCAATTATAAAGCAGATGAAGGAAAAGGCATCATGCTTTGGGGTAAAATGACTGACTCTTACAACCAATTAACCATGGGGTATGCAACAGATTCTGATATAAGTAGAATGGGACACGTATCAAGAGGATTTACAGAACCAAGACTAGTTGGGTACGCCGAAAGTCATGATGAAGAACGGTTAATGTATAAAAACGTTACTTATGGAAACACAGGTATTATGGGCGATTTAAATGCTTCTCTAGGAAGAATGTCTGCACTAGGAGCCGTTTCTTTAACAATCCCTGGTCCTAAAATGATTTGGCATTTTGGTGATTTAGGAATGGATAATTCTATCTTTACATGTTCAAATGGATCTTATGATAATGATGGTTGTAAATTAGACACCAAACCACAACCACAATGGACAGAAAACTGGTTGGGAGACACCAACAGAAGTCAAATATATAATGATTGGGCTAGAATTAATGCTTTAAAAATAAATGAAGATGTATTTGAAGGCAATTACACAATAAATTCTGGAAACTTAACCCCAATAATTAATATTTACACAGGAGACTTAAACACATCAGGACCTGAACTCAAAAATGTAGTTATTGTAGCAAATTTTGAAACAACAACCCAAAGCATTGTACCTAATTTCCCTTACACAGGAACCTGGTATGATTTAATGGATGAAACAGGTAATACTTCTATAAACATTACCAATACAACACAAGCTATTAGTTTAGATGCTGGTGAGTTTAAAATATACGGGAACCAAACAGCTTCATTAAGTACAGAAGACATAATTTTTGAAACTGGTTTAATGGTCTATCCAAATCCTACAAGAAATGAGTTTAAAATAAATAAAGAGGTGAATTCTGTATCTATTTATAACCTTACAGGCAAACAGATTTTAACCTATGAAGGCGATTTTGAAAAAGGTTATGCCTTTAATATTTCTAATCTACCACCAAGTATTTATTTAGTAAAAATTAAAAATAATTTAGGAGCCGAACAATCCTTTAAAATGGTAAAATTGTAGTTTAAGTTTAGTTTTTGTTGTAATAAAAAAAGCTTCTCAAAAATGAGAAGCTTTTTTATTTATATAAAGAAAAATAGATTTAGTTTCCTTTTTTATAATCTGCTAAAAACTTAGCTAAACCAATATCTGTTAAAGGGTGTTTTAATAAACCTGTGATAGATGATAATGGGCCTGTCATAACATCAGATCCTAATTTAGCGCAATCAATAACATGCATGGTATGACGAATAGATGCTGCTAAAATTTGCGTATCAAAAGCATAATTATCATAAATCTGTCTAATTTCTGCAATTAAATTTAAACCATCTGTTGAAATATCATCTAAACGTCCTAAAAATGGCGACACATAAGTAGCTCCGGCCTTAGCCGCTAATAAGGCTTGACCCGCAGAAAACACCAAAGTAACATTGGTTCTAATACCTTTATCTGAAAAATACTTACACGCTTTAATACCATCTGCAATTAAAGGTAATTTAACTACAATTTGAGGGTGTAAAGCGGCCAGTGCTTCTCCTTCTTTTACCATACCTTCAAAATCTGTAGAAATAACCTCGGCACTTACATCGCCATCAACTAAATCACAAATCTTCTTATAGTGATTTAATATGTTTTCTTCTCCAGTAATACCTTCTTTAGCCATTAATGATGGGTTTGTTGTAACACCATCTAAAATTCCTAATGCTTGTGCTTCTGCTATATCATCAAGATTAGCTGTATCTATAAAAAATTTCATCTTATTTAGTTTTTATTTTATTAAAACTGTGTTTAAATACTCTACTACATTTTGGCTTACTTGCGCTCCTGTAAACCCAAATTTCTCATCAAGAACGCCTGCAGGTGCTGAATATCCAAAATGGTCTAACCCAAATACTTTCCCTTTTTTTCCTACTAGTCCTTCTAAGTTTACTGGTAATCCTGCTGTTAAACCAAATAATGGCTTATTTGCTGGTATTACTTTTTCTTGGTAGGCTTTAGGTTGTTGTCTAAACAAGCCTTCTGAAATAATAGAAGCTATGTTAACCTTTAAATTTTCTTGTGATTCTAAAATTTCTGCAGCTGCAATTAAGGTTGAAACTTCCGATCCATTAGCCACTAAAACAACATCTGGATTTTCTACTTCCTTCACTAAATACCCCCCCTTTTCTGCTCCAAGAGCTTCTTCATATCTTGATGCTTTTTGAGCAGGAATATCTTTAATTCCTTGTCTAGACAAGATTAAACCAGAAGGTGTGTTTGTGTTTTCCATAGTCATTTTCCATGCTACTGACGTTTCTGCAGAATCTGCTGGTCTTAAAGCTAAGAAACTTTGTTTATGACTGTGATTTTTAAGTTTTTCTAATAATCTAATTTGTGCTTCTTGCTCAACAGGTTGGTGTGTTGGACCATCTTCACCTACTCTAAAGGCATCATGTGTCCATACATATTTAACTGGCAATTCTTGTATAGCACTTAATCTAATAGCTGGTTTCATATAATCTGAAAACACAAAGAAAGTTGCCACCACAGGAATAACGCCTCCGTGTAAAGCAATACCGTTTGCAATACATGCCATAGTTAATTCTGCAACCCCAGCTTGTAAAAATGATCCGCTAAAATCACCTTTTTGTAAGGCTGATGTTTTCTTTAAGAAACCATCGGTTTTATCAGAATTAGATAAATCTGCCGATGATACAATCATATTCTCTACATTTTCAGCTAAATAAGCTAATACATTTGAAGAAGCAGCTCTGGTAGCTAACCCTGGTTTATGTTCTATAGTTTCAAAATCTAATTTTGGTAGTTCTCCTGATAAGAAAAAGTCTAATTTTTCTGCTAATTCAGTATTTTCTTGTTTCCAAGCCTCAATTTCTGCTTTCTTTTTTGAAGCATTAGCTGTTTTTTCAGCAATTAAATTTTTATAAAAATCGCTTACCTCATCATAAATTTCGAATGGATTTTCAACATCAGCTCCTAAATTCTGAAGCGTTTTTTCATAATCTGCACCAGTATTTCCAATTGGTTGTCCGTGTAACTCACAATAACCTTCAAACATACTTCCGTCTGCAGCTACACATCCTTTACCCATAATAGTTTTACCTATAATTAGGGTTGGCTTTTCTGTTTCGTTATTTGCATCAGTTAATGCTTTTCTTATTTGGTCATGGTCATGCCCATCTATAGTAACTACTTTCCAGCCCCAAGCTTCATATTTCATGGCTGTATCTTCAGTAGTAACCTCATCAGTAGAAGTTGATAATTGAATATCATTAGAATCAAAAAACATGATAAAGTTGCTAAGTCCTAAATGACCTGCAATTCTACCAGCTCCTTGCGAAATTTCTTCTTGAATTCCACCATCTGAAATAAAACCATAAATTTTATGGTTCATCCAATCACCAAATCTAGCTTGTAAAAACTTAGCTGCAATAGCGGCTCCCACACCCATGGTGTGCCCTTGCCCTAATGGTCCCGATGTGTTTTCTATACCTCTAGCTACATCAACTTCTGGATGTCCTGGTGTAATGGAACCCCATTGTCTAAAATTAGCAACATCTTCTTTTTTATAATTTCCTAAAAGGTAATATTGTGCATACATTAAAGTAGATAAGTGGCCTGCATCCATAAAAAAGCGGTCTCTAAATGGCCAGGTCATATCTGTTGGATCATAGTTAAAAAACTCTGAATATAGGATATGCATAAAATCTGCCCCTCCCATTGGCCCACCTGGGTGTCCTGATTTGGCCTTTTCTACCATGGCTACAGCTAGTGCTCTTATATTATCTGCCGCCTGCTGATCAATTGCTTTGTTCATTTTAATGTACGATTAGTTTACTTTTAGGTTTACAAATATTTTCTTTTGAAGGAGTTAATCAATAAACATCTTTCAAATAAGAAAATTAGTTTTTTTGCAAATATATAATCTTTAATTAGTTGGGAAGTTAAAAACCTAATATTTTCATTAAAAACAACGAAACCTTTTGAGTTGTATTTTAAAGTACAAAAAAAGCTCCTTAAATGAGAGGAACTTTTTAAAAACAGAATATTATTAAATTTTCTTTTTAACCAAAAGGTTAGTTTTTTTATTATAATTATTTGATAAAAACGGTTAAACTCAGTGCTCCATGTGCTCCAATAACTAATGATTGTTCTATATCTGCCGTTTTTGAAGGCCCAGAGATGAAAACTCCAAAACCAGAAGATTGATTTTGTTTTTTTTCATAAGCTTGATGCATATAAGGCACAATATCTTCAGAAGAAAGGACTAAAACCAAATGTTTTGTAATAAAAGGAAGTACTCTAATTGGTAATTCGTTATCAGACACCCAAACAGCTCCGTTTTCTGCAACTCCAAGATTACTTTCTAGAATTAGAATATCTAAATCCTCAAGATCTTTTGGGTTTTTAACAGTAGCTAAATCTAGGGTGTTAAAATCCTGTGTATTTTCTAAAGTAGAATAATTTATAGCAGTATTTGGAATGATAGATTTTATTTGGTTTATAACATCTTCATTAGAACTTGCTTGTAAAACATTACCGCCAACAATTTCTACTTTTTTAGTAAATTCTTTAATTATGTCTAAACCTTCTTCAAAAATACCAGCATCAATTTGAGGTAAACTTAAAGGTTCAGGTTTGTTAGACTTTATTTTTGCTAATATGGCTTCTCTACTCCCCATAGTTTAGTCTTTTTTGTTGTTATTTCTGTTATTATACCATTCATCAAAGCTTTGCTTCGGGCCTATTGGTAAATCTCTGGCTTTACCCCAAACATTAGGTTTAGAGTTGATGACAGATTTTGGTAAGTTTCTTAAAGACCACCTTGCTACTTTACCAACGGTTTCAAATTGTGAGGGCTTTGAGAAAATTTTCCCCATAACCTTCATAGACTGTTTTTTAACAAAAGGCTGTGGTGTTTCTTTGGTTATAATTTGTCTCCACTTATATAATTGGGTATGAATATCAATTTTAACTGGACAGACATCTGAACATGAGCCACACAAAGTGGAAGCAAATGGTAAGGTACTATATTTTTTTAAATCTTTTCCTGGAGATAAAATAGAACCAATAGGACCTGGAATAGTATAATCATAACTATGGCCTCCGCTACGTCTGTAAATAGGACAGGTATTCATACAAGCACCACAACGAATACAATGTAATGAGGCTCTAAAATCTGGTCTGCTTAATTGTTCTGAACGCCCATTATCTACAATAATAATGTGCATTTTTTTGCCAGCACTTGGTTTTTTAAAATGCGACGAATAGGTGGTTACGGGTTGCCCTGTAGCACTTCTTGCTAACAAACGCAAGAACACGCCTAAATGTTCGCGTTTTGGAATTACTTTTTCAATACCCATACAAGCTATATGCACTGGCGCTAAATGCGCACCCATATCGGCATTACCCTCGTTAGTACAAACTACAAATTCACCCGTTTCTGCAATGGCAAAATTCACACCTGTAATAGCTACATCTGCCTCTATAAATTTCTTTCTTAGATGTTTACGCGCCTCATTGGTTAAATATTGAGGATCTCCATTAGCAGGTTTTGTTCCTAAATGTTCTTGAAACAATTCATCAACTTCAAATCTATTTTTATGAATTGCAGGGAGCACAATATGGCTAGGTGGTTCTTTAGCTAATTGCACTATACGCTCTCCTAAATCAGTATCAATTACTTCAATGCCGTCTTTCTCTAAATAGGGATTTAAGTGGCACTCTTCGGTAAGCATAGATTTACTCTTTACTACCTTTTTAGCATTGTTTTCTTTTATTATGCTATGAACTATTTTATTGTGTTCTTCTCCATTTGCCGCCCAATGCACCTGTACACCATTATTTTTGGCATTTTCTTCAAATTCAATTAGGTATTTATCTATATTAGTTAGCATATGTGCTTTTATGCCATGACCTAAATTTCTTAAATCTTCCCACCCCTTTACGGTATGAGCAGCTTTGTCTCTTTTATGTCTTACAAACCATAACGCTTTATCGTGCCAATCTACACGTTTTTCGTCTTTATTAAATACGGATGCTAATTTTGCGTGACTCATAGTTTTAATTTTGTTGGTCAGTTAGATGGTTTTGTTTTAATTACATTTGGCTGTTTAATATTTCGGCTACGTGTAAAACCTTTAATGGTTTTTTGTTACGGTTAATTAAACCTTCTAAATGCATTAAACAAGAGGTATCTGTAGCAGTAATTACTTCTACCCCACTTTCTAAATGGTCTTGCACTTTATCTTTACCCATTTTAACAGAAACAGCTTCTTCAGTTACTGCAAAAGTTCCGCCAAAACCACAACACTCATCACTTCTTTTTACAGGCATTAATTCAAGTCCTTTTACTTCACTTAATAATTCTTCAATATAAGAATACGAGTCTATTGCCAATTCTGAACAAGAGCCTAAACGCAACCCACGTAAACCATGACAACTTTTATGCACACCTACTTTATGCGGAAACGAAGCCCCTAGGTTTTTAACTTTTAATACGTTTAAAATGAAATCACATAATTCATATACATTATTACGTACTTTAGTAACCTCATCTGTTTGCGGAATGATATTGTAGTGTTTTTTTACATGATAAGCACAACTTCCGGAAGGTGTTACTATATAATCAAAATCTTTAAAGTTTTCTACAAAATTATTACAGGCACCTACAGATTCATATTCGTAGCCCGAATTTGCCATAGGTTGACCACAACAGGTTTGTCCTGACGGATAAGAAACGTTTACTTTAAGTTTTTCTAATAATTCTAAGGTTGCTATACCTACTTGTGGGTATAATTGATTTATATAGCAAGGAATAAATAAACCTACTTTCATGAGTTTTAGTTTACTGAATGTTAATTTACAATACTAAAACGAAAATATATAATTGTCTATCTAAAAAATGATATAAAGCAATACTATTTTTGCTCTTTTTTTAAAAAACAACCTAAGTAGAGCAACTTATATATTTTATTATTAATAAAAAAAGGTTTGCTCAATCTGAAATATATCAGTTAAACAAACCTAAAACTAAAACAACTTTATATTATAAAATTAATACAGACTAGCCTTGGTAAGCTCTTGCAACTTGCTTAGAAGTTCCTAAGCCCTCTATACCAAGTTCTACAACGTCACCAGGTTTCATATATTTTGGTGGTTCAAAACCAAAACCAACTCCTGAAGGTGTTCCTGTGGAAATAACATCACCTGGAAGTAATGTCATAAATTGACTTAAATAACTTATAACTTCTTGAATGTTGAAAATAAAATCTGATGTTGAACTATCTTGAATTTTTTCACCATTCAATTTTAACCAAAGGTTTAAGTTATTTGGATCTTTAATTTCATCTGCTGTGGCAATAAATGGCCCTAAAGGAGCAAAAGTATCACAACCTTTTCCTTTACACCACTGGCCTGATTTTTCTATTTGAAAAGCACGCTCACTATAATCATTATGCAGTACATAACCAGCAACGTGATTCATTGCATCTGCTTCATCTACATAAGATGCTTTTTTTCCTATAACCACAGCTAGCTCTACTTCCCAATCTGTTTTTTCACTTCCTTTTGGAATAATTACATCATCATTAGGTCCTACAATAGCAGAAGTTGATTTAAAGAAAATCACTGGTTCTTTTGGAATTTCCATACCACTTTCTTCTGCATGTTTAGCATAGTTTAAACCTATACAAACAATTTTTGATGGACGTACTAATGGAGGTCCTAACCTTACAGAATCATCAACAATAGGACAATCATCTTGATTCTCTTTCAACCAGTTTTCTAAGTTCTTTAATCCGTCACCTCCAAAAAAGGCTTCGTCATAATCTGTACCAAATGCAGATACATCAATTCTTTTACCATTCTCTAATTGGATGCCTGGTTTTTCTTTACCTGCCTCCCCAAATCTTATTAGTTTCATATATATTTGTGTCTATAAATTAGTTATTATTTTCCGTTTAAGGTTACAAACCCACCATCTATTGCATAATTTGACCCAGTTATAAATCCGGCTTCATCAGAGCATAAAAACAATACTAAATCTGCCATTTCTTGTGTAGTCCCCATTCTTCCAATTGGTTGGGTTTTAGAAAGTTTTTCAAACATTTCTTCTTCTTTACCTGGGTAGTTTTTGCTAATAAAACCATCAACAAATGGTGTATGTACTCTTCCTGGTGCAATACAATTACAACGAATACCGTCTTTTATATAATCTTTTGCTATAGAATAGGTCATGGTAAGCACTGCTCCTTTAGTCATGGAGTATGCAAATCTATCATAAATTCCAACAGTAGATGCAATAGAGGCTAAATTTAAAATAACACCTCCGCCATCTACTTTTAAAGAAGGTAAAGCGGCTTTAATACAGTTATAAACACCTTTTATATTTACGTTATATAGGCGGTCTAAATCTGATTCTTCAACAGCTTCAATATTACCTACATGCGCAATACCAGCATTATTAACTAAGATGTTTATTTTTTCTTTTGAAGCAATGCTATTAATGATGCTATTAACATTTTCCTGATTAGCTACATCACATTTATGAGCTTCACCTTGTCCTTCTTTACCTTTAATTTCGTTAATTGTTTCTTTAGCAGCTTCTAAATTAAAATCTAATATATGAACTTTGGCGCCTTGCTCTGCAAAGGTTAATGAAATGGCTTTTCCTATACCACTTCCGCCTCCGGTTACAATAGCCGTTTTATTTTTTAAACTAAATTTTGTCATTCTTATTTAGGTTAATTATGTTAAAAATACTCCTTTTTGTTATAGTGACATACCTCTTTTCCAAGGTATAAAATCATCTTGTCTTAATTGTTTTGCTTTTGTTAATTTTCCGCTTGCAACTTCAATAACAAAATCTAACAACGCTTCTCCCATTTGTTCAATAGAAGCCTTACCTTCTATAATAGCCCCAGTATTAAAATCTATAATATCTGGCATTTTCTTATATAAGGCGCTATTTGTTGAAACTTTTACTACTGGCGTAATAGGATTTCCTGTTGGCGTACCTAAACCAGTGGTAAACAATATAACGTTACAGCCAGAACCTGCTAAACCAGTAGTTGATTCAACGTCATTACCAGGAGTACATAATAAATTTAATCCTGGCTTGGTTACCTGTTCTGTATAATCTAAAACATCTTCAACGGGTGATGTTCCTCCTTTTTTAGCAGCACCAGCAGATTTTATAGCATCAGTAATTAAACCATCTTTTACATTTCCAGGTGATGGGTTTGCATAAAAACCAGCGCCTAAAGCATCTGCTTTTGCATTGTATGTAGACATAATTTGGGAGAATTTTTTTGCCTTCTCTTTACTAGTACACCTATTAATTAATTCTTGCTCAACACCATTTAATTCTGGAAACTCTGAAAGTACTGTTGCTCCACCTAAACCAACAATTAAATCAGATACATATCCTAAAGTTGGGTTAGCCGATATACCAGAAAAACCGTCAGAACCTCCACACTCTAAACCAATTACTAGCTTACTTAATGGTGCTGGTTTGCGTTCTATTTTGTTGGCTTGCATTAAACCAATAAATGTTTTTTTAACGGCCTCTGCCAATAATTCTTGTTCTGATTGAATTTGTTGTTGTTCTAAAACAAAAACAGGTTTTTTATTATTGGGAGACATTTTAGCCAAGGCATTTTCTAAAATACTAGCTTGTGCATGTTGACAACCTAAACTTAGAACAGTTGCTCCCGCTACGTTAGGGTTATTTATGTAACCTGCTAAGAGATGACAAAGCGCAATAGAATCTGAAGTAGCACCACCACAACCACCTTCGTGGGTTAAAAAATGAATACCATCTACATTAGGAAATAGCGGGTTTTTATATTGATGTCTCTCTTCTTTTAAAATATCTTTTTTTAGAATATCTTCTTCAGAAGCACCATTTTTATAATCATTAATAAGTGTATCAACATCTAATTTTAGATGTTGTTGTTTTCCAAAACCTAACTTTTCAACTAATGCTTGTTTTAATACTTCTACATTTCTGTTTTGGCAAAACACTAAAGGAATTATTAACCAATTGTTTTCTGTACCTACTTTCCCGTCTGCTCTGTGATAACCGTTAAAAGTTTTGTTTACAAATTTAGAAATATCAGGAGCACTCCATACTTCTTTATTTTCAGAATCCTCTGCACTGTATTTTTCTGTATCATGCTCTAAATTAGTTGTGCTAATGAGCCCACCTTCTTTAATATCTTTTTTAGCTCTTCCTACTAAAACCCCATACATATACACAGCATCTCCCTTACTTAACTTTTCTGTAGTAAATTTATGCTTAGCAGCAACAGCATCTTGAAGGGTAAATTCTTGCGAATTATACGTAACTTTCTCACCTTTTGCTAAGTCTGTTAATGCTACTAAAACATTATCCTTTGGGTGTATTTTTAATATTTTATTTTTGTTACTCATAAAAAATTTACAGTAAAATTTACAAATACAATAGTACGGTCTTATTAAAAGTGCATCTTACAAATATTTGACTAATTATAATACTATTATTGCCTTTAAAACAGTTTGATTTATAAAATTGCAAAATCAAGACACTTTTTAAACTAAAATCATCTATTAAAAATAAAAAATTATTTTACTTAAATAGACGATGTTTTAATTCTATAATTCTTAAGATAATCAGAGGGTGTGCAATTCATAATAAGCTTAAACTGTCTGTTAAAATTTGAAATATTTTTAAATCCAGATTCATAACAAATAGCTGAAATATTAAACTTATTCTCTATAAGTAATTTGCAGGCATAACCTATACGAATTTCTGTTACATAACGAGAAAATGTTTTTCTGTTTACACGTTTGAAATAACGACTAAAAGCCGATGTATTCATATGCGCAATATTAGCAGCTTCATCTAAACTTATATTATTATTAAAATTTTTAAATATATAAGCTTGTACTTTATCTTGGGTATCACTTTTTGAAGATTTGAATGAGTTAACAAACCCCTCACTTGCTAATTGTTTAGTTTGCTTATGGTTGGCTAATTTATCAAGAATAGTTAAAAAAGTAATAGTCTTATCAAAGCCTTTTAGTTTCATCATATTTTGAATTTCCAAAATAAGATTTTTACTAACATTTAAAAACTTTATCCCAAATTTAGCCCTTTCAAAAAGCTTTGATAAATGACTCATTTCGGGCGTTTTAAAAAAGGTGTTACCTAAATAATCTTGTTTAAAATGAATAGCTATGGCTTTAGCAGATTTATTAGACTCTTCATTAAAATAGTCTTCATCATTTAACCACATATGTGGTAAATCTTTACCAATTAGAACAACATCACCAACCTCAAATTTTTCAATACTATCACCAACAAAGCATGTACCTTCACTCTTAAGAATAACCACAAGTTCTAATTCTGGATGATAGTGCCAAATTTTTAAAAAATAAGGATATTCATTTACCTTAGTGGTAAAAGAACTATTACTAATGCTACTTCTATCTAAAAGATGGAGTTTCATGCTACCTGCTTTTGTTGATATTATTTTTACAAAAATAATTAAAACAAAAATTAAAAAGCAAAATACATATTACAACGAAACATTACTTTTTATTAGGAAAAAGTTTGAATAACAAAAAAAGCTTCTCAAAAACTGAGAAGCAATTCTTTATTAACAAAATTTAATAAACGGAAGTAAAAAATCTATTGACTGTAAATACAATAAAATTCTAAACATTTATATAACCTTCAATTCTTTTCCTACTTTAACAAATGAGTCTACTGCTTTTTTAATTTGTTCTAATTCGTGAGCTGCTGATAGCTGAACCCTTATTCTAGCTTTATCTTTAGGCACTACTGGAAAGAAAAAACCAACTACATAAATACCCTCACTTAAAAGTTTCTTTGAAAACTCTTGAGCAAGTTTAGCATCATATAACATAATAGGAACAATAGGATGAACTCCTGGTAAAATATCAAATCCTGCTTTCGTCATTTCTGAACGAAAATATTTTGTATTCTGTTCTAGCTTATCTCTTAAATGTGTTGAATTAGATATTATATCTAAAACCTTAAGTGATGCACCAACAATTGCTGGAGCAACCGTATTAGAAAACAGGTAAGGGCGTGAATGTTGTCTTAAAATATCTACTATTTCTTTTCTTGCCGCTGTAAACCCACCAGAAGCTCCTCCTAGCGCTTTACCGTAAGTACCTGTAATAATATCTACTCTATCCATTACATTATGGTATTCGTGAGTCCCTCTACCTGTTTTCCCTATAAATCCTGTAGAGTGACATTCATCAACCATAACCAATGCGCCATATTTATCGGCCAAATCACAAATTTTATCAAGTTGAGCTATAGTACCGTCCATAGAAAAAGATCCATCTGTTACAATTAGCTTTCTTCTTAAAGGTGAAGCAAGTTTTAATTGCTCCTCTAAATCTTCCATATTATTGTGTTTATAACGGAATCTTTTTGCTTTACAGAGCCTTATACCATCAATAATTGAAGCGTGGTTTAACTCATCTGATATCACAGCATCTTCTACTGAAAGCAAAGGTTCAAACAATCCTCCATTAGCATCAAAAGCAGCAGCGTATAAAATACAATCTTCCATTCCTAAAAACTCAGCTGTTTTCTGCTCTAAGGCTTTATGAATATCTTGTGTACCGCAAATAAATCTAACTGAAGACAACCCAAACCCATGGGTTTTAATAGCTTCTATACCTGCCTCAATAACTTCCTTATCTGAAGCTAAACCTAAATAATTATTAGCGCAAAAATTTAAAACATTATTTTGCGAAACTGTACTAATTGCAGCCCCTTGTTTAGAAGTAATAACTCTTTCATTTTTATAGAGTCCGCTAGCTTTAATGAACTCTAAATCTTTTAATAAATCTTCTTTAATGGCATACATAGTTTATGATTTTTGTGTTTTATAATTATAATGTAGTTGTAGATTTTTTATCATATCTGCGGAAATCTTTTTTAAATTATATTTAGGTTTCCAATTCCAATCTTTTCTTGCCTTAGAATCATCAATACTTTCAGGCCAACTATTAGCAATGTCTTGCCTAAAGTCTGGTTTATAACTAATTTGAAATTCTGGTAAAATCTCTTTAATAGAACTTGCTAATTCCTCTGGATTAAAACTCAATCCAGCTACATTATACGACGTTCTTACACTTAAATTTTTTAATGGCGCCTCCATAAGTTCTATAGTGGCTCTTATAGCATCTTCCATATATATCATGGGCAACGTTGTTTTGTTATTTAAAAAGCATTCATATGGTTCCTGATTTATAGCTTTATGATAAATCTCAACAGCATAATCTGTGGTGCCACCCCCTGGTAAAGATTGATAACCTATAACACCTGGATATCTAATAGACCTAACATCAAGCCCATATCTATTAAAATAGTAATTAGCCCAAAGTTCTCCAGCTACTTTACTAATACCGTAAACTGTGTTTGGAGTTGTTGCAAAATTTTGTGGTGCATTGGTTTTAGGAACATCTGCTCCATATACAGCAATAGAACTAGGAAAAAACACCTTCTTAATATTATTAAGCCTAGAAACTTCTAATACATTAAAAAGTGTTTCCATATTAACATCCCATGTAAGATGTGGCCTTTTCTCTCCAGTAGCCGATAGAATAGCAGCCATATGATATATTTGCGTTATTGAATACTTTCTTACTAATGTTTGAATACCATCATAATCTGTGGCATCAAGAACTTCAAAGTAGCACTTAAATTTAATCTTGTGTTTTAAATCTGTAGCAATTATACTATTTGAGCCATACCTTTCTATTAAGGCATTTGCTAATACAGATCCTAACTGACCATTAGCCCCCGTTATTAAGATTTTTTCTTCCATAAAAACACTTTTAACAGGTTAAAATTACACATAACAACATTTAACAATTATATATACTGTTAAATATCATAAAATAAGTATTTTTATCTTTTTATAAGTTATTTTAAAGTTTTTATCCCTTTTTAAATAAATTTTTAATATTACATAAAGTGAATTTTTCTGCAACAATGGAACGTATTGATGATATTGATCTTAAAATTTTAAGAATTCTACAAAACGATTCTAAAAAAACAACCAAAGAAATTGCTTCTCTTCTTAACCTAACAGCTTCTCCAGTATATGAACGTATAAGAAGATTAGAAAAACATGGTTATATTAAAAAGTACGTGGCATTAATTGATAAAAAACGCATTAACAGACCAATTACAGCTATATGCATGGTCTCATTACGCTATCATAATCAAGGATTTATAGACACCTTTGACAAACAAATTAAATCTTTAAAAGAGGTTCAAGAATGCTATCATATGGCCGGAAAGGTAGATTTCTTTTTAAAAATAAACCTTGAAAGTCTAGATGCTTATCATGAATTTATCAGGTCTAAACTTTCAAAAATTGAGAATATAGGTGTTTTAGAAAGTTACTTTGTTCTAAAAGAAATTTTTAATACAACCGAATACGATTTTTAAAATAAGCTTAAATACTCTAATAAAACAAATCGTGAGTCATTTTATGAGAGGTTGTAAAACTAAAAAAGCTTAAGCAATTGAAAAAAACAATTGATTAAGCTTTACTTTTTGTGCGGGCGGAGAGACTCGAACTCTCACACCTCGCGGCACTAGATCCTAAGTCTAGCGTATATTTGCTCAAAGAAACACAAATCAGTTGATTTTTAGCTAGTTACATTTTTATTGATTTTGTTTATATGCAATTAAAACCACTCAAAATCAATAAATGTTGTACCTATGTTGTACCCAAAAATCTTAGGTTTTTACTATCTTTACAACATATTTTTAATTAAAATGTTGTACCTGATTTGACTTTCGCAATTAAGACAGGACAGCAATGGCAGTTAGAGCTCAAATAACCTTAAGAAAAAAGCCCAACAAACAAGGGCTTTATCCACTCGCCATAAGAATAACAAAAAATCGTCGTTCGACTTACAAGCATATTGGTATCTATATCCAAATTGAAGACTGGGATGACAAAAACAAATCTGTAAACAAACACCACCCCAATTCAAAAGAAATTAATGGACTTATTAAGTCCAAGATTAAGCAAGTAAACAAAGAACTTATTGCATTGCAAACTAAGGATAGGGATGCCACGGCTGTACAAATTAAGAAAGATATTTACAGAGACAGAGCTTCCAAAAAATCGACTTTCTTTGAACTCGCGCAAGAACATTTAGATGAATTAGAAGTATTGAACAAGTTTAATAGACTCTCCTGCGATTCAGCCTATATTGGATATATTTTGAAATTCAACAAGTCTAAACAATTAAGTTTTTCGGAAATTGATGAACGGTTTTTAAAAAAATTCAAGGTATTTCTAATAAAGGAACACAAACTCTGCGAAACCTCAATAATGAACGTTTTCGTTTTAATAAGACTTCTTTACAATAGAGCTATTAAAGCTAGAATTGTAAAAAAGAAACTTTATCCATTTGGTGGTGACCGAATAAAAATTAAATTTCCTGAAAGTGAAAAGACAGGTTTAAATGCAAATGAAATCCTTCGTATAGAGAATCTTAATAACCTCTCATATGGAGAGGTACATACCAGAAATATTTGGCTATATAGCTTCAATTTTGCAGGTGTTCGGGTTTCCGATGTTCTTCGTACAAAATGGGGCGACATAAAAGACGGTAGACTTCAATATAGAATGGGGAAAAATTCAAAATTATTATCATTAAAAATCCCTGAAAAAGTCTACGAAATACTAAAATCCTATGAAAAATATAAAAGACATAACAACGATTTCATATTTCCTGAACTAAAAAAAGCCAACATGAAAGATCCAAAAGATGTCTTTAGAAAAATTAAAACAGCAAATAAAAAATTAAACTATTACCTTAAATCTATTGCAAAGAAGGCTGGAATAAACAAAAAGCTTACCATGCATATTGCCAGACATAGTTTTGGCAACATCGCTGGTGAGACAATACATCCTGTAATGCTCCAAAAACTATATCGTCATAGTGATTTAAAGACTACAATAAATTATCAAGCCAATTTTATGCATAAGGAAGCTGACGATGCCCTTGAAAATGTTATACGCAAGGTTTGTTGAGTATTAAAAAAGTTGGTATATATTATTATAATACGAAAGGATTCGAACCTATTTTTTTAGCCCTCATATTTACTGGGTTTCTCCTTGTTTATGCTTTTATTACTAACCGAATTACAGACCACTTTTGGTAATCTTGCTTCATAGATGTCAAATTTAACTATAAAACATATATGTCAAACTAAACACTAAAATGCGCTGGAATAACTTGAAAGATATTTTTTACACAATGTTCTATATATCAATATTTTAAAAACAAAAAAAACTAATTAACCGAACTCTAAACTGTTATCATAACAATGCATTTAAAGGCAGAACTTATGGGTGTTTTGTAAAGTAAAGTTAATTAGCTTATTTGAACTAAATCCTGAATAGAATCTATTTTAATCAAGAAAATATCATCTACAACCCCAATTCTTCGGAAATCTCCAAGACAGTTTCAATGTCATTAGCCAATTCTTCCACTAGCTTCATACTGTCCAGCTTACCTGATGGGAATGAAAACAGCCCATTCGCATTTTTTACGGCTACATACATTTGTCTATTTTGAAAAGACATCAATATGGGTCGGTCAAATTCTTCTTTTAAAGCAACAATTTTTTCCATGATTGAAGCAGATAGAACATAACGAGCCTCCACTTGGTCGGTACCGTACACCATAAACTTGCTGGTAAATCTTGGGTCTTCCAAATGTATTTCCTGCTCTTCCCTAAAATTAAAACTGGCCAATCGGTCCACTTTTGTCATTTGGTTTTTGGACAATACCACCGTATGGCCGTTTAATTTCTTTTTAAACCGCAACCAACAGAACATACCTCGGAAAGAATAGTTGGTGTTGTCTGCCAATTTTTTGGTTACCATATTCTTGAATACGGTCTGGTACATAACGCCTAACATATTTAGAACGGGAATACGCATTAATATACCCCAAAATTTGTTGGCCACATTGTTTTCCACAATGCCCAAGTCCGTTATGTTTATTTCTGTATCATTGGTTCTCCGTCTAATCTGCCCGTAACTATAAACTGGTGCTTCTTCCTTTATCCAAGGGAATAATTTGCTTTTTACCACTTCATTGGATGGGGCCATTGCTCCTTGGGTAAACTCAACCTGTGGAAACAGCATTTTGACCATTTTAGCAATGGTTTTCTGTTCAATGGTTTTGAATTTTTGAAATGCCCTGGTAAAAAAGATGGTGGTCGGATACAAAAGGACAATCAGCCCCATTATTGGATAGAGGGATGCGTAGGGATTGGTGTGACTGTTCTTGAATACATCCAAAAAAGCCAAAGAAGTATTTTGGAGCATTGGTATGTGTTGTATGCCCAACAATGCAAGCATAAATATGAGGTACACACCGGTAATGCCCCACATGACTCTTTGCAAAAAAAGGGTGCGCTTCTTTTTTTTATAAAGCGTATCCAACACTTTGCTTGTTTCGGAATAGGCCGTTACTATGCGTTCTTGCATTATCTTACTATTATGGCCATTTTATGGTGTTCCACGGACTGTCTGGGCTTTCCAAAACCTGTTTGTAAAGGTGGAATACTTCTTCTTTGTACGTATTGGAATTGGCACTCATATCTATGGCAAAACCAAGGGCAAAGCTTTTTCCAAAATCTTCCCAAGAGGAAAAATGTTGCAAGGCCAATGCTTTGGCAAAATTGATGACCTTCCAGGCTTCTTCCTCAGAAATAATATTGCCGGTATAGGCTTTACGTGCCTGCCCTACCAATACTGTCGCATCATAACCTGCCACACCAAGCTGTAATTCGGAATCAAAAAGGATGATGCCTTTTTGCTTTAAACTGTTTAGGGCTTCTCCAGAACTTAACGTTTTCAAATAACGATGGGCCCGCTCATTACTGCCGAATTTTTGATCCATTAGTTCATCCCATTTTTCTTGAGGTTCGTTTTCAATCATTCCTTGGATAAAATCAAAGTACCATCGGCGACCATCTTTCATAAAATACTCGGTCAAATCCCAATACCCTTCCACGGTATCAATGCCCCAACCTTCCAAATAGGGCTTAACATCTTTGGCAGTGAGAAATGAAAGGGTGTTGGTGTTGGCTTTCCACCATTCGGCTATGGGCGTATACAAGGCTAAGCCAAATAATTGTTCTTGATTGAGTCCACTGTTTGGCGACTTTCTAAATTTTGCCTTCGTCTTTACCGGGGCATCGTATTCTTTCTTTCCAATTTTAAAATAACGAATGGCATAAGAAGCAATAGCGATGGCCAGTATCACATAACCGTACCAGGGTAAGTTTTCGAACATTTGCATGATTTATGAATTTAAAAATTGATTAACGTTGATTTCTTTTTGTTCAGATTTAGGAATTTCCAATAGCGTGCCGGGTTGGTCTTTTCGAATACCCGCGATAATACTTGCGGGAAACATTTCTATGGTATTGTTATAGCTGGTGACCGCCGCATTGTAGGCACGGCGTGCCGCGGATATCTGGTCTTCAATATCAAAAAGTTCACGTTCGATGTTCGTGAATTGCTTGTCGGCCTTTAAATCAGGGTAGTTTTCCACGTTGATGTTCAACCCGCCAATAATATGCGTTAGCTCGTTTGAGGCCTTTATTTTTTCGTTCGCCCCGGAGGCTTTTTCAACAGCACTACGTAGTTCTGTGATCTTTAGCAAGGTTTCCTTTTCATGCGCCAGATATTTGTTGAGCATGGCGATAAGGTTCGGAATCAAATCAAACCTTTTTTTAAGATAAATCTCAATGCTGCCAAAGGCCTGTTTGATTTGATTTTTTTTACCAATTATCCGGTTGTTGACAATAATGCCAGTAAGCCCGATAAGCGCTAGAATTGCAATGGCGATAATGATTTTCATATTACTTTTTTTAAATGGTTATATGCGTAACTGTTGAAATTCCCACTCAAATGGTTTACCCAAAGACTGGATTGTTTTTAAGTGATCTAACTCAAATTTTTGTAAGGCCTCCTTATATTCACGTTCATCGTCCTCATTGCGGGTTTCGGTTATCATTTTCAGTGTTTTATTTTGAAAATCGATGCTATAAGAAGTTCCCTCGTTTAAAACCCTGTTCTCTATGCTTTCTTCATACCCTACCAATTCAAAAGTCTTATTTTGAAACCTGAAAAGGTATTCGTGAGAAGACCATGAAGTGCATTCGCGACATGGCCATATATAGAAATCAATTTGCAAATCTCCATTTGGAAGGATTTGTAACCCTTTAAAAGGCTCGTCCATATTCGGTGTATTTCGGTTGATGATAAACGCGTTGGATTGAAGTACTTTCTTGAATTTTCCATTGCGTTTGCCAAAGTAGATACCCAATACCCTCGGGTTAATGTGTAGGGTATCGCTATCAGAACCGTGCTTATAGACATATTTTTTCTCTATGGGACTTTCGATCGCAAATACGATGTCTTTATAACCGTCTCCGTTTAGATCTCCTGAAGCTTTTGACAAAATTTTATAATTGGTCGGAATTATATTTTGCATTGACCTTCCCTTGGCGGGCAGCTCAGGCAGCATAGATTCACTTTGGGCGTAAAACACCTGAACCAAAAAGAATGCTATCAAAAATGGGATGTTCCTAAAATTCATTTCTAATTTGTTTTCAACGCCAATTCGTTGTTTTGATACACGTAAATGACATTTTTATTGGTCTTAAGCGTGTCTTCTGAACCAGGCTTCAAGATCACTTCATCGGATTTCAGTGCGAAAATGATGGTGTCGTCAATCTCATTTATTTCTACGATTTCGGTCAAATATTTTTCTTCATCACCACCTTCCATATCAAGGGTTCCAATTTGTTTTAGGGTTCCATTTTCAAGAATAAAGGCCTCACCTCCAAATGGATATTCAAATGCCATTTGACAAATAATAATGACTTTGTCCGATGCGCTGCTTTTATAAAAATGGGGCTCAAAAAGATAGAGGTCTCCAACCCCTTTTGATTGGTATACTGTTTTGTTGGATGCATCCAACATTAAAAGCCTATCGCCCCAATCCGTTTCGGTATCTGGGGCTACGGTTCGTCCGTCTTCTGGTTTATAGTTTCCTGCTGCTATTTTGAATGCCTCCAACTGATAGGCATGATCTACATCAAATCTGTCTATGTGAATACCCTCCAATTTTTCTGGATGGTACTCGGAAAATAAAATAGCCTCAGAATCATGTTCGGCATACGTACTTCCATTGAATTTCAGGGTCATTTCTTTCCTCTCAACGGTTTCATTTGATTGGCATTCACCATTTTTATCCGTAAAGTTTTTAGTCTTTGTTATCTTATTGTTGACCAGTATATCATAATAGCCGTTGGATTTTTTTGTGCCGGTCACCAAAGTTTTCCCCTCATGAACAAATTCGCCATTACAATCACCGTCCCACTCCCCGCCATAGTTCATCACACTATAGTTGTGCAACACTTTTTTTAAAGAATCACCGGATTTCACGAATATTGCTAATGTTTTATTGGAGTACGGATTGACCCGTGACATTCCGTAGTAATTCACGTGTATTCCAAAAGCTTTTATTTCTTCAGTAATAGGATACAGGGCCGTGTCAATGATTATTTCCCGCAATTCAACTGCGTCCGATACCCATTGGTTCGACTGTTGGCTTTCAAAGTACTTGTTCATTATTTTTCCAGAACGGTTGTCCGCAATTACAATGTGGCTGTTCAGGTCAAAATATTGCTCGCCTTCATCCACAACTTCTGGGATGACCACAATGCTTTCGTTGGGGTTGTCAGGGTGTTCCAGAGTACTGATCAAATCGGTCTTTGTTTGCACCCAATCCAAATTCAGGTCCGTTAAAACGCCATTGATCAGCGCAAAATTTTTAAAGGAATCGTTCAATTTTTTGACACTTACTTTTTCAATGGTGCCATTACCCCTAATTTCATATTCAATTTCTTCCACTTCTTTGGTGTTGCCCCAAAATATTTTGTTTACCGTTAGTTTGCTTTCGCTAATTCGGGAGACGCTCCTGGACATGCCTTCGGCTATTTCATCGAAAGCTACTTGTTTGTGATCTATGATGTTCCCTTCCGTATCATAATTGATTATAATCGTCTCCATTTCATTATCTCCGTGTTGAATGGTTGTGACAATGGTGTGAAAATTTGTATTCACAGGTATCTTATAGATGGTGATCGCTCTATAATTATGGCCTTCCGAATTAAAATCAGGATAGATTTGATTCAATTTCAAAGCTTCGGCATCTACTTCATCGTAATCGTCTTCATCGATAAAACTGTCAAAATTTGTGTCTTCGATGTGTGGCAATTTTTTAGTTTGGCTGTTGGCAATTACTTCGCCAAAATCTAAATGCACGCTCTTAGGTAAGGTGTCCAATGCCGTTTCAATGATTTCAACGGCGCCTTGGGTTTCGATCTCCGGTTCTTTATCCGTTTTGGGGCCTTGGCCACAGGAGATTATTAGTACTAGTAAGGCTATGTGATATTGAATTTTCATTTAATGACGATTATGGTTTATATAAATCCACTGTTTTTAGTTTTTTATGCTGATCAAAAACTAACTGCAATCCCATGAAATTCGACATCTCATGAGGGTTTACCTTTCTGTTTTTAGGGTGTAGCACATAATAATATTGATTATTAAAGCCATTATATCCACTCTCACCAAGATTAAAGTCTATCGTAAGCTCAGTATTTAGCTTATCCCATGAAATTCCATTACTTCTTCCCATAGCATCGATGACTTTTTGATAGCTCATAATGGTCAATTCACGCTCATATACTGTTTCCTCATATGAATTGATCAGGACATATAAAACGCCAGCCATTATCCCGAAAAGCAACGTCGTGGTTCCTAGAAATACCGTTATTAATTTTAATCGCATTTACTATTTTTTAAAGTTTTACTATTTAATCGATTAATGAGGATTTTACGCTCGCTATCTCAAAATTTTCAGTATCCAGAACTGTTAAAGAATAAGTTTCTGCCAACATTACATTGCCACCCGCACTGCCTCCTTCTTTGGTGACCGTTAGGTATATTGTTTGGGGTTCTTTTGTTCCGTTAATGACCATCTCATTAAAATCGTAATTACTTAACGTAAAACCTTCATCGTCTTTAATACTTAAAACATTATTGGTAAATGTGATTTTAAGGGAATCAAAATTGTCTTGTTTCTTCCATTCTTCCAGTATGTGGTCTTTAAGGGACAAAACAAAGGTTTGAGGGCCAGTATTTTCAACGGCATCAGGATTCATATTGATTTTATCTTCAGATACATCCGATTTTTTTGAATCGACCAAAGCAATATGCTCCGAATCATATTCAAAAACATCGGTCTGTGACAATTGCCATGATTTTGACGCCCGCATATTAATTCCAGTCACTTTATAGCTCACCGTAATTGTTTTTTCGGCTTTATTGTTCTGTATTAGAATCTCATCAAAAGTGGTCTGAATTGTTGCTGTGTTCGGCATCGTGGGACAACTTTCCAGTTTTTTCAGGGAGATAGTATCCTTGGCAAACCATTTTCGTAAAAAGCTGAGCTGCCTGTCGGAACATTGGTGGGCCAAATCCAATGCTGATACTATGCGACACCACAGGACACGTTCCCCTTTTGAATCATAACCCCATTCACATTCGTTACCAATATCATAAGCTACAAAGGCCAAGGCCGCCTTTTCTGGTGGCGTGATATTGTGCAAATAGGATTGGTTGATGACCATAGTACTTACCTCGGCACCCACGGCTTCATCATAGGCTATTTGGCGACTTAAAAATTGTACCGGATGATTGTGAGATGCTATTTTTCTGGCGTTCAAGGCCCTTTCCAAAATCTCAATCTCTTCTTCATCACCGCCCTCAACTAGGCTATCCATTTTCCATTGCACCGCTATCATATCCCCTGGTCTAAAATTGTATTCTTGATTGTTCATCCAATCCCAGGTATATACCAGTGAAATATCTACACCTTTTTTTTTGCCGATCAGAAAGCAGACATCGGCATCGTCGTAATAGTCGCTAAACTCTAGGGTATCAGTATATATTTCATTCAACAATACTGGTTTGTTGGGCCGCAATGCACTTTTAAACTTTGTGGGTTTAATATCGGTTGCTGGTGCGTCAACTTTCTCCTGAATTGTTTCTATTTTCTGAACTTTTATTTTGGGTGTATTTTTCTCGTTAACACCATGGTTACAGGAAAGGAACCAAGGAGAAAGTAGAAGGATTAAGTATTTCATTTCTTATTTTAAATTACGTCAATGACTTTTTCGAGTAAATAATGCACTATGGCAACGAGTATGGTAATCATTAGCAATACCGCCAAACGGATAACCGTCTTTTTGGGATTGTTTTTCAGTTTCTTTCTTAGGTAAAAAATATCTAACAACACAAAGCAGATTGCAATGGCGCTCCCAACCCACAGACCAACTTGAATCATCCCTATATCATAAAATAGATGCAGCAGATAGCCCAATCCTTCTTCGCTTGCCGTATTGGCTCCTAAAACCAAACGCATATAGCCAATGCCTATGAACAATGACAACAGCGTCCAAAATAGATAGGCCAATATGTGTTTTAAAATTCGCATCTATAACATTTCTTTCGTGCAAACAGTGTCTTTTTCAACTTCATCGGGCATCCCCTTTAGTTTCTCAAAAAAATGGGTGTCGGCCATATTTAGTCCTTGCGCTACATCGCATACATAGATAAAAGCATCTTTTTGATTGCTGCTTCGGGTTCTGTAGACCGAATTGGTCAGTATCCAACTATTCTTTTTAAAGGCTATGTGATGGTTGGCCTCGTTTAGTCCGCCATCAGGAAAGGCAGTTTTAATGAAAAAACCATCGGGTTCTGCGACCACATCAACAATTTGGTTGCCTCCATCTTCAGAAAAATTGGTGGTTTTTAAAGCGAATCGGTATTCTTCCCCTTCATTTGTAAAGAGCAATAGTTCGTCTCCTTGATAAGGCCCTGCACTTACTATTTTATCACGTATACCATCGTTGTTGATGTCAATATCCCTGATAAAAAAGTGCTCGTTTTCCATGTAATCGGATAAGGTGAAGGTGCTATTGGTTTGGTCTTCTGGAAATGGGTCCGGATTTTCATTGTCATCAAAAAACGCTGTTTCAAATAAATCCTCTAAAATCTGTTTTTTTGAAGTATTTAAATGTGATGCAAAATCAGCATCAAATTTTGGATGTGGCCCGTCATAGAGAAAGAATAGCACCGATTTTGCCTTTTCGTTACTTAGCTCGTTTATCAAGTAATATTTTTTGTATTCCCTTACATAGTTTAGCACATGATGTTGAAAGTAGTTGACCCCATCTGCTTCCCATTGTCCGTTCTCACAAATACGGATAATATTTTTTTCATAATTAGGGTATTTGTTGGTTCGCAGCAAATAAAACAAGTATTCGATATAATGTATACTGTGTTCGTAAAGTTCATGGGGGGCGTCATTTGGTGTATCCCAGCCAAAATAGCTTTGAAATTGTTTAAAATCCTTAGGAAACTGCCGTAGAAATTCTTCTTCATCCTTGTCTTCCATGGATTTATACAGGTTTAGGATGCTGATATCCGTTGGACTTTTTTCTTGAGCTTCAGCTGGAGCCTCCCATTCGTCCGCGTTTAAGTTTTCTGAAGCTTCCATAAGAAGGGTATTCACCGAATCTTTAGCTTTTTGCTCTTTTTCAACACGCTTGTTCTCCTGGCCACAAGACAGCAATATGAGTGCTATAATTACAACTTGAAACTTCATTTTACACGTTTTGTTTTAGGATAAATACCATTTGAAAAAATATTCTTTAGGCTATCTGCTTTAAAGAATTCACCTTCTTTGAAATAATTGATTTCGCCACAGTATAAGGTTGAATCATTTGGGCATGGGTCATAATAAAACTCTGCCAAGCGGTAATCACGGTACATACCCAGTTCTTCGCTTACAAAGCCCCCAAAATCTTCTTCATGGTCAATAAAATAGCCAGTACCAGCTTCTCCAATAAAACCAAAGGTCATTCCCCCGTATTTATAAAAATAAATCCCATTTTCGCCGGTATACGAAAGTGGTTTTCCGGTTTTATGCTCGGTCTGTAGGTGCACCTTTATTTTTTCTTGTATGGCCTTCTGTACTACGGAATAATCTTTATTCGGATATTTTACCAAATACAAATTGGGATATACGTTTGACTGAATAAACCGCATATCCTTAAAAAAGAAGTGGTGGATTACCAGTCCCGTCGCACCAAATACCAACACGGCCAAAACTGCCCGTATCCGTTTTTTGCTTTTTAAGGTCCACTTGAAAAACCTAAAAGCAAGAATCAACAGCAGAATTGCTACAATAATCAGTATGGCAATGATTAGAATGAACACAACGTTGGTTTATTTTTAATGGTCATATGATTTCATAGCTTCGGGTTAATGCACGTTTTCTTTATCTATCTCAACGGTATACAATGGGTTTTGCATGAAATCTGCATTCTCATGTACAACCCGGATCAAGTACTCGCCCTTTTTTAATTTTTCTCGATATTGACCATGCAATTTTCCCTTTTTGTTGAGGTATTCTTCCATGGTGAAAAAACCATTGTTTTCTAGCACGGAGAAACGGAAATCCATACCCTTTATCTTTGACTTCATACGGATTGAAACTTCGGCATCTTGCTCCAAAAAGAACAAGAAAAATGTGGCATTGGCATAAAAGGCATCGGTAAGGGAAGAATAGGATTGAGGCTCATCAATAGTTACAGCATTAGCGTAAAAAGAGGGCTCCACAAAGTTGATGATTTGATTTTGCCCATTTTTATTAGGTTTTTGATACGAGTACAATCCACCTTTGAACATAAATCTTAAAACGGGATTTTTTTGCTTTAAGTCTATAGCATAGCTGATTTTTGTTGGAGATATGGTTTTGTACCATTGATTGTCGGCATCTAAACCATGAGCATATGATACATGTTCTAGGCAAGCATTTTTAGTATTGATTTCGATTGGATAAACTCCTTCCAACACATAGTCTATATTTCGAAAGTCTTTTAGTTTTTCGTTGATTTTTTCTTGTGTTTCGCCTTGAAACATATAAAAACGGGTGATAAATCGTCCGTTTTTCTTAAAAACCCAATTCTCGACACCCATCTCGTTTTGAATTCCAAAATGGATAAACTTTCCTTTTTCTGCTTTATAAAGGGGGTTTAGGTCTGCTGTTCGGTTGGAGCAGCCCGCGCATTCCGCTTGAAAAAAATTTGCTAAAATTGATGTTGTCTTTCTCCAATCGTCTAAAAGCACTATTTCTTTTTCTTCAAGCAAATCAGAAAATGATTTTAATCCATTATCATTCGTGATTTCTTGAAATGGATATAGTACGGAATCCAAAGTCTTAAAAACCACTTTTTCTCTAGAAGTTGGCACTAATGCCTTACATGAAACAAATAATAGGGCAATGAACAGCATAGCACCAAACTTTATTAAGAATGTGCCATGCTGTGAAATATTATATTGTAGAACCATTAATCCTTTTAAGTTTACCTGTTTCATGTGATATGTTAGACTTAGGAAGCACTATTTACTATAATGCGTCATTTCTGCTCCAAAATCGTTCACGAATATATTGTCGAGTTCATCCGCTTTGGTGGCAAGCTGGGCTAGACACTCCAGAGTTTCATTTTTATGGTCGGAATACAAATCGCTGATATGGATGCGGTACGATAAATAGATCTGATTATCGGAAATTGACAATCGATGCGGGCCCATATCCGCAGTTAGGATGTACTCATAAATCTCGGCCAGATTTTTACGGGGCAAGTCGTTTAGGGGAGAGGTGGCGAATAGATAATTGTTGTCATAAACGAATATGCGTATCTCTGCACTGCCTTGGTGAAAATACCAACGCTCCCTGCCAGACCTAGCCAAAACGGGATTAATACTCAATTTAGTGATGGCCTCCTCTACCTTTAGGCTAAAGTCAGAAAGGATCATTTCTTCGAATAACTTTTCGTCTATATTTGCACCACAATTGGGGCAGTAATCGGTCTTTTCTTCAATAAGCCCCCCACAGTTGGGACATCCTAGGGTAAAGGAATCCGATAAATCATTTACAATTTGTAATTCTTCCCGAAGGGTTTCCATGGGAATGGCAAAACCCATATTGTCGGCATCGGAAAATTTTGAGGTCACAATCCCCATTAACTCCCCTTTTTCATTGATTACCGGCCCTCCGCTATTTCCAGGATTGATGGCGGCGTCCGTTTGAATGTAATAGCGGCCACCTATACTTTGGCGCGGATTTGAAACAATACCTTCGGTTACCGTAAACGGCATACCGTAGGGATAGCCCAAGACGATCACCTTATCTCTTGAATTTGATTCTGTCTGATGTTTAATCACCACCGTTTCAATAGGTTTTGGAAGGTCGTTAGCTCGCAAAAACGCAATGTCCTTTCCCGGATTTACATAAAGTACTTGGGTCAAGTACCTGTTTTTATCTTTCCCTTCCAGGCTAACGGTATGACAACCCGCCACAACGTGGTAGTTTGTGATGATAATATCATCTTCTTTATTGTAAAAACCTGTGCCCGTGCCGTTTGAAGTATTTACTTTAAATACCGAACTTTCTATATTCTTCATGATTCCTTGCTTAATTGGTTTTAAAATTTGCCATGATCTTTTGCATGGCCGCCATGGATTGCTGCATTTGTTCGCCCATAAGTTTTGTAAGGTCCATACCGTAATCGGCACCCATAAACGTATCTTCCATGATGGTTTGCATGCCCTTTAAAAGAATGGGGGCCGCTTGGCTCCATGGCAAATCACTGGCTTGTGATAGGGCGTCGGTAATCGGTTTGCTGATTTCTTCGTTCACCAAATTGTAAAAGAACATATTGTAAAAACAGGACTGTATAAGATTAGAAGCATCCTCGAATCTGGAATTGGAGATCATTTCCTGCGCTTCTTCATAATTTTCTTGCCAGTTTTCTCTGATATTTTCCTTTTTTCCGCTGTATTTATAGGGAATAAAGGTTTCTGTCTGATAGAGGTCGGCCATGAATTGCTCCTTAGGGAGTTCTTTCAATTTTTCCAAGGCCAATTTTCCATTCAGCAATCGGTCATGAAATGGTAGCCTACCATCAAAAAGTCCGTCTATCGCCTTTTCCAATAGGGTACGTATATACCCTTGGGGCTCTGCATGGAACTCTATCTTTTTTAAGGTGATGTTCAACATGTACCATGCATTGTTTCCATGCCGTTTTTCCATGTACCGGTCAAATCGTTGTAGGCCATCCCCCAAAATTTTTAGATAATTATCGTAAGCTTCCTGTTTGCTGTTTTCTGGAAAAGGGGTTGTTTTTGGCTCTTGTATGTGGGTTGCACCAAATTTTTCTATAAACTCGTCGTCATAGCTATCTGCGTAATAGCATATTTCCCGAAGCACCCCATAGATTTTGTACGGTTCACAAAGACTTATCGGGCATGAAAAAGAAAAATACACCAAATGACCATCTAAAACTATATTGGTCAAATTGAGCGGATACATTCTGAGTTCTGCCAATTTTCGCATCATGGGTACTTTTTTGGCATTTTTTATGTTCAAAAAAGGGCATTTGATCAACAGCTCATCAGTTGTTTGGGTAATGGATACCACTACCGACCCATGGGGTATTTCGTAGGTGTCACCTTTTTTTTTACCGGAAAGATGATTCCCAACATAATCCAGCAGGGTAGGCACTACCTCGTTATATTGTTTACTGTTAAAAAGAGCTACTGCCTCGTCCCATTTTTCATCCTGCCTTGTCGATGATTTTTTAAGATGTATTGGTGGAAAATAATTGTTGCTTTTATCCATTATTGTTATGTAATTAATTGGATTACATTATTGATTTTAGGCTGCTAAACTTTTAATTTTGCCCTCCAATTCCTCAAAGGCTTGCTGCTGCGATTTTACCAAGACGGCCTGCTTTAGGGCTCCAGTAATCACGTCTAAGATGCTTCTGCGAGCCTTTACACTTTTTCCGAAATAGGCATGCATTAGTTTATTGGGAATGATATGGTTTACTTTCACCGTGTTTTCATTCACAAAAAGTAACTTAACAGCGTGCATGCCACTTTTTTTAAGTACAATACATTGTGCCATTTGACCGCTGGTGTCTGTACGTTGTTCCCAAACATCATATTCTTTTGAACACTCAAAACCGGATTCTTTTTTTAAGACTTCATAGAGTTCATCTAAAGAATTGTATGGTTGTTTTATTTGAATTAAGTTCTCCATTGGTTGTATGATTTTGGTTATAAATGAAAAACCACAGATGGTTTTGACCATCTGTGGCGGTAGTTTGTTTTTAAAAGTCCGTAAAAGACCGGATTGGCAATACGGTGAAATTTGCAGTATTTTTAGGAAGGGCTATGGGAGCACTGCCCCCTAAAAAAGCTATATAAGCATCATTTGCATTAACTTCTGTAGAAGTCCATACTGTACTAAAAAGGGCGCTTCCTCCATTGGCGAGTATCGTTGGTGCAATGTAATCGTCGTAGTTTATCGCTATTTCATTGAATTCATCCACACTTGGTAAAAACCAATCATCATAACCATTCCAATCTAAATTGGAAATAGATAATGCGGCAGATGGAATACAACCTGCAGCTATAATTGCCTCAGAATTGGTTTCTCCTGTTCCGATACCAGCTCCAGAAGCCCCTGTTAGTGTACCTGAACAACCCCAGGCGTTAACGGTTAAACTTGAAATTGCACAAACCAAGCCTTCACTATTGTTACTTGCAGGGTCTATCCAAAAAATAACACCACCATACTTGAATTCCCCAATCTCGTTCAAGTCATTAAGTTCTACGAACGCATTGGCAGAAACTGTTTCGGTACCATTGCTTACCGAAATGGTGGCCAACATATTGGGGTTGGTTTCAAAATCGAAAAGGGTTTCATCCGCTACGTACAATTCACCTGTATTTGGATCTATCGTAAATGCACCAGCCGGATTCTGGAAGGTAATGGTATAGGTTACATTTGAGCCACTGGCCTGTAAGGTTCCTACAACATCGCCATTGGAAGGGTTTTCATCAATGGTCAAATCCGTATTTGTGGCAGATACTTCATCTACATCGTTTAGATTGATGGTGGCCGTGGCCGTAACTGTTTCTGCACCATCTGTCACCGAAATCTCTGCTGTAATCACGGGGTTCGTCTCAAAATCGAATAGGTTGGGATCAATTACCGTTAATTCTCCCGTAGCAGCATCAATGGCCATGGCGCCCATGGGTGATTGCGAGGTAAATGAAAACGCTAAAGTACTGTTACTGTTGGCCTGTACAGTTCCTAAAACCTGTCCATCCGTTGGGTTTTCATCAATAGAGACCGTAAAGTCTTGGGCCGTTACTTCAATTACATTCTCAAGATTCACGGTTACGGTTACCGGATTATCGGCATCTTCAATAGAAACGGTCGCTGTCAGTACAGGATTGGTTTCAAAGTCGAATAGCGAAGCATCTAATACGGTAAGTTCACCCGAATTGAAATCAATATCCATAGTGCCGCTCGGTGTCTGGGACGTGATGGCAAAGCCCGAAGCATTGCCAATGGTCTGTATACTACCGATAGCTTGCCCTTCGGCAGGATTTTCATCTATGGTCACCTCTAAATTCTGACCGGAAACCTCATTCACATTATTCAGGTTTATAGTAATGCTTGCCGAATTTTCTGCATTGTCTGCGGTAACGGTTGCCGTAATCGTAGGATGGGTCTCGAAATCGAATAAGGTCGCATCGGCTACAGTAAGTTCACCAGTAGAACCGTCAATATTCAAAGCTCCCGTAGGTGCTTGTGAGACGATATTAAAATTTGTGGCGGAAACATCGGTTTGTACGGTGCCCACGGAATCACCTTCTTGGGGATTTTCATCTAGGCTTACCTCTAAATCGGACAGTGTTACGGTTACAACTCCATCATCATCATTGTTGCAGGCAACACTTAGAAAAAGTACACTTACGGCTAAGTAAATAGTTTTAAGTTTATTGTTCATGATTATTTTGGTTAAATAAATTAATTTAATTGAGGAATAGGTTCGGAATTTTAGTAGTCCATTTCAATTAATGAACCGTCTATTTTGTATGAAAAAGAAAAAGAAGTCCCCCCATTTTCAGGTTGCAGTTTTACGATGTATTGAGCATCACTCACATCACCGTTCTTTGGGTATTTGACAAAAGCCATTTCAAGTCGGGGGTTCTCGATGTCTTTCTCGGCCTTTAATTGCTCACTCGATTTTTCAACGAGTGCTCCTAATTTCCCAAGACTGATTTTTTCACCCAATTGAAACATAAAATCTGCCGCCTTGGTACCCTCTGGTATTTCCAAGGTTACTTCGGAAGTTTGGTTCCAGTTGCCCAATGAGTAGGTCCATTGCCTCATTTTTAAAGATTCAGGGGCATCGGTTACCGTGGTCGAAATGCTATTACCGATGGATTCATTGTAAATGATAGTCAAATCCGTATAGTAAGCACTATCTCCAAATTCACTTTTCATTTCTTTCTCAATGCCCGCAAAGCCATCGGCGTTGGCAGGCTGTTTTGCCATGTTTCCTCCGCAGGAAACCAGCGTTATTACTATCATTAAAATTATTGGGTGTATTTTCATTTTTATGCTTTTTTATGTTGATTGACTATTACTCTTCTGCTCTTCCAAATAGAAAAAACATCGCACCACCTGCTAGAATCAATACTACCCTGAGCACCCATCCTATGGTACTGCCCCAACTATCTATCCAAGCAAGTAATCTGATGTTGTAATCAAAAATTGACAAAAGAGCAGAAATTAGGCTCATAGCTGCAAGTACAAGGCCTCCTTGGCCTAGTTTGGATTTGATGTTTTCCATTAATATTTGATATTAATATTTCTTGATAAGCACCATTGGAAAAGTGTGATTTTCGAAGCGGGCTTAAGTAAGAAATGGTTTGGTCAGGGTAAAGATGGGGCAATGGCATTTCCTATGAAATAGCCAATCTATTTTCGTAAACCGAGAATTATTATTCGTGCGAAGTAAGGGAATATGCGTTTTGGAGAGATGGCTATTTCTGTTGATCTTAATCATTGGAACAATATTTCTCAATGACTATTGTATTTCAAAAAAGTGGTTATAAAAGCTTCCTTTTTTCGGGAGGAAACAGGAATTTTTTGACCATTCTTTAAATAGATGATGCCCGACTTATCGTATTTGTCTATGAATTTCAAGTTTACCATGAAAGACTGGTGGGGCCTGGTGAAATTGACTTTTTCAAGTTTCTCCTCGTATTCCTTTAATGGTTTGGAAGCCACGTATTTTTTATTATTGGCCAAGTAGAATGTGGTATACCCCTTGTCGGATTCACAGTACAATAATTCTTGCAGGTTTATGACCTGAAAACTGTCGCTAAGCGAAAGAACCAGAGTAGCATCATCTTGATACCAAACTTTTTTTGCCGTATTTATTTGCTCTTTTTGTTCAGTAAAAGGTAAGGTCTTTATCTTTTTTAAGGCCAAATCCAATTCTTCAACGTCAACAGGTTTTAAAAGATAATCTACGGCTCCGGCCTTAAGTGCCTTCAAAGCATATTCTTCATAGGCGGTAATGAATATGGTTTTGAAGCTAAGGTGCCCGGTTTGTTCTAGAAAGTCGAATCCAGTACCATCGGTGAGATTTATATCCAGAAATATCAATTCTGGTTTACAGGCATTCGAGACCACAACGGCCTCCTTGACCGTAGCACATTCACCTATGATTTCTATATTGGTTTCAACCGTTTCCAAAAGATTTATCAAGCCTTTTCTAATATAGGCTTTGTCCTCAACGATAAGTGCTTTCATGAATTCTTTATTATTTTATAGGGAATGATCAAAGTAACTTTGGTTCCTTGCTCATTATATTTTTTTCTATCCTCGACAAATACGGATCCTGGCATGTTGAAATCTTTGGCCAAAAGGTTTAGCCGCTCACTGGTAATGGTGGTGGCCAACGACTTCTTTTTTTTATTTGTTTTTTGGAGCATGGCATCTATTCCAACACCGTTGTCTGTTATGGTACAGCTTAACTTTTGATTCTTGAAACTAAGGTGAATCTCTATTTCGCATTGTTCTTGGTCATTGGTAAAGGCATGTTCTATAACATTTTCGATAAAAGGCTGAATTAACATTGGCGGAACCAAAAAGAGATTGATATTTATGTTTTCATCCACCACCAAACTATAGTCATAAGGTGTATTGGCGTCCATATTTTGTAAGATCATATAATTGTCTATGGCATCCAATTCTTGAATGAGGGGAACTATTTTATCCCTTGAATTTTCTAGAACAAGTCGTAATAGTTTAGAGAACTTTGATAGATAGGTAATTGATTTTTTCTCTTCTTTGTTCAAGATCATGCCCTGCAAGACTGAAAGCGAATTAAATATAAAATGTGGAGTCATTTGCGAGCGCAACAACCTTTGTTCGGTAATAATATTTTGGTTTTTTACTTTAACGTTCTTGTATTTTTGATAGAATACCAAAGAACCGGACAGGATAGAGATAACCAAAATGCCGATAACGGCCCAAAGATAATTTTGTTTGGTCTTTGCAAGGTCTTGTGAAGTGCTCATTACCGTTTTAGTAAGTTTTAATTCGCGTATACTAGCAGAATCCAATGCCTGCTTGTATTTGTATTCGTATTCCAACTGGGCAATTTTTTCGATATTTTCCTTATTAAAGAGGCTGTCGTTCAATAATTTGAATTGCTGATGACTTTCAAGGGCTTTTTTATAGTTCCCCTTTGCGTTATATATGGTTGCCATTGTTTTGTATACCAATATTTGCTGAGGCAGAAGTTCTAGTTCATTTGCTATTTTTTTTCCTTTCTCGGCGTGTATTAGAGCATTAGAATAATTTTTGAGAGAAACATACGTTTTTGCCAATCCAATATGGGCATGGCAGCTATAAATCTTATCTCCAATAGATTCACTTATCTCTAAACAAGCTTTATAATGTTTCAAAGCATTTATAGGTTGATCCATTAAAAAGTATAAATCCCCAAGTTGAAAATTACCCCCACTTAATTCTGTTTTATCATTGATTTCTTTGCTAAGGTTTATAGATTTTGTCATATACAACAAGGCGTTTTCAAAATCTTTTAAATCTGCATAAACCGCACCCTTATTGATTAATGTTCTGGAAATCTGTTTCTTATCATCTAATTCCCTATAAATATTTAGCGCAATATCTAGATAATCAAGTGTTTTATCGTACTGTTTCAATTCATAATAAACCGCACTTATGTTATAAGAAGAAACGGCAATATCTTCCTTGTTATCATTTGTAGTATGTATACTCAAACATTTATTAAAATAAGCTAGAGCTTCTGTATACCTACCTTGATTAAGGCAAATAGCACCAATGTTATTTAAAATGTCCAAGTTTAACTTTTCCTCCCCTAATTGTTCACTTATATTAGCTGCTTTTTTAAACAGGTCGATAGCTTCATCAAAATTTCCTTTTCTGTACCTGGAGGCTCCAATATGATTATACATATTTGCTTGAACTAATGAGTCACCATTTTTAAGGCTTAGTTCAAGTACTGTCTTATAAAAGTCGGTAGCCTTATCAAATTTACCGTTTAAGTATGCTATTTTTCCCAAAGACGTATAGGAAGCATAAATACAATCTGGATCCTTCAGTTCCTTGCATATTTCGAAGGCTTTAAGCGTATAGTTTTCGGCATTATCTCGTTCTCCGTTTCTTAAAGCATTATTGCTCAATCTTAGTAGACTATTTGCAGCTCCCTTTTTGTAATTAAGCTCTTTAGCCAAATCATAGGCTTCTTGAGCTTTTCCGTTGGATTGGTTTATATCTGATGTAGAATAACTTTTAGAAAGATCGATTAACAAATTAACTTTTACAGTATCTTTTTTGGTATGAAGTGCCAATTCTTTCTTTAAGCTGTCTATTTTGATGTCCTGCGCCCTTATTACGCTTGTGATTAGCAAAAAAACGAGAACAAAAGTTTGATGATTCCAATAAATCGACGTAATTCTATTGATCCCTATGTTGGCTATTTTACATAAGAAATGCATAATTAAAATGATAAAAAATTTGATACGGATGGTTTACTCATTTTCTTATTGGTTAAAAGACTTGACTTAAAGCAAAATACGGGTTTTTAATCTCCTCCAAAAAATATAAGCGTAATTTTCTTGGTGGTGGACTACTATAATCCATATAAGTAATGTTTGAATAAATATTTGCAAGGACAGGATGTTTATTTGTTTAGTAACATGAAATCTATAAATTCTGAAACTTAATCAAATCTTGAACTAATTGCTTCATTCAAATTATAGCTAACGATTTTTTATATTGATTTATTAATTTAAAGAGAACTAAAACGGCCTTCAAGTTAATGTCTTATTACACGTACTAGTCTTCTTTTCTTCTTAACTGTTGCATAGAACCAATTGGAATACTAGGTTACCAGAGCCCGTTAAAGGAAATAGTTTATGCTACATAATTTAAATATCTAAATATAAAAGTATTAAAAATTATGAAGAAGTAGTAGGTATCGATGTATCTAAAAAAAAAACAATAGACGTAAGTTGCCACTTAGCAATGCAACACCGTGTTTTTACTAATGATGTTAAGGGGTATCAATCCATGTTAAATTGGGTAGTTAAGCAAACCAAAGGCGTTTCTGTTTTTTACTGTTTTGGGAATACGGGAAATTATTCTTTAAAACTTGCGAGTTACTTAAGTTATAAAGGTGCTGTTATTGTAGAGTTACCATTACCTGATGTATATACTCTGTTATTTCTTGAAGAATTCATTTGTGAATCTGAAGCGTGTAAATTATGTACATCTGTACCTGCACTGGGATAACTTGTGTCTAAACTTGGGTTTGCTAATGATTTTGCAAAAACGTGTTCTCTATTCCACAAACCTATACATGAGTTTGAGGTACAATTTAAGTCTTTACTACGTGTTCTATCTGTTTTATAGGTATTATCTAAATCATCATAACCATAAACTAAAAGCACATTTTGATTATTTGAAGGGTTTAAATCTACTGTTTTAATAATATCCCAAGCATCTGTAGAAGCACTTGTATATGGTAATTGGTTTGTATATGTTGCTATTATTAATGTATTTATTTGATTTTTAAGAGCATCATCGGTTTGAGAGAAATCTATATTGCTGTAATAAGTAGGTATTTGGGCACTTACTATTACTGAAAAAAATAATACTAAAATAGAACTATATAGCCTTAATAAACGCATAAATAAAAATAAGATTTGGGTGCGAGTAAAGTTAAGCAAATACTATAATTAAGGGGGATTATCTCTTAAAAAATAGGTTTTGTTTTTTATTGAGCGTTGGATGAAGTGTTTGTATGGGTAGCGTTTTAAATAGTTGTTTGGTGAAACAGCATTTAAACAAGCTACTTATACAGGACTTTTGCCAATAGCTTATTGCTTTTTTGACCTCTCGACTGGGGCTAGAGACAGGGTGAATGAGAAAAAGCAATGTGCTATGGCGTATTACTAAACTTTTTTAAAATATTCAAAATCCTCATCATTTTTTATTTCTTTTTATAAGTCTTTTATACCTTTCCTTTTTTACAGAATGCTATTAAAAACTTTTTCTCCTAATTTGCTATTTTGCAATACCTTAATTCAGTATGAAATATTAATACTAAATCGTTTTTTCAAAAACATCCCAAAGTTGATTTGTTATGTCTTCTGTTTCTTTAATTTTGAACTAGCATTTTGAATTAATCCCTCCACGAGTCTAAATAAAAGAAAGCAATTTTTATGTATTGAACAGACATAAGGTACATTCAACTTTTATCGGGACACAATTCAACTAAAACTACAGAAATCTATACCCATGTAGCAAAAAGCAGTTTTAATTTTATAAAAACCCATTTGATTTGTAAGAAAAATAATTATATTTACTGAGATAAATATAATGTAGATAAACACAATTGTGTTTATTCAACTGTTGTGGTGCAATAGTTCATTTCGCAAGGACAATTTTTTCGGATTGTTA
>NZ_JAFMPU010000004.1:0-286131 GCF_049132085.1 Seonamhaeicola sp. NFXS20 | reverse complement strand
AGTACCTGGATATGGCTTTTTTAACAAAGTCTTTGTCCGCCCTTTAGTTAATCAGAAGAAAACTCCTTAACCTTCTCGTAACAATCCGAAAAAATTGTCCTTGCGAAATGAACTATTGCACCACAACAGTTGAATAAACACAATTGTGTTTATCTACATTATATTTATCTCAGTAAATATAATTATTTTTCTTACAAATCAAATGAGTTTTTATAAAATAAAAACTGCTTTTTGCTACATGGGTATAGGTTTCTGTAGTTTTAGTTGAATTGTGTCCCAATAAAAGTTGAATGAAGCTTATGTCTGTTCAATACATAAAAATTGCTTTTTTTATTTAGACTCGTGGAGGGATTAATTTAAAATGCTAGTTCAAAATTAAAGAAACAGAAGACATAACAAATCAACTTTGGGATGTTTTTGAAAAAACGATTTAGTATTAATATTTTATACCTAATTAAGGTATTGCAAAATAGTAAATTAGGAGAAAAAGTTTTTAATAGCATTCTGTAAAAGAGGAAAGGCATAAAAGGCTTATAAAAAGAAATAAAAAATGATGAGGATTTTGAATATTTTAAAAAAGTTTAGTAATACGCCATAGCACATTGCTTTTTCTCATTCACCTTGTCTCTAGCCCCAGTCGAGAGCTCAAAAAAGCAATAAGCTATTAGCTAAAAGTCCTGTATAAGTAGCTTGTTTAAATGCTGTTTTACCAAACAACTATTTAAAACGCTACCCATACAATCGCTTCATCCAACGCTCAATAAAAAACAAAACCTATTTTTTTAAGAGAAAATCCCCCTTAATTATAGTATTTGCTTAACTTTACTTCCACCCAAATCTTATTTTTAGTTATGCGTTTATTAAGGCTATATAGTTCTATTTTAGTATTATTTTTTTCAATAACAGTAATTGCTCAAATTCCCACTTATTACGATAATATAGATTTCTCTCAAACAGATGATGCTCTTAAAAATCAAATAAGTACATTAATAACAACCACACATACAAACCAATTACCATATACAAGCACTTCTACAGATACTTGGGATATTATTAAAACAGCAGATTTAAACCCTTCAGATAACCAAAATGTGCTTTTAGTTTATGGTTATGATGATTTAGATAATACCTATAAAACAGATAGAACACGAAGTAAAGACTTAAATTGTACCTCAAACTCATGTATAGGTTTGTGGAATAGAGAACATGTATTTGCAAAATCATTAGCAAACCCAAGTTTAGACACAAGTTATCCCAGTGCAGGTACAGATGTACATAATTTACACGCTTCAGATTCACAAATGAATTCTTCAAGAAATAACAGAGTATATGCATCAGGTAGTGGTAACGCCACCATAACAGCACAAGGTTATTTTTATCCAGGCGACGAATGGAAAGGTGATATTGCACGCATCATTATGTATATGTATGTACGTTACCCCAATCAATGTTTAGCAAATGATGTAGCTTTTAGCTCAAACAGTACACATTCTAATATGCCCGATGTTTTTCTTCAATGGAATAAAGATGACCCTGTTTCTGATTATGAAATACAAAGAAATAATGAAATTGCACATGCCCAAGGCAACAGAAATCCGTTTATTGATAACCCTTATATAGCTACATTAATTTGGGGAGGTACACCTGCAGTAGATAGTTGGCAAGTACTCGCTTTACCAGAATTATATAATCAGGAATCTGTTTCAATATACCCAACTATTTCTACTAATTATTTAAATATAGTATCTAATAAAACAAATAACTATCAATATACAATTGTAGATTATAGTGGTAGAGTATTACTTAATTCAACTGTAGCCAATAAAGTTGATATTTCAATACTAAATGCAGGTAGTTATATACTACATTTAAAATCTAATCAATCTGAAAATATTTTTAGGTTCATTAAAAAATAAAAGCATTAATAAAGTCTAGTCCTGAAATATGGTTACAGGTAAATAAATTGACTTACACTGTTTTTAAATATACCATATTTGGTATTTTGAAGTCTAAAGATAAATGAATCTTAGACACTTTGTGGGATAGTGTTGTTAAGATAGCTCCTCTCAAAATTATTTGATATCATTTAGCACTAAATGATTATCTTTACAATCTATGATTCCAGACACTATAAATCGGTCTGTAATTCGGTTAGTAATAAAAGCATAAACAAGGAGAAACCCAGTAAATATGAGGGCTAAAGAAATAGGTTCGAATTCCTTCGCGTAAGATGAGAAATATAAAACGCTTCTTGATTTGATAAAATATCACAATGAAAATATGCAGGGAGTCCTAAAACCTGGCACTTTGAAGGAATTGAATAGGGGTAGACAAGTGAAATTATTAACAAAAATAAGACGTTGAAGGTTTGATTTCAAGTGTTTTTATATGAGTTATTGGTCTAGTTATAAATCATGATTGCTCTGAAATTAATAGCCCTCAAGTTTACTATGTTTATTGTAATTGTTTATGTAAGCTTCCCTTAATTAGAACTGTTTAAAAGAGTAAAAAAGTATTAACTTTAAACAGTAATTATGAAAAAAAGTAAATTTAGTCCGACCCAAATTTCAAAGATTTTAAAAGAGTTTGATTTAGGTAAGTCCGTATCCGATATCACACGCGAACATGGTGTTAGTTCATCCGCTTTTTATAAGTGGCGCGAGCGTTATGCAGGCATGAATTCACAAGAGCTTAAGCGCTTAAAAGCCTTAGAAGAAGAAAACCGCAAACTCAAGCAAATGTATGCGACTCTAGCTTTAGATCACCAAATGGCAAAAGAGATTATCGAAAAAAAGCTATAAAGCCCTACCGTAAACGAATTATAGCAAAAGAACTTATTCATTACGGTATTAGTAGGGCGTGTCGCGTTTTAAATATGAGTAAGAGTGTGTATTATTATAAACCATTACCAAAAGATGACACAGAGATTGAAGTTGCTCTAAAAGAAAAAGTAGAGCAACATTCAGAAGAAGGGTTTTGGAAAGCTTATGATCGTTTACGAAATGAAGGAAAACCATGGAATCATAAACGTGTTTATAGGGTTTATAAAGCATTAGGCTTGCCACTACGCAGAAAAGTAAAGAAACGCTTGCCAGCAAGAGATAAAGAATCTTTAGAAGTTCCTGAAGAGTTAAATCATACATGGAGTATGGATTTTGTAACCGATGTTTTAGAAAATAGTAGACGTTTTAGAGGGTTCAACGTCATTGATGATTATAACCGAGAAGTTCTTTTTATAGAAATAGATTATTCCTTACCCAGTAACCGTATTATTTGGGTGCTCAATCATTTAATAAATAAAAGAGGAAAGCCCAAACGAATACGAATGGATAATGGCCCTGAATTTATAGCTAAAATAACAGCCAATTGGAGTTTAATGTATGATATAGAGTTTAAATACATACAACCTGGAAAACCAACACAAAATGCTTTTGTAGAACGTTTCAATGGAAGCTACAGAAGAGGTGTTTTGAACAAATATATTTTTGAGAGCCTAGAACAAGTTAGAGAGCAAACAAAAATTTGGATGGATGATTACAATCATTTTAGACCTCATGATGCACTAGGAAAATTATCACCAATAAAATATGCAGAAATTAATTCTAATCCATTTAGATCCATTCCTATTAAATATAATAAATTTGATAATATTAGAAATTTAAACAGTTCTAATTAAGGGAAGCCTACATTTATAATTAATAAAGAAACTACGTATAATTCTTGTTTACTTTTTATATAAACAAAAAACTTAATGCTATCCCTGTTCTAGCTCAAAAGTAAATATCTAACGAATGCAGATGGATTATTTTCTAATAGAATAAATGCTATACAAAAAGATGGCGAAGGGTTTATTTGGTTAGCAACAGAGGATGGGCTTAACCAATTTGATGGAATTATAATAGAGTTTTTATGAGAAAGTTACTAGTATGGTATTGCATTCAAAAACTTAAAATATTATAGTTGGAACATGAAATTGGTTGAAAGTATTGATTGTATAAAACTTTATTATATTGTTTGCAGGTATATTGAAAAAGAAACCAGAGTAAGAAGCTTTTTTTAATATAAAACTATAGACAAATTTGAATTAAAAGCGTTTATAAACTAGTGGTTAATTGTTTGGCTATTAATATTTTTAACTTTTTTGAGAAACTTCTGAAAAAGACAATTGGTACACCATTTATGAATTATTTAATTTAATTTAATTTCTATTTTTGAAAAATTAAGTTTAGTTGCAAAGCTTTAAAATAGAAGGCTTTATAGTTAATGAATTATTGAACATTAATTTGTTAAAATAAAACAATATTTAATTATGTATTTAAGAATCCTGTTAGTGTTTTTCGTGAACGCTATTTGTTTCTCGCAAGTTAGATTGCCCGCATTTTTTAGTGATAACATGGTATTACAACAAAATGATAGCGTAGCTATATGGGGAGTAGATAAGCCTAATACACCCATATCTATAGAAGTTGGTTGGGGAGAAAAATCATTAACTAAATCTGATGAAAATGGCCATTGGAAATTTAAAATAAAAACTCCTAAAGCTTCTTATAATTCATATGATTTAATTATTAAAGGCTCATCCACGACAAAAATAAATAACGTTTTAATAGGTGAAGTTTGGTTTGCTTCAGGACAATCAAACATGGAAATGCCTATTAAAGGTTTTTCAAACTCACCTGTTTCGGGGTATAATGAATTTATTTTAAATTCTAAAAATCAAAATATCAGGCTTTTTAGAGTTAGAAGAAGTGCTAGCGTAACTCCAGAAAAAGATGTTGTTGGGGAATGGGAACAAGCAAACCCAAATACTATTGATAACTTTAGTGCAATAGGGTATTTGTTTGCTAAAAAATTGCAAAAGACACTTAAAATTCCCATTGGTATTATTAGTTCATGCTGGGGAGGAACAGGAATAAAAGCATGGTCGCCTAAAGAGGCCTTAAAAGGTTTTAGTTTTATAAAATTTCCTAAAAAACTACCATCAAGAGATAATGAAAAAAGAGGAACTCCAACATTATTATATAATGCAATGATTCATCCTTTTTTAGGGTATAATATTAAAGGGTTTTTATGGTATCAAGGGGAGTCTGATAGATTTCACGCTGATAAGTACAAACTATTATTTCCTAATATGGTAAAGTTTTGGAGAAAAAAATGGAGCCTAAAAACTGAAATACCATTTTATTATGTACAAATAGCACCATATGATTATAGTGCTAGAGATAGAACAAAAAAGCCAAATGGAGCTTTACTAAGAGAAGCACAATTGCTTTCGCTATCAAAAATAAATAATTCAGAAATGGTAGTTACAGCCGATGTAGGAGACTGCAATGACATCCATCCATCAAGAAAAGAACAAATAGCAAATAGGTTGGCATATATAGCATTAAATAAAGATTATAACTTTAAAACTATTAAGTATAAAAGTCCTATTTATAAATCAATGGAAATCAAAGGAGATTCTATTGAACTGTTTTTTGATAGTATTACTAGCTCAAAAGGTAATGGTTTTAATAGCTACGGAAAACAATTAAAAGGGTTTTATATTGCAGGAGAAGATAAGGTTTTCTACCCTGCTAAAGTAATAATTACAAAAGAAAGAACTTTAAAGGTGTTTAGTGAAAAAGTAAAATCGCCAAAGGCAGTAAGGTATGGTTTTGAGAATTGTTTTGAGGTAACCTTGTTTAATGCCTATGGATTACCTGCTTCACCTTTTAGAACAGATCAATGGGAAGTAAGCTATTAAATTCAGTAAAATAACAGGTCTAAGAGTTTAACCATTTTGTTCTTTGAAGCCTTATGTTGTGCTTGTCAAAACATGATTAAATAACTTTGTGAGTTACATTTTAGTTTTATTTGTAAAAATGAGAGATAAAAATACAAGACTTGTTTTAGGTTTAGGTTTTAAAATTCTATTAACCCTAAATGTTTTAGCTTTAATTATTGTTACAAATGTTAGCGCTCAAAATGTAAATTATAAGTTCAAAACTTTTTCTACAAAACAGGGGCTTTCTCAAAGTACAGTAATGGCTATTCATCAAGACAGAATGGGGCAAATGTGGTTTGGTACCAGAGATGGATTAAACAGATTTGATGGTAGTGAATTTAAAGTTTATAGAAATATAGCAAATGACTCATTGTCTATTAGTAGTAATCATATTTTATCTATAACTCAAGACAAAGAAGGTTACATTTGGGTAGGCACTTATAATGGTTTAAACAAATTTAACCCAGAAAAAAATACTTTTGCTAGATTTTTTCGTAACAATAGCTCCAATTCTATTGTTGGTAATAGAGTTTGGTCTATTTATGAAATTGATAATGAAATATGGGTTGGTACTACAAATGGACTTTCAATTTTCGATAAAATTAAGAATGAATTTATCAATGTTAATTTCTTAGATAAAGAATCAATTAGTATTAAAAATAATTTTATTACTAAAATTTTAAGAACTAGTGATGGTAGTGTGCTAATTGGTACATCAACTGGTTTGTATAAATTAATAAAAAGAAATAAAAATAGCTTTTCATTTAAAAAGTATTATACAGATATCACCGAAATCTTTAATAATTATATAATTCAAGATATTATAGAAGATACAAAAAATAATATATGGGTTGCAACTAGAAAAAATGGAGTGCTTCTTATTAAAAAAGATAGTAACAAGTTAACTAAACTTAATAAAGGAATAACTTCTGTAGATTTTAGAGCTTTAACTCTAGATAAAGAAGGTAATGTTTGGTTGGGTGCTAATAATGGGGTTTATATAGTTTATTCAAACGGTGATTTTCAATATTTAGAAGATGATAGTTTAAATAAAGTGAAATCTATTTTTTTAGATAAGAAGGGATCTGTGTGGGTAGGAACATACTATGATGGTTTAAGTCTATGGGATGAGAATAATTTGAGTTTTAGAAGTATAAATGATAAGGAAGGACAACATAGACTAAGTTATAAGGTTGTGAGTTCAATAGAAAAAGATTTTAAAGACAATATTTATGTTGGAACTGAAGGTGCGGGAATAACAATTTTTAATCAATCTAATGAAAGGATAGGGGAGATTAACGATGGACAATTAACAAATTATGTGAAATCTCTTTTAGTTTTAGATAATACATATTTATTAGTAGGTACTTTCGCAAAAGGAATATCTGTTTTTGATATTAATACTAGAAAATATATATCAGATTATTTTCCTAAAGAATTAACACAAATAATTGAGAAATCTAGTATATACTGTTTAAAAAAAGAAAAAGCAAACACGTTGCTAATTGGAGCTTTTGGAAAAGGTTTAATAAGATATAATACAATTGATAAATCTTTTCAAATTTTTAATGCTCAAGAGAAAGAAAATAAGTCAATTACAAGTAACGGAATAAGAACAGTTTTATATGATAGTAAAAAAAGAATATGGGTTGGTACTATAAAAGGGCTTAACTTAATTACGTTTAATAACCATTTAAACTCTTTTGAGATAGAGTATTTCTTTTTTAATCCTAAAATTAACTCTGGAGACGATATACTAACCCTTTTTGAGGATAATATAGGTAATATTTGGGTAGGAACAAAATCTCAAGGCTTATATAAGTTTAATGGAGTGTCTTTTAAAAAGATTAGGGTAGTTAGTGAAGATAATAAAACCGAGATAAAATCTATACATGCCATACTAGAAGATGAGGAAAAAGGACTGTTATGGATAAGTTCAAATTCTGGAATTGCTAGATTTAATCAAAACTCTAATAAAACTATAATTTATAATCAAACAGATGGTTTAATAGATAATGAATTTAATGACAATGCAGCTCTAAAAATGCCTAATAATAAATTTTATTTTGGAGGACCATCCGGAATTTCTTTTTTTGATTCTGAAAAAATATATCTTAATACATTTAGCCCTCAAGTAATACTTACAGATTTTAAAATAGAAAATAAATCAGTCAATATTCAAGATGAAGGTATTTTAAAAAAACATATTTCCTTTACTAAAAGCATTACACTATCACATGACAATGCTAATTTTTCTGTAAATTTTTCCATACCAAACTTTATTAACCCAAATAATAATTTGTATTCATATAGGTTAATAGGTGTGCAAGACAAATGGTTAACAACACCAAATAGAGAAGCTACCTATACAATACAAAAACCAGGAACCTATACTTTTGAAGTAAAAGGAGCTAATAACAGCAAAGTATGGAATGATAAACCTACTATCTTAGAGATAAACATTAAGCCAGCTCCATGGCGAACTTGGTGGGCGTTCACAATATATTCATTGTTAATTTTAGCTACCTTATTTATGTTGTTAAGGTTTATTAAATCTAAGGCAAAATTAAAACATAAATTAGAGCTAGAACATATAGAGAATGTGAGGAAAGAAGAATTAACCAAAGCCAAATTAGATTTTTTTACAAATATTTCCCATGAATTTAGAACACCACTAACTTTAATTTTAGGACCCTTACAACAAATACTTGCCAATTATGACGGAAGTAGTAAAATGTATAAAAAATTACTAACAGTAGAAAGTAGTGCAAATCATTTATTTAAATTAATAAATAGGTTAATGAATTTTAGAAAACTTGAAGGAGACCATTTTAAGTTAGAGGCCGCAGAGGGTAATATCTTAAAATTTCTGAAAGAAATTTACTATTCATTCACCGAGCACGCAAAAAATGGTGGGTATGATTATAGTTTTAATACAGAATACGATAAAATTAATGTTTATTACGATAGAGATAAGTTAGAATCGGTATTTTATAACCTTATTTCCAATGCATTTAAATATACTCCAAAAGGTGGAGATATAAGGGTAAATGTAAAAAAAGATGACGATAACATTTACATAGAAGTAGAAGATAACGGCGTAGGAATTCCTGAAAAATATTTAGACAAGATATTTGACCGCTTTTTTGAAATGCCTAAAAAACAAAAATCTCAAAATAATTACAAAGATGGTACAGGCATTGGTTTAGCCATTGCTAAACATATAGTGAAATTGCACAAAGGTCAAATTGAAGTAAAAAACAAAGAAAGCAGAGGAGTTATTTTTAAAGTGTCATTAAAGTTAGGAAGACATCATCTTACTGATGAGGAAATTTTATCAAATTTTAAAATGAGTGATGATGTTAGTTTATATGAATCGCAATTAAAACAATCAGATTTTAAACTTCCAGATGATACACTAGACCATTTAGAAATTAAAGAAGATAAACCTATCATTCTAATTGTTGAAGACCATAAACCATTACGTTCTTTTATAAAGAATTTGTTAAAAGAAAATTATAATATTAAAGAAGCCGATAATGGTGAAGATGCCATGAAAAAAGCATTAAAAATTGTTCCAGATTTAATCATCAGTGATGTTATGATGCCTGTTATGTCAGGAACAGAGTTATGTGTAAAAATAAAAGAAAATTTAAAAACAAGCCATATTCCATTTGTATTATTAACTTCAAGGTCGTCGTTAATCTATAGGTTAGAAGGTTTAGAGTTAGGAGCTGATGAATACATAAGTAAACCTTTTAATGTAAAGGAATTTAAGCTAAAAATAAAGAATATATTAGAGTTTAATAATAGGTTAAAAAATAAGTTTACTAGTAATGATTATACGTCCTTAGATGAGATATCATTTTCATCATTAGATGAGAAACTATTAAAAAAGGCTTTTAAAATTGTTGAAGATAATATTTCCAATGAACAGTTTAATATACCTGCTTTTTATTCTGAATTAGGTGTTAGTAGAACTGTTTTATTTGAAAAAATAAAAGCATGGGCAAATGTAACACCAAATGAATTTATTCTACAAATTAGGATGAAGAAGGCTACACAATTATTAGAACAAGACAAGTTTAAAATATCTGAAATTTGCTATAAAGTAGGATTTAAGAATCCAAGATATTTTAGCAAATCTTTTCAAAAAAGATATGGATTAACACCTTCAGAATACCGTGATAAGTTTTTTGAAACTAATGTTTAGATAATTATGGACTTTTGGAGTACTATTACAGAACAATAAGTTCTATCTTCATTACTACTTTAGTCTTATGAAATTTTATAAAAATAAGACCAATTTCATCGAATTTATTCTTGTAATAATAATAATAAGCTTGAGCTTGTTAATTATTTACCTAAGTTAAAGCTTATTTATGCTTTTGTTGAAAAATAAAGCATAATTATAGTTAGTATATGGGTTAATTAACAAGTTCTTTGTGAAATTAGCACTATTATACACCTATTTCAGAATTATTTTTCTTTAGAGGTTTCTAATTTTATGTCATTGTTAAACAACTATAGGTATAAAATTAGTGTCTACTAAAAACTAAATAATTATGAAACTAAAATTACTTTTAAAACTAAAAATTTCCCTTTTAATGTCTCTAGGCATGTTGGTTGGGTATAGTCAAACAGTTGCTACTTTGCCTGCTTATGAGGGGTTTGATTATGTTTTAGACTCTAAACTGATTGAAGATAATGCCACTACAGGACAAGGGAGTTGGGGAACCACAGATCCTAGAGCAGGTGATATTTTAACCGTTACTTCTCCTTCTTGGTCAACTTTATCAGGTATTGATACTCCCCAAGGTAATGCCATAGAGTTTGGCGCTTCGGGTTTAAATCCTGAATTTTATTTTACTCCACAAGTAGGTAGTTTTGGAACTATTTATATGTCTTGTTTAATTAAAGTAACAGATGTTTCGTCTGTAGACGTATCTCCTGCAAGAGTTTTTGGCTTTGCTAAACAAAATACTAGTGGGTCAATTTCTGGAGCTACACATTTGTTTGTAAGAAAAGATATAGGAAATTTAGGATATAATTTAGGGGTTAATGAAACTAATAGTACTAGTGGTATCACTTGGGATACAACGGTGTATAATACAGATCAAGAGTTAATGATTGTGCTTTATTTTGATGATACAAACACCGGAACTACTGCAAAAATGTGGATTAATCCAACTTTGGGAGGAGCAGAACCAACACCAACACTTACCGATGCAGATTCAAGAGATTTAGATGTAGATAGAATTCAAATTTTTCAGCATAATTCTACAAATACGCCCGTAATAATATTTGACGAGTTAAGGGTAGGAAAAACTTGGACTGCAGCCACAAAACAATCTTTATTAAATACATCAAATTCTGAAATAACTCATTTGAAAATTTATCCAAACCCATTATCAGGAAATAAAGTTTTGTCTATAAAATCTCAAATTGAAAAATTTAAGGAAATTACCATTTATAGTTTATTAGGGGAGGTATTATATCAAAAAATAACTTCTTCAAATACAATTAATTTAGAACATATTGCTTCAGGTGCTTATGTGATAAAAGTTGTAGATAATAATAAAACTGTTACTAAAAGATTGATAGTTCAATAAAGCTTAGTGTATCCTTTTTATAAAAGTTAGTTTATCATTTAAAATGATGAAATGTTAAATTTAATGATGTTTTAAAATATTTGTTTAGTCTCAATTTTAAAGGGTTTGTACAATTTACCCCCTAAACACGAATTTTTAAAAGCTTCTATTCATTTAAGTTTGGCTCATCAACGTTTAATCAAGTGTAATGGTTATATTATTATGAAATTTATATTAAGTTTTTTATTACTATTAAGTTCTATTTTTACAAATGCACATGTTTATAATTGTGACTCTACAGAAGATATTCTATTAGCTCTTAGTAAAGTTAAAGCTGGAGATGAAATAATAATAAACTCAGGAGTTTATGTAGGTAAATTGTTAAAAAACGGGGCATATTATTATTCAAATTCTAATGGTACAGAAAATAGCCCTATAGTCATTAAAAAGAAAGAAAAAGCAGGTGTAGTTAAACTAAAGGGATTTGATGTTAATAGAGGTGCAATACTGAGAATCTCTGGTAACCATTGGGTTATTGATGGTTTAGATTTATCAGTTGGTCAAAAAGGATTAGTATTTGATAAAGCAAATAATAATAAGGTAATTAATTGTAGAATTTATAAAATAGGTAATGAAGCAATACACATAAGAGATGGCTCAAACCATACAATAATTGATAGTTGTAAAATATTTGATACAGGTAATTTAAACGCTGGTTTTGGAGAAGGAATTTATATAGGAACAGATAGAAAAGCTTGGAAAAAATACAATCCAAGTTGTAATAATACAATTGTACAGAATTGTGAGATTGGTCCTAATGTAAGGGCAGAAGCTATAGATATAAAAGAAGGGACTCAAGAATCTATTATTCAAAATAATTTATTTAACGGTTTAGGTATTTCTGGCCATAATTCTGCAAACTCATTTATAAGTGTTAAAGGTGTTAACAATATTATTAGAGAAAATGTTTTTGATACAAAAGGAAATTCAAACATAGAAAAAGCTATTGCAATTACATATAGGTACACTGTTTTGTCTGGGTATAAAAATAGAATTTATGATAATATTTTTAACATGAACAGCAAAATAGGGAAAATTGTTCAGGCTAATTTTGGTACTACCGATACATACGTATGGAATAATACTAGAAACCCCGAAGGTGAACTTTATAGTAGTAATGTAAGACATGCCCAATCAAAGTTTAATAATGATAGTACAGTAGTATATAATGATGATTTTAAAAGTGAAAAATCTAAATTTTTAGGATCAACATTAACCAAAAACATTAACCTATCTGTACCTAAAGAAGGAGAGGTTAAATTAGAAATGAAACCAGAAGCTACCCTGCCTCCTTACAGCCCCATTATGTATAGGTTCCCTAAACCTTTAGATTTTTCTAATAATGCTAAAATTGTTGTGAGAGTAAAAAGTTTAAAAAGTTTTAAGCTAAGGTTTGACTTACATGATGGTACAAATGCTACCAACGGGTCTAGAGGGCGAGTAACAAGAGTAATTCCTGCTGGATTGAATAAATGGACAGATTTAGAGTTTACATACCCAGAAGAGGCTTTTTTAGACAATAATGTAAATAAGTCTAGCATTAAAAGAATAAATATCCAATTAGATTCTGGTAAAGAAAATTTTCCAAGTGCACTCTATGTAGATTTTATAAAAGTAATACAAGCTTCAAAAGAAACTAAATCAACTAAAAATAAAATAGTTTTTAAACCTTCAAAAAAATATGTAATTCTTAAAATGGATGATTTAAGAGCTAATACAAATCATTCATACAATAAAAATTGGCAAGAGCTTGTAAATACTATTCGTCGTTATAAAATAAAAGCTGCTCTGGGTTTGATTGCAGAAGACCTCCCAAAGGCATCACAAAGTTATAAAGATTCTCTCAAGCAATGGCATGACAGTGAGTTTTTTGAAATATGGAATCATGGTTGGAATCATAAAAGGAAAAATTATCCACCATATTACAATAATAAGAGTGAATATAGTGGTACTTCTTATGAATTTCAAAAAGAATGCTTTGAAAAAAGTATGGCATTAGCTAAGTCTGAGTTAGGAATTACAATGAAAACTTTTGGGGCTCCCTTTAATCAAACCGATGACAGTTTCTTTAAAGTTATTGAAGAAAGTAAGGATATAAAAGTATGGCTCTATGGTCGTAATAATTCTTATTCTGGTTTAATACTAAAAAGAGGAACCAAAAACCAGCTGGAATCAGCAACAGGTGTGGTTAGTTATAATAGTTTTTTAACGGCATTTCAAAATAATAAAACTCCATATTTAGTCTTACAGGGGCATCCAGGAAGGTGGGATGAAAACAGTTTTTTAGAATTTGACCGAGTGATTAACTTTTTAAAGAAACAAGAAGTGATTTTTGTATTACCACATGAATATTATGAAATTATAAATTAAGCTAAAAAAACAAAACCAATTAAAACTAAATATATGAAAACTAAAAAAACTAAAGTTTATATTTTTATTCAACTACTACTGCTTTTTTGTATTGGTTACTTAAATGCACAAAAAACAGTAACAGGTACTGTGATTTCTAAGGATTTACAGCCAGTACCAGGAGTAAATGTACTTCTTGAAGATACAACAAACGGTGTTGTAACTGATTTTGATGGAAAATATACGATAACAATTAATAAAAAAAATGCTGTTTTGGTGTTTAGTTATTTAGGTTATGTAACACAAAGAATAACAATTGGAAGTAAAAATAAGATTGATGTTGTATTAGTTGAAGATTTAGCAAAACTAGATGAAGTAGTTGTAATAGGTTACGGAAGTAGTTTAAAGAAAGATTTAACTAGTTCAGTTGCGGTTGTTGATGTAAAAGATATGGGGACAGGGCAAACTCCGCGTATGGAGCAAATGTTAACAGGTAGAGTGTCTGGTGTTAATGTTTCCAGTACAAATACAGAACCAGGTGCAGCATTGAAGATTAGAATTAGAGGAGATAATTCCATTAACGGAAATAACGATCCTTTACTTGTTATTGATGGTGTTATTGGTGGAGATTTTGAGTCTTTAAACCCCAATGATATTGAATCAATGCAAATATTAAAGGATGCATCTGCAACATCCATTTATGGTTCTCAAGGAGCAAATGGTGTTATCATTGTAACTACCAAACAAGGTACATCAGGAAAACTTTCAGTAGAAGTTTTAGGTACTACAGGAATACAAAGGGTTAGAAAGAGACTAGATCTTTTAACAGCAGAAGAGCATATACAAGTACTTATAGACGATCCAAATTTCGATTTCCCTGATGACGTAACGGGTGTTGAAAATCCAATTTTAAGTGGTAAAGGAACAGATTGGCAAGATGAAATTTTTCAAGAGGCTTTGTACCAAAATTATCATGTTTCAGTAAGAGGAGGTTCAAATAACTTAAGAGGTTTTATGTCTGTTGATTATTTAGACCAAGAAGGGGTTATTAAAAAATCTAATTACAATAAATTATCAGGAAGAACAAATCTAAGTTTCAAAGCTTCAGATAAGCTCACAATTAGAAATAATTTTACTTTCTTTAAAACAAAGTCTAATCAAGTTAAAACTAATGAAGGGTATGGGTCGTTAGGTGGGCCGGTAACTATTAACGCAGCTTTGTTTTCTCCCATTATTCCAGTTTATGCTGAGGATGGCTCTTACAATGGACCATTAAATACCACTTTTGTAAGAGATAACCCTGTAGCTTCAATTAATAATTTATTCGATTTATACGAAACAGATTTTATACGAAACGTGTTTTCAACGCAATGGAAAATTTCAAAAAATATCACCCATGATTTTGCAGTTAATTTTAGTAACCGTACCTACAATAATAGGCGTTATACCAGTAAAATATTACTAAGGTCATTAAATAGGGGAGAAGCATTTTTAGATAACTTAGAGCGCAATACTTGGCAAATAAAAAATACATTAACATATAAAAATACCTTTGGAGATAACCATAATGTTTCTCTACTATTGGGGCATGAAGTGCTTGAAGACAAAAGGTTTAGGTCTAGTATTACAGCACAAGGTTTTTCAACAGAAGCTTTAGGATATAATGATATAGGTTTAGCAGAAGAAGTTACAGGGGCAACATCAGAAAGTATATCATTTGGATTGGTATCATTCTTTTCAAGGTTAACCTATGGGTTTAAAGATAAATATCTATTTTCCCTTTCTGCAAGAGCAGATGGGTCTACAAAATTTGCAGAGAATAATAAATGGGGGTATTTCCCAGCAGGTTCTTTTGCATGGGTTGTTAGTGAAGAGCCTTTTTTAACAGATAGTAATACCATAAGCTTCTTAAAATTTAGAACTAGTTATGGTAAAACAGGAAGTCAAGCAATTAATCCGTATCAATCTTTAGCGTCTTATGATACAGGATTAAGATACTCTTACGGTGATGAAGATTTAGTAAACGGAGCTATAATAAATAGAGTAGCAAACCCAAATTTAAAATGGGAAACAACCGCACAGTTTGATGCAGGTATAGATTTAGATTTATTTGATGGTAGAATAGGAATAGTAGCAGATTATTATAAGAAGAATACAACAGATTTATTGTTTGCCAAAAGACTATTAGCCTACACAGGAATAAGTAGTCAAATACAAAATATTGGTGAAATGGAAAACCAAGGTTATGAGTTTACCTTAAAAGCCAAAGTATTTGATAAAAAATTTAAGTGGGAAACCTCAGGTAATATTAGTTTTCTAGAAAACAAGGTAGTAGATTTAGGAGGAGATACAGATTTATTTTTAGCACCACCAAGTGGCTCAAGAGGTTCTGGTTTTTCAACAACAGGAGTTTTAAGAGTAGGAGAACCCATAGGTAACTTTTTTGGTTATGTAGCAGATGGAATTTTTAAAACAGATGAAGATATAGAGGCTATTAACCAGCCAGGAGCTGTTTTAGGAACCGTTAGGTACAAAGATATTAGTGGTCCAGATGGTGTCCCAGATGGAACTATAGATGATGATGATAGAACCATTATAGGCAATGCTTTGCCAGATTATACTTTTGGTTTAGTAAATAACTTTAGCTATGGGAATTTTGATTTAGACATAGTGGTGCAAGGTTCTATGGGCTTTGATGTTGTTAGGTTTGATAAAGGATTAGTACTTACCAAAGAAAAATTTGAAGGATGGTCTGTTGATAATCCGGATAGTGATATACCAACTAATGGGCTTTTGGGAACAGTGTCAAATTCCAATTATGTAGAAGATGCATCTTTTGTGAAATTTAAAAATATATCGCTTGGTTATAATTTTCCAGAGGAAACCCTAAAGAAACTAGGTTTAAATGGACTAAGATTATATGTGTCCGCAATAGATGCTATTGTAATTACAGATTATTCAGGATATGATCCTGAAGTTAATTCTTTCGGTCAAAGTGATACATTTCAGCAAAATGTATCTATAGGGTATGATTCTGGTTCGTATCCAGGTGTAAGCCAATATGTAGTTGGTTTAAATTTAACTTTTTAAAAAACATAGCAAAATGAAAATATTTAATCAACATAAAAATAAATTAAGAGTATTAAGTATATATACTCTTTTTATAAGTGTTTTTGGATGTCAAGACTTTCTTGAAGAAAATCCAGAAAGCCTTTTGTCCCCTTCAAACTTCCCGCAATCAGCAGAAGATGCAAATTTAATTTTAGGAGGGATAAGTAATAATTTAGCATCTTCAGATTTTGGGAATAGATCAATAATCTTTTTAGCAGAGACCTCTAGTGACGAAGGAACCACAAGATACACTTCTGGAGATAGGTATTCTATAGATCATTATGAATATGTTAATAGTAATCAGTATATAACAAATGTATATAATACGTGTTATAAAATTATTAATCAAGCCAATGCATTAATTACATATTTGCCAAATGATGAAGATTGGGCAAAGCCATATGTTGCTGCAGGTAAATTTTATAGAGCTTGGATGTATTCTTATTTAGTACGCCTTTATGGGCCTGCAATAATAAGAGATACTCCAACAGAAGTTGTAAACCCAGACGAGGTTGTTGTTAGAGTTTCTGAAGAAGAAGTTTATAATTTTATTATTTCAGATCTGGAAGAAGCTCAAAACGATTTACCTCTTAATTGGACAGGAGATGACTATAACGATGATGGTAGGCCTACACAAGGAGCTGCAAAAATACTTTTGGCAAAAATGTACATTAGTATGGCAGGCTATCCTGTAAATGATACCTCAAAATGGGAACTAGGTTTAAACAAAGCTCAAGAGGTTATAGACTCTGGTGTTTATCAACTAAAATCAAATTTTTCCGATTTATTCTTAATCGCTAATAAAAATCAAGAAGAGAGCATTTTATCCATTCAAATGGCAGAAGTTGATGGTCAACTAAGTATTCAACATCGTCCAACTGGTGGAGGCATTTCCAATGGGGGGTGGTATCTTTTTAGTGCCTCAGAAAAATTAATGAACTCTTTTGATGATAATGATGACCGTAAAGAGGGTACTTTTGTTATAAACTTTGTTCAAGAAACAGGAACAACTAATTACACAAGTTTTAGTAGAAACAGAAATTATGGACCTGTACCAGCTGTTCAAAAATTTCAAGACTTTAACAGAGAAGATATAACAGAAAATGCAAGAAGAACTTCTTTAGGATTACCTATATTCAGATTTGCAGAAGCCTATTTAATTAAAGCAGAAGCTGAAAATGAAGTAAATGGACCAACAGAAGAGGCTATTGAGGCTATTAACATATTAAGAAGAAGAGCCCATGCTGACGAAATACCAGAAGAGGGACTTACTAAAGATGAGTTAAGAGATATTATACAACAAGAGTGGAGTTTTGAATTAGCTTTTGAGCTTAAAAGGCGTTTTAATATTTTACGTTGGGGTATTATGGATGAGGTTTTAGGTAATGATGAGAGAGCATCATTAGGTTATCAATCGTACAAACAATATTACCCAATACCACAGGCTGAATTCGATTCTGGTTTAGATCCTAGTCTTCAAAATCCTGGATATTAGTATGTAATTAATAAATAATAGAGTTTTAGTTTAGAATTCCCTTCAAACAGATTCAAATATTAATAAAGAAATTTAAAAATTAATGTTTGAAGGGAATATTGTTATTCCTTAAAATAAATTTTTGTGCGTAAAGTATTATTGTTAGTAGGGTGTTTTCTGTTTTGTTTAAGTTGTAAAAAATCAAATAATATATCTTCAGATTTAGAAGAAATTAATGCCTTATTAGAATCTAGATATAAATATTTGTTAAGTTATCCGCAAGATTCTTTAGGATTTCCTAGAAGTGCTTCACTTAACCCAGAGCATATTGTTAAAGTATCATCAAAAGATTGGACTAGTGGTTTTTTTGTAGGGAATTTATGGCAGCTTTACAAGCTGACTAATAATAAAGAATTTATGAAAAAAGCAGTTAATTGGACGCCTTTAATGGAAAAAGAAAAGAATAACAAGGGCACTCATGATATGGGCTTTAAAATTTTATGTAGTTATGGACAAGGGTATCAAATAACTAAAAACAATAAGTATAAAGATGTTATTGTTAAAAGTGCTAAAACATTAATAACAAGATTTAATGATAGTGTTAACTCCATTAGATCATGGGATTTTAATAAAGAGACTTGGAGTTTTCCTGTCATTATAGATAATATGATGAATTTAGAATTATTGTTTGAGGCTACAAAAATTACAGGAGATAGTCTTTATCATAAAATAGCTGTAAAACATGCAAATACAACTTTAAAAAACCACTTTAGAGAAAATGCTAGTACGTTTCATGTTGTTGATTATAACCCTAAAAATGGAGCAGTGAGAATGAAAGTTACACACCAAGGTTATAATAATAACTCTTCATGGGCAAGAGGTCAGGCATGGGCAATTTACGGTTTTACCATGGCATATCGTTATACTAAAAATATTAATTATTTAGAACAAGCAAAAGCAACTGCATATTTTTATCTTCATCATAAAAACCTGCCAAAGGATGCAATCCCATTTTGGGATTTTGATGCGTCAAACATACCAAATGAGCCACGAGATGTTTCTGCGGCAACTATAACCTCTTCTGCACTTGTTGAATTATATAAGTATACAAAAAATAGAGAATACTTAAATTATAGTAAAAAGGTAATACAGACGTTAAAATCAAAAGAGTATATTTTGAACTCTAATTTAAAAGTTCCATTTATTTTAAATCATAGTACTGGTAATTGGCCCAAAAATGATGAAATAGATCAGCCAATTGTTTATGCCGATTATTATTTTTTAGAAACTTTACTAAGGCTTAATTCAATTTAATTTATGAAACAAAAAAAAATAAATTTCGTAATTTACATTATTATAATTCTTTTTTACTGCTCATGTGAATCGAACATTTCTGAAGTTTCCCTAAGAACAAAAACCAATATAAATTCAAATTGGTTTTATCTAGAAAACAACACCGAAGAAATAGAAGAAGCATTACAACAAAAAAATTGGGAAAAAATAGATTTGCCACATACTTGGAACTCATTAGACGCAACAGATATAACACCAGGGTACAGGCGTAATGCTAGTTGGTATAAAAAAAACTTTTCAATACCTAAAGTTGAGAATCAACTTTATAAACTAAGCTTTGAAGGTGTTAATATAGAAAGCGAAGTTTATGTTAACGGTAAAAAAGTAGGAGGCCATGTTGGTGGCTATATAGGTTTTTCTATTGATATTACCAATGTTATTCATGAAGGCGAAAATGAAATTTTAGTTCGGGTAGATAATAGTTATAATCCCGAAGTAATACCTTCACAAAAAAGTGATTTTTTTATTTTTGGAGGTATAACAAGAGATGTTTGGTTAGAAACGCTTCCTAAAGAGCATTTATCTAACTTAATGATAACCACCCCACAAGTATCAAATGAAAATGCAGAATTATTAGCAACAGTAAAAATTAATAATTTTAATGATGACCTAAATTTACAGGTAAAAGCATCCTTATTGGATAGTGACGGAAACTCAGTTGTTTCATCACTTGTAGAAATATCTGAAGAAACATTTACAATTAAATTTAAGAATATTCAAAACCCTAAACTTTGGCACCCAGATACTCCAAATTTATATACATTAAAACTTCAGCTAATTCAAGACCAGATAATAAAAGACGAAATAGAAGAACGTGTAGGTTTTAGGTGGTTTGAATTTAAAGATTACGGAGCGTTTTATTTAAACGGTAAACGCTTGTTGTTAAGAGGAACTCATCGCCATGAAGAGCATGCGGGGGTAGGTGCAGCTATGAGTAATGAACAACACAGAGCAGATATGGAACTTATAAAAGATATGGGCGCTAATTTTGTAAGGTTAGCTCATTATCCGCAAGACCCAGAGGTTTATAAAGCTTGTGATGAATTAGGCTTATTGGTTTGGGATGAATTACCATGGTGTAGAGGTGGAGTAGGAAATGACACTTGGAGAGCAAACACCAAAAATATGCTAGGAGAAATAATAAACCAAAATTATAACCACCCCAGTATTATTATTTGGTCTTTAGGAAACGAAATTTATTGGTTGCCAGATTTTGAAAATGGCGATGATAGAGAGCAGATTAATAAGTACTTAAAGGAGTTGAATGATTATGCTCATAAACTAGACCCTTCAAGAAAAACAGCCATTAGAAAATATTACGAAGGCGCTGATATTGTTGATGTGTTTTCGCCATCTATATGGTCTGGGTGGTATTCAGGAAGTTATAAAAGCTACCAAAAAGCAATTAATACTTATAAAAAGCAGTATCCTCATTTTTTACATGCTGAATACGGTGGCTCTAGCCATTTAGGTAGGCATACAGAGAATCCTATTACTGGTGAAGGTAAAATAAAATCCGACGGTTGGGAAGAAGCCATAGTACAAACCGATGTAGCCAATATTGCACAAATAGGAGATTGGAGTGAAAATTATATAGTTGATTTGTTCGATTGGCACCTTCGAATTTCAGAAAACGATTCCACTTTTGTAGGTAATGTACAATGGGCATTTAAAGACTTTGGCACACCCTTGCGACCAGAAAATGCTATCCCGTACATGAATCAAAAAGGACTGGTAGATAGAGCAGGCAACCCTAAAGATGCTTTTTATGTGTTTAAAAGTTATTGGAGCAGAGAACCATTTACTTATATAGAATCCCATACCTGGACAGAGCGTCAAGGACCTAAGGGCAAACCACGAAATATTAGTGTTTATAGTAATTGTCCAGAAGTAGAACTGTTTTTAAACGGAAAAAGTTTAGGGGTTAAAAAACGAGATACAAAACAGTTTCCTGCTTCAGGATTAAATTGGGAGGTTTATTTTAAAGAAGGGATAAATACACTTGTTTCAAAAGGAGAAAACATTGATGGTACTTTTGTACAAGACGAATTAAAGATAAATTATAGGTATAAAAAAAATGGTAAAGCAAGGGCTTTAGAACTCAGTTATGAAAATTTAGATAATGGAAACTATTTAATTACAGCAACAGCTATTGATAAAAATGGACTTAGATGTCTCGATTATGAAAACAGAGTATATTTTCAATGTTTAAGTGGAGGCGAAGCTATTGTGAGTCAGGGTACTCCTACAGGAAGTGAAATTATAGAAATGTCCAATGGTAAAGCTTCAATAGAAGTAAAAAGATTTGAAAAAGAAGAGTCCTTACAAATTATGGTGTTAAACCAGAGTTTTAAAGGAACCTATTTAACAATTGAGTAAATTAAAATGGTATTACTTGTAATAGTTAAGATTTAATCGACACTATCTCGTAAAGTGTGTAAACAAAATTTATCGAGGGTTTAATTTTTTCTAAAGTTGCCCCCTTTTTTCAAATATAGTTAAAAATTGGTTTAAAATAATGCCCCAGTTTCTAATGGGCATCGACCATTTTTTTGTGGCCTCTCTAAGGGCTAAAAAAGTGGACTTCATAACGGCTTCGTCCGTTGGGATCGAGAGCTTGTTTTTAGTGTATTTCCTGATTTTTCCATTAAGGTTTTCAATAAGGTTGGTGATGTAAATGATTTTTCTAATCTCTACAGGGAACTCATAAAATACGGTAAGTTCGTCCCAGTTGTCCCTCCAGCTTTTAACGGCATATGAGTATTTAGTCTCCCATGTTTTTGCAAAGTCGTTCAAAGCAGCTTTAGCCGCTTGTTTGGTAGGCGCATTATATATTTCTTTCATATCCTTAGAGAAGGCCTTTTTATCTTTCCATACCACATATCTGCTAGCATTCCTGATTTGATGCACTACGCATATTTGGGTAGTTGATTTAGGAAATACATTTTTGATGGTTTGAGTAAATCCATTAAGATTGTCTGTAGCGGTTATGAGCAGGTCTTGAACACCACGAGCCTTTATATCTGTGAGTACACTCATCCAAAAGGCAGCAGATTCATTCTTGCCGAGCCAAAGTCCCAAGACCTCTTTTTTACCGTCCCTACGCAGACCTACAGCAATGTACATGGTTTTGTTGACCACTTTGGAGTTTTCCCTGACCTTGAACACAATACCGTCCATCCAAGTAATTAAATATACTGGTTCTAAGGGTCTGTTCTGCCATGCGACAATGTCGTTGGTGACTTTATCCGTAATACGCGAAATAGTGGATGTGGACACATCAAAACCGTAGACTTCACGGATCTGTTCTTCTATGTCGGAGTTGCCCATGCCCTTTGCATACAGACTGATAATGACATTTTCGATGCCATCAGCCATATTGGTGCGTTTGGGAACTAACATAGGATTGAATGAAGCGTCCCTGTCTCTAGGTACTTTTATGCTGGTCTCACCAAGTGAGGTCTTTACCTTTTTTGATCTATAACCATTACGGGAGTTCGTGTTGTTGGAAACTTCATGTTTTGAATAGTCCAGGTGGGCATCAAGCTCGCCTTCGAGCATCTTTTCTATACCTCGCTTTTGAATGGATTTTAAAAATGAGGTAAGCTCTTCGCCCGTTTTGAATTGTTTTAAAAATTCATCGTTTAATAAATCTTCTTTCTTCATAAGTGCATAAAATTTAAAATTAATCAAAAAAATATCGAGGGTTGCAACCCTCGATATTTTTTTACTTTACACACTTGGAGAGATACTATCTTTAAAACTATTTTTAATAGGTTGTGCAACGGTTACCGATGTTGTAGGTAGTTTTTATTCCGCTATTTTTGTAATTCTATTATATTTTTCTTTTAAAGTTAAATATTCTTTTTCTCCGATTTTTTCTGTTTCAAATTCTATTCCCTTTAATTCCTTCTTTTATTTTTCAAGATTACTGTTTTCAAAAACTTTAATCTTTCTAGTCTATTTTTTTGTATATTAAAACGTCTTTTCCGCTAATAATTTCCGCAAATATTAATTCTCCATTTTCATAAAAATTAATATCAATATCCATTAATTTTCCATATTTGTATTTGACGTTAGATTTTGTTTCTTTTCCAGTAGAATATTTTCTAAAAATAGTTATTCCGTCTTTGTCTTTTTTCTCAAATTTATTTTCTAATTTTCCTTTTTGATTTATTCGAGATATAGATTTTTCAATATTTTCTGTCCAATCTGATTGGATAAAAATCAATAATATAATGGATAAAATATATTTTATTTATTTTAGGTTTTTAAAGTCTAGTCCTGAAATATGGTTACAGGTAAATAAATTGACTTACACTGTTTTTAAATATACCATATTTGGTATTTTGAAGTCTAAAGATAAATGAATCTTAGACACTTTGTGGGATAGTGTTGTTAAGATAGCTCCTCTCAAAATTATTTGATATCATTTAGCACTAAATGATTATCTTTACAATCTATGATTCCAGACACTATAAATCGGTCTGTAATTCGGTTAGTAATAAAAGCATAAACAAGGAGAAACCCAGTAAATATGAGGGCTAAAGAAATAGGTTCGAATCCCTTCGCTATTAATTATATATACTAGACTTTTTTAATACTCAACTAACCTTGCATATAACATTTTCTAGAGCTTCATCGGCCTCCTTATGCATAAAATTAGCTTGATAATTTATTGTAGTCTTTAAATCACTATGACGATATAGCTTTTGGAGCATTATTGGGTGTATCGTATCGCTAGCGATGTTGCCAAAACTATGTCTGGCAATATGCATGGTAAGCTTCTTGTCTATTCTTGCCTTTTCTGCGATAGATTTAAGGTAATAGTTTAATTTTTTATTTGCTGTTTTAATTTTTCTAAAGACATCTTTTGGATCTTTCATGTTGGCCTTTTTTAGTTCAGGAAATATGAAATCGTTGTTATGTCTTTTATTTTTTTCATAGGATTTTAGTATTTCATAGACTTTTTCAGGGATTTTCAAGGATAATAATTTTGAATTTTTGCCCATTCTATATTGAAGTCTACCGTCTTTTATGTTACTCCATTTAGTGCGAAGAACATCAGAAACCCGAACACCTGCAAAATTGAAGCTATATAGCCAAATATTTCTGGTATGTACCTCTCCATAGGAGAGGTTATTGAGATTCTCTATACGAAGGATTTCATTTGCATTTAAACCTATCTTTTCACTTTCAGGAAATTTAATTTTTATTCGGTCTCCTCCAAAGGGATAAAGTTTCTTTTTTATAATTCTAGCTTTAATAGCTCTATTGTAAAGAAGTCTTATTAAAACGAGAACATTCATTATTGAGGTTTCGCAGAGTTTATGTTCCTTTATGAGAAATACTTTAAGCTTTTTTAAAAACCGCTCATCTATTTCCAGAAAACTTAATTGTTTAGACTTGTTGAATTTCAAAATATATCCAACATAGGCTGAATCGCAGGAGAGTCTATTAAACTTGTTTAATACTTCTAATTCATCTAAATGTTCTTGCGCGAGTTCAAAGAAAGTCGTTTTTTTGGAAGCTCTGTCTCTGTAAATATCTTTCTTGATTTGTACAGTAGTGGCATCCATATCCTTAGCTTGCAATGCAATAAGTTCTTTGTTTACTTGCTTAATTTTGTTCTTAATAAGTCCATTAATTTCTTTTGAATTAGGGTGGTTTTTATTTACTGATTTGTTTTTGTCATCCCAGTCTTCAATTTGGATATAGATACCAATATGCTTGTAGGTCGAACAACGATTTTTTGTTATTCTTATGGCGAGTGGGTAAAGTCCTTGTTTGTTGGGCTTTTTTCTTAGGGTTATTTGAGCACTAACTGCCATTGCTGTCCTGTTTTAATAGTGAAAGTCAAATCAGGTACAACATTTCGATTAAAATATGTCATAAAGATAGTGAAAACCTAAGATTTTTGGGTACAACATAGGTACAACATTTATTGATTTTGAGTGATTTTAATTGTATTTAAAAGAAATCAATAAAAATGTAACTAATTAAAAATCAACTTATTTGCGTTTCTTTAGGCAAATATACGCTAGACTTAGGATCTAATGCCGCGAGGTGTGCGAGTTCGAGTCTCGCCGCCTGTACAAAAGTCGAAGAGAAATCTTCGGCTTTTTTTATTTAAAATAAGCTCGGAAAAATGTTTGGATACAACATAGGTACAACATTTTGTTTCTTTTTGTCCATTTAATAGTATTTGATATAGTTTGATTTCTTTTGGTAGAATGGAAAAAAACTTTGTTACTCTTTTACAGAACGGTATCAATTCTTTTTTAACTTTAGTCAAAAATTATAACCCTTTTCATTTGCAATTTCTACAAGACTTATTAGACAATAAAGAGCCTTCCAATCGATGGCAAGATTATAGAACCTTTTGTGACAATATTAAAAATGTTGATATAGACCTTTATGTTAAGGCACTACCAGAATTGCTTAAAAACTTAAAAAGTAACTATCCTGTAAGAAATCTTCAAATAGCCATTACTCGCGAAGCAAAAGAGGATGCTTCTTTTGGTAAAGAAATTTATTTAAAAACACTTGAAACGAAAAATCCTGATTCGTATTTTACATTAATGGATATTCTATCCGGATTATATCATTCAGACCAAAAGTTTTCAATAGATGAAATTAAACGCCTAATCGAAGATGATAACATAAGCTTAAATGAAATAGGAATAAAATCTATCGTCAAAATTGATTTGATAGCGAAAACAACACCAAAAACATTTGTGAGCTGGATTGAGAAACAATTCAATAGTATTATTAATAATAAGACTCTTGAGGAGTTATGGCCATCCGTTTTCTTTACCATTAGAAATAAAAGAAATGAATTAAAAAATGCAGATAAAATTATAGATAAGCTATCAAGTATTAAGACTATTGAAATTCAATTAGAGCTCATTTACTTTTTGGATTACAATATAGATTTAGGCAACGAAATACACCTCTTTAAAAAATATCTTCCATTGTTGCTTCACATTGATATAGAACATGCAGGAGCGTATAATCAATTGGCTTATCGATTGGAAAATATGGCTAAAACCAATTTAGATTTGGTAGTTGGTTTTATTACAGATTGGGTAGGGATAAGTCCAAAAAATGCTAGAAAAATAGAATATTTCAGCCATTTGCTGAATACACTTTGCGATGATTTTTATTCAGATTTCCAAAAGCTATATACAAATTGGTTAAATAAAGACAATCCAAATTTTCATATTGCCATTTTTGAAATGAATAGTGCTAGATATATGAGAGATTTATCAGGATTGACGGTTTCAGAAGTTCTAATAAAGGACTTTTCAGATTACGATATTGAATATATCACGTACAAAATACTTGCCTATGTTTATGATAAAGACACCTCTCTGTCTTTGGTATATTCTATACTTGAACAAAAAGTAGATAATAAAGAGGTTGTAGTTTTCTTAGCTGATTTGTTTATTAACCACTTAATTTTTAATTATTATTCAACTATTGAATTTTTAAATTTAAAAAAGAAGACGGCCAATAGGAAATTAAAAAAAATAATAAAAGATATTGTTGAAGAAGGAGAAGATAAATACAAGGCGTATTCAGATTTAGAAAACCTAAAAGAATTTGCGCCTTCAGAGAGAAGAATGATATATTATAATAAAATTCAGAATAGAAAATTTAATAAATCCTATAAAGAGAGTGAGTCAGAAAGTTCATCATTTTTAAGTATGATTACGAATATCAATTACAGAACGGGAAAGTCTACATTTTCAAAATACCAAGGCAAATACACCGAAAAGATGACACCAGCACTTATTTCGCATAGTGGCGAAATGCCAAGAGGCGAATTTATAGATCCCATAGGTCAAGCAACAGAACGGTTACTATGGCAAAATTTTAAAAGAAGGCAATGAGATTTTTACTGAGTGAATATATTAATCTTTTAAAAGAAGATAATGAACTTGATGTGTTGCTGACTGATCTGCTAGTTGGAATGAAATTTACAACTATCTCAAAGCCAATGAAAGGTCGTCAATTTGGTGTAGATATTTCAGCTGTAGGTATTGATCCAGAAGATAGTATTAAGAAGGTGTTTTTGTTCGCTGTAAAACAAGGTAATCTAACAAGAACCACTTGGGATGGAGATGTCAACGCCATACGCTCAACTCTAAACCAAATTAAAGACACGTTTATTCCAACATCACTTACAAATCGTTTAAAAAAACTTCCTAAAAAAATAATAGTTTGTACTAATGGTGTTATAAATCAAAATGTTTTAGTTGATTGGACACAATATATCGACCAGAATACTACAGATGCTGTTGAATATGATTTTTGGGGTACAGGCGAAATAACTGCAATGCTTGACGACTATCTTGTTAGTGAAAAACTATTTCCACAAGAATATCAATCATTATTAAGAAAGTCTTTGGCATTTTTAGATTTACCTGATTATGATTTATCACATTTCTATACGCTGATTCAAAAAATTTTAGACAAGCAACCCAAACAAAAAAGACAAATATTAAAAAAGTTAAGACTGGTACGATTATGCCTTAACATTATATATAAATGGTCTCAAGACAATAATAATTTGAAACCTTCAATTTATGCAAGTGAACGATGTTTGTTACTAAGCTGGCACTTTATGCAAGAAGGTAATCATTTGGAGAAAAATTTTGTAAGACAGGAATTTTACAAAATCCATTCTTTAAAAAGAAATATAGGTGTCTATTATTTTAACAAAGTTGCTAAACATTACAAAACAGAGCACAGTATATATAAATACAGCAGAAATAGTCTAGAGTACAGTCTTAATGTTTGGGAAGAAATAGGAATTATAGCAACAATAGGGTTAACGGAAATACAAGAGTTTAGAATCCATTATAGAGAAGGTAATGAAGAGCATGCTCAAACATATTACCAAAGCGCTCTTTCAATTAGTAACGGATTATGTTTGTTTATAAAAAACAATCCACCTTCAAAATATCCAGAATACGATGTGCATAGTATTGAAATAGCTTTAGCACTTAACTTAATGAATTTTACAAGAAACTTTAACCCAGCCAAAAAATGGATTTCTGAAATGACTTTAGGTTTTAATAACAGATATAAAATAAATAAGTTTTTCCCATTGTTTAGAAAAAGTTATGATAAGCTGGTGGATATTCATAATGGAGATGAAGAATGTGAAATTCAGTCTTCAATGATAGTTCTTATATTGGCAGAATACACTTTAGTTTTAAAGGATGAAGACCTATATCAGTTTGTTCGTAAGATCCCTACTGAACTTTTTCCAGATTTGAACTTACAAATATGGTTTCCACTTGAAGAAATGGAAAATAAAATATGTGTTCAGGATTATAGTCGTGGCGAAGGAACACTAAAACATTCTGTAACACTATACGAGAATGTAGAAGAGTACAAAAAAGAAATGGTATCAGAAATGGAACTCTTCGGACCAGAAAAGGACTTTAAAATTTTTAAACATAGTTTCGATATTGTTGCTCACGTTGCAAGTAGGCACTACAAAAGCCAACCTTTTCCTTTAACGTGGCGAGTTTTAATGAAACAAGAAGTCTCAACAAAAGAATAGAATAATGTCAAATCCAATAAAGCAACATTATATACCACGTTCATATTTAAAGAACTTTGCAGTTGAAGGAAGAAAAAGAAATTATTTTGTCGATGTTTATAAAATGGACAATGATATGCTTTTAGAGCAAATAAGCACAAAAGATATTTGTTTTGAAAAAAACATTTATACAATTCCTGCTGAATCAGATGAAGTAAAATACGCCTTAGAAAAACATTATGCTGAAAATGTTGATAGCGAGTTTCCAAAAATATATAAATTACTTGTTGATGAAAAGGTATTGACAGTTAGTCAAGAGCAAAAAATTCAAATACTATATGTATGCCTATCATTATATTTTCGTACACCAAGAATTTTAAATCTTCAAAAAGGTATGAATAAACAAATCTTTGATAGGGCAGCTCAAACAGCAAATGAACATGGTTTGATAAAAATGAATTTATTTGGAGAGAAAATGGAATTTCATGTTGATGAAATAGAGGAGGTTAAAAAACAGTACGATGAACGTTCAAGAACTGCCTTCTTAGTTAACCACCTTGAACAATGGGGAAACTTTGTTAAATACAAATACGATTGTACAATAAATGTAATTAAAATAGAAGATTCAAATGCGCCAATAATTACTTGCGATAATCCAGTTTCAATTAGGCATTTTGAAACTAATAAATTTCAAGGTTTATATGATCCCAAAGCAGTTATTACTTTACCCTTGGATCGTTCACATTATTTAGAGATTCATCCTAATGATTACGCAGATGGACAAACGAGAATTAATAGACTTACTCAAGACAGAGACTATGTATTTACAACAAATGGCGTTACACAACAGAATGCTGAAAACTTATTAGTAGCATACAAAGGAGATATTGATAAACATTTTGATATTCAAAACCATTATGAAAACCCAGACAATGGAGAAGAGTTTTTGAAAAAAGCTAAATACAGGGCAGAGCAAGCCCTCGTTTTATTTGATGTTTTAAAGAAAAAAGGGTTTGTTTCAAAAGAGTTTATAGGTAAACTTAAAGAACTTTTAGAACATCCATATTGTAAAGACGATATCCAAATGTTGAAGTACAAAAAGGTGCTATCAAAAATGGGTAAGTGGTAAATTGGTTATTTGTTTTTTGCAGTTTTATATCTAAACTTCTGTTAAACAAAATTTAGGAGTTGTTAAAATTTTATACCTTTGTACTCAATATGAAACAAGTATTCCATAAAGCAATGTCTTTGGCAATGGCTTTTGTAGTGTTACTCTCTACAATGTCATTTACGCTCAGTATGCATTATTGTGGAGATACTTTGGTAGAAACTGCTATGTTCCATAAAGCTGAAGGATGCGGAATGGAAATGGATAATCCTTCAACTGAAGGTTGTTCTATTACAAAAAAGAATTGTTGTAATGATGAACAATTGGTAGTTGATGGTCAAGACGAACTACAATTACAAGTTGACAAAATTTCTTTTGAACAACAAGTATTCATCGCTTCATTTGTTTATACCTATATTAATCTTTTTGAAGGTTTAGATAACAATGTGTCTTCTTTTGAAGAATACAAACCGCCACTCGTCATAAGGCAACTCTACAAAATTGACGAGACGTATTTAATTTGATTTTTAAACAATAGACTGACTTATCCTATGACTTTATGTCATAAGGATAATTTGCTGTATTCGGTGTTTTCTTAACGCCAATGTCTAACTGTTTAATAATCAAAGCCAATGCTAAATAAAAGCATCAAATTTTTAATAGAAAATAAACTCGTAGCAGTTCTGTTACTCGTCCTTTTTGTAGGATGGGGAACTGTAAACGCACCTTTTAATTGGGATACAGGATTTTTGCCAAGCAACCCTGTAGCGGTTGACGCCATTCCAGATATTGGAGAAAACCAACAAATTGTATTCACAAAGTGGGATGGTCGTTCGCCACAAGATATAGAAGACCAAATCACTTATCCATTAACGACTTCTTTACTCGGTATTCCAGGAGTAAAAACCATTCGTAGTTCTTCTATGTTTGGGTTTTCAAGTATCTATATCATTTTTGAAGAAGATATAGAATTCTATTGGAGTCGCAGTCGTATTCTAGAAAAACTCAATTCATTACCAAGTGGATTATTACCAGAAGGTGTTAATCCTGCATTGGGACCAGATGCCACAGGTTTGGGACAAATATTTTGGTACACTCTTGAAGGTCGAGATGAAAATGGAAATGTTACTGGTGGTTGGGATTTACACGAACTGCGTAGCATTCAAGATTATTACGTAAAATATGCTTTATCTACTGCAAGCGGTGTTTCTGAAGTAGCTTCCATTGGTGGTTATGTTCAGGAGTATCAAGTTGATGTCAATCCAGAGTTGATGCGTCAATATAACATTAGTTTAAACCAGATTGTAAAAGCGGTTAAAAGTAGCAATCAAGATATTGGTGCGCAGACTATAGAAATTAATCAAGCTGAATATTTAGTACGTGGTTTGGGTTATGTGAAATCTGTTGAAGATATTGAAAATACTGTAGTTACTTCAGAGGATTTTACTTCAATTAAGATTAAAGACATTGGTAAAGTATCATTAGGTCCAGCAACACGAAGAGGTTTATTGGATAAAGAAGGTGCGGAAGTCGTTGGTGGTGTTGTAGTTGCACGATATGGTGCAAATCCAATGGAAGTCATTAATAATGTAAAGGCGCAAATTGAGGAGCTGAAAGGCGGATTACCTTCAAAGGTATTGGCAGATGGACGAACATCTCAATTAACAGTTGTTCCTTTCTATGATCGTACCGAGCTTATTGAAGAAACATTAGACACGCTTAATGAAGCGTTGACACTAGAAATATTAATTACCATTTTGGTTATTATTGTTATGGTTTTCAATTTAAGAGCTTCTATTTTAATTTCTGGATTGTTGCCTGTTGCAGTATTAATGGTATTTGTAACCATGAAACTGTTTAACGTAGATGCCAATATTGTAGCACTTTCTGGTATTGCTATTGCAATTGGAACTATGGTAGATGTAGGCGTCATTCTCGCAGAAAATATGATTCGCCATCTCGATGATGACAAATTACGATTACGAGAAGATGGTACAGAGTTAACTACGAATGAAGTAGTTTATAATGCGACTTCCGAAGTTTCTGGAGCGATTTTAACTGCGGTATTAACTACAATTATCAGCTTTGTTCCTGTATTTACAATGATTGGTGCAGAAGGAAAATTGTTTAGACCATTAGCATTTACCAAAACGATGGCGTTATCAGCATCTTTGGTTATTGCCTTATTTCTAATCCCACCATTAGCAGCTTATTTATTCAGAAAAACATCACTTAAAAAGTCATTTAAATACATCATAAATGGTGCTTTAATAATTGCTGGAATAGCAATTATGGTTACTGGATATTGGTTAGGGATTATTTTAATTGCTTTTGGTATTACTGGTTTACTTGGAGTCTTTGGTAAACTAAATAAGAAAAACAGCAATCTTGTAAATATTATTATTTCGTGTACTGCCATTATATTTTTACTTGCCGAATATTGGAGACCACTAGGCTTTGACAGAAGTATTTTAGTCAATCTTATTTTTGTAGCTATTATTTGCTTCGGAATTTTAGGAATATTTTCAATTTTCAGAAAGTATTATGGTCAAATTTTAAATTGGGCTTTAGCAAACAAGTTATTGTTTTTAATTATTCCGGCAACTGTGCTTGTTTCTGGAGGATGGATTATGAACAATACAGGAAAAGAATTTATGCCATCTCTAAACGAAGGTTCTTTTCTATTAATGCCAACCTCATTACCACACTCAGGTGTTGAGGAAAATAAACGTGTGCTTCAGCAATTGGATATGGCTGTAGCCACTATTCCAGAAATTGAAACCGTAGTAGGAAAGTCTGGTAGAACAGAATCTGCATTAGATCCTGCGCCTTTATCTATGTACGAAAACATGATTCAGTATAAGTCTGAATACATGCGTAACTCAAAAGGAAAAAGACAACGTTACAAAGTAAACGATGATGGTGCTTTTGAATTGAAAGATGGAACATTTATCGCCAATCCTAATAATTCCGAAAATGTTGTTTTTACAAAAGTTATACATGCTCAACTTATCGAAGATAATGATGGCGAATTCTATCGTAATTGGCGACCAGAAATTAATAGTCCTGATGATATTTGGAATGAAATAGTTAGAGTTACCAAATTACCAGGAGTTACTTCTGCACCAAAATTACAACCGATAGAAACCAGATTGGTAATGCTTCAAACAGGAATGCGTGCACCAATGGGAATAAAAGTAAAAGGACAAGATTTAAAACAAATTGAAGCGTTTGGATTGCAGCTAGAAACCATTCTTAAACAAGCAGAAGGTGTAAAAGAGCAAGCTGTTTTTGCAGATAGAATTGTAGGGAAACCTTATCTACTTATTGATATTGATAGAGAAAAAATAGCACGTTATGGTGTATCTATAGAAGATGTACAAAGTGTGCTGAAAGTAGCAATTGGCGGTATGGCTATTACTCAAACTGTAGAAGGAAGAGAACGCTATGCTGTTAGAGTGCGATACCCTAGAGAGCTACGAGGTAATCCAGAAGATATAAAAGGCATCTATATTCCTGTTGAAAAAGGAAGTCCTATTCCATTAAGTGAATTAGCGACGATTCGGTATGAGCAAGGTCCACAAGTCATAAAAAGTGAAGATACCTTTTTAGTTGGCTATGTGTTGTTTGATAAATTAGATGGGTTTGCAGAAGTTGATGTTGTTGAAAATGCGCAAGCTTTATTTCAACAGAAAATAGATTCAGGAGAATTAACTGTTCCAAAGGGCATCAGCTATAAATTTACAGGCACTTATGAAAATCAGTTACGAGCAGAAAAAACGCTTTCTGTTGTCGTTCCATTAGCACTTGCTATTATTTTCTTGATTCTATATTTCCAATTCAAATCTGTTACTACGTCACTCATGGTTTTTACAGGAATAACAGTTGCTTTTGCGGGTGGTTTTATAATGATATGGCTTTACGGCCAAGATTGGTTTTTCAATTTTAGTTTGTTTGGAGAGAATATGCGAGACCTATTCAATATGAAAACTATCAATTTAAGTGTTGCGGTTTGGGTAGGTTTTATAGCATTATTTGGTATTGCTACAGATGATGGTGTCGTTATGGCAACATACCTCACGCAAACTTTTGAGCGTGAAAAACCTTCTGATAAAAAGAGTATTAGAGCTTCCGCATTACAAGCAGCCGAAAAACGTATTCGTCCGTGTTTAATGACTACTGTAACTACCATTTTGGCGCTGTTACCAGTATTGACATCCACAGGAAAAGGAAGTGATATTATGATACCTATGGCAATTCCAATATTTGGCGGAATGGTTATAGATATTACCTCTTATTTTATTGTACCAGTATTATACAGCTGGAGAGAAGAGTTTAAATTGAAAAGAGCAAACAAATGAAAAGAATAATTTATACACTCATAGGTTTATTAACTTTTAGTGTTTCTAATGCACAAGAATTAGAAACGCTTATTAATGAAGCATTAAATAACAATCCTGTAATTCAAAAGTTTGAATTACAGTATAGTATTGCTTCCGAAAAAGTGAATGAAGTAAATACATTGCCTAATACCGAATTTGGTGTGGGTTACTTTGTAAGCGAGCCAGAAACCCGAACAGGAGCGCAACGCTTCAAAGTATCAGCAAAACAAATGTTGCCTTGGTTTGGTAATATTACCACAAGAGAAAACTATGTGAGTGCTTTGGCAGATGCTAAATACGAGGACATTGTTATTGCCAAAAGAAAACTGATGGCTTCTGTATCGCAATCCTATTATAATCTCTACGCTAATAAAGCAAAACAAGACGTTTTAAACGAGAATATTAAACTACTTAAAACCTACGAAACGTTAGCATTAACATCGGTTGAAGTTGGCAAAGCTTCAGCTGTAGATGTTTTACGATTGCAAATGCGTCAAAATGAAATGCAACAGTTATTAGATGTTTTAAGTCAACAATTTTTAGCAGAACAAACTACTTTTAATAAGCTTTTAAATCGTGATAAGGATGTACAAGTTTCTGTTATTAATGAGTTAATAATTCCTTCAGAAGATTTTGAAATCAATTCTGGAAATTTATCTCTACATCCTGAATTACTAAAATTCGATAAACTCTATCAGTCTGTAGAGCAATCTGAATTATTGAATCAAAAAGAAAGTAGTCCAATGATTGGTTTCGGTTTAGATTATATCAATGTTGATAAACGTCCTAACATGGATTTTAGTGACAATGGAAAAGATATAATTATGCCAATGGTATCAGTATCAATTCCCATATTTAATAATAAGTACAAATCCCAAACCAAACAAAATGAGTTGCAACAGCAAGAGATTTTGGCACAAAAACAAGAGCGCACAAATGCATTAGAAATACTATTGGATAAAGCAGTAAACGATAAGATTTCAGCAAGAATAAGTTATGCAACCCAAACGAAGAACTTAAAGCAAGCTAAAGATGCTGAAGAGATTCTTATTAAAAATTACGAAACAGGAACGATTGATTTTAATGACGTTTTGGACATACAAGAATTGCAACTGAAGTTTCAAATAAATCAAATTGAGTCTGTTAAAACCTACTATGTGCAAACTACAATTATTAATTATTTAACACAGCAATAATGAAACATACATATCACATACACGGAATGACTTGCAACGGTTGTCGCAGTCACGTAGAAGAAACACTTTCAAAAGTGAAAGGTGTTTCAAAGGCTTCTGTTGATTTAGAAAAAGCAGAAGCAGTAATCGAAATGGAATCTCATATTCCAATAGAAAGGTTTCAAGAAGCCTTAAAGAAAGATGGCGGAAAATATAGTATTCAAAAATTAGGAGAACACCATCATACCAAAGTAGAAATGGAAAAACAGCCAAAAGGTAAAGGTACGGGTACATTTTATTGCCCAATGCATTGTGAAGGAGATAAGACCTATGATAAACCGGGCGATTGCCCAGTCTGCGGAATGGATTTAGTTGAAGAACAAAATCTATCCACAACTTCATCACAGCAATGGACATGCCCGATGCATCCAGAAATTATAAAAGATGAAGCAGGTGCTTGTCCTAAATGCGGAATGGATTTAGTTCCAATGGAAGCAGATAGTTCAGCAGAAGAGAAGACCTATAAAAAATTATTAAAGAAGTTTAAGATTGCAGTTGCTTTTACATTACCAATTTTTTTAATGGCAATGAGTGAAATGCTGACCAATAATCCATTGTATGACATCATGGAACAAAAATATTGGAATTGGATTCAGTTCGCATTATCCATTCCAGTTGTGTTTTATGCTACTTGGATGTTCTTTGAACGTGCCTATAAGAGTATAAAAACATGGAATCTTAATATGTTTACACTTATTGGAATAGGTGCAGGTGTCGCTTGGTTATTTAGTGTTTTTGGTATGTTTTTTCCAGATATTTTTCCAAGTCAGTTCAAAACGGAATCTGGAGCAGTACACGTTTATTTTGAAGCAGCAACCGTCATTCTAACATTGGTGCTTCTAGGTCAACTTTTAGAAGCTCGTGCGCATAGTAAAACGAATTCGGCAGTAAAAGAATTATTAAAGTTAGCACCCAATAAAGCTATAAAAATAGTAGATGGCGAAGATGTTGAAGTAACCATCGATGCTATTGAATTAAATGATATTCTAAAAGTAAAACCAGGCGATAAGATTCCTGTGGATGGCTCGATAACAGAAGGAGATACAACCATTGATGAGTCAATGATTACTGGAGAGCCAATTCCTGTTAATAAAACAGTAAATGATAAAGTAAGTAGCGGAACAATAAACGGCAACCAATCTTTTTTAATGAAAGCTGAAAAAGTGGGGAGTGATACACTACTCTCTCAAATCATCCACATGGTTAATAATGCCAGTAGAAGTCGTGCGCCAATTCAAAATTTAGCCGATAAAGTATCAGGTTATTTTGTGCCTGTTGTGGTCATTATCTCATTACTAACTTTTGCGGTTTGGGCAATTTGGGGACCAGAACCAGTTTATGTTTATGCCTTTGTGAATGCTATTGCTGTTTTGATAATAGCTTGTCCTTGTGCTTTGGGATTGGCAACACCTATGTCTGTAATGGTTGGTGTTGGTAAAGGTGCTCAAAATGGTGTATTGATTAAAAATGCCGAAGCACTTGAAAAAATGGATAAGGTTACGTCGCTAATTATAGATAAGACAGGAACAATTACAGAAGGAAAACCAACCGTTGAAACAGTAGGTTCTTTTGATGCTGATTTTAGCGAAAATGACATTCTGAAATATATTGTTTCGTTGAACAATAACAGCGAACATCCATTAGCAGAAGCTACGGTTAAATATGGAAAAGTACAAAATTCTGAAATTTTAAAATCAGATGCATTTAGCGCAGTTACAGGTAAAGGTGTAGAAGCTACTATTGATAATAAAAAAATAGCATTGGGAAATCCTAAGATGATGGATTATGCTAATGCAGAGATAACCTCGCAAATGGAGGAAGAAGCTAAAACTTATCAAAAACAAGGTAAAACGGTTTCATACTTATCCATAGCTGAAACGGTTACTGGTTATGTAGTTATAGGAGATAAAATTAAGGGGACTAGCGCCAAAGCCATTAAGGAACTTCAAGACAAAGGTATTGAAGTCATCATGTTAACAGGCGATAATCACGACACAGCGCAAGCAGTAGCAACAGAATTAAATCTTACAGATTTTAAAGCAAGTATGTTGCCTGAGGATAAACTCAAAGAAGTCGAGAAACTACAAGAAAAAGGAAAAGTTGTTGCTATGGCGGGCGATGGTATTAATGATGCACCAGCACTTGCTAAAAGTGATGTAGGTATCGCAATGGGAACAGGAACAGATGTTGCTATAGAAAGTGCTATGATAACCTTGGTAAAAGGAGATTTACACGGTATTGTCAAGGCAAGGAATTTGAGTGATGCCGTAATGAAGAATATTAAACAAAATCTGTTTTTCGCTCTCATCTATAACACATTAGGGGTGCCTATTGCAGCAGGTGTTTTGTTTCCGTTTTTCGGAATTTTACTCTCGCCTATGATTGCAGCGTTAGCCATGAGTTTTAGTTCGGTGTCAGTAATAGTGAATGCATTAAGATTAAGAAATATTAAAATATAGAAAATGAAAAAATATATAATTTACATAGGAATATTAGCTGTGGGACTTCTATTAGGATGGTTCCTTTTTGGTGGTTCGTCAAATACAGAAACAGAACACAATCATGATGCAGTAACAGAAACCAATCAAATGTGGACGTGTTCTATGCATCCACAGATTATGCAACCAGAAGCTGGAGATTGCCCAATTTGCGGTATGGATTTAATTCCTGCTGCAAATGGAAGTGAAGGATTATTAGCAGACCAATTCAAGCTTACAGAAAACGCTATGGCATTGGCAAATATTCAAACCTCTATAGTTGGCAATGGCAAAGTAGAAGATAATACAGTTAAATTATCTGGAAAAATTGTAGAGAATGAAGAAGCCAATGCCGTTCAAGTCAGTTATTTTTCAGGAAGAATAGAACGTCTAAATGTGAGTTTTACAGGCGAGGAAGTTAGAAAAGGACAGTTATTGGCAACTATCTATTCGCCCGAATTATATGCAGCGCAACAAGAACTCATTACAGCAGCTTCATTAAAAGAATCACAACCTGCATTATATAAAGCTGTGCGCAACAAATTAAAATTATGGAAGCTCTCTGAAAATCAAATTAATCAAATTGAAACTTCTGGTAAGGTTAAAGAAAACTTTCCTGTCTATGCAACGGTTTCAGGAACAGTTTTTGAAAAATTAGTAGAACAAGGCGATTATATCAAACAAGGCCAACCTTTGCTCAAAATAGCAAATCTAAGTACAGTTTGGGCAAATTTTGATGTGTATGAAAATCAAATCGATTTATTTAAAAAAGGACAAAAGATTTTAGTCACTACCAATGCTTATGCTAATAAAGAATTTGAAGCTAAAGTAGATTTTATAGACCCTGTTTTAGATACCAGAACAAGAACTGTAAAATTACGAGCGATACTTAATAATAAACAGGATGTTTTTAAGCCAGGAATGTTTGTTGAAGGAAAAGTTAAAGGGATGACTTCAAGTAAAGAACAAGCATTAACCATTCCATCCACAGCCGTTTTATGGACTGGAGAACGTTCAGTTGTCTATATAAAAACAGACCCTACTCAACCTGTTTTTGAAATGCGAAAAATTACATTAGGGAATCAAATTGGCGATAATTATGAAGTGTTAGAGGGTTTGAAAATGGATGATGAGATAGTAACAAATGGAACATTTACCGTTGATGCAGCAGCGCAATTACAAGGTAAAAAATCAATGATGAATAAAGAAGGTGGAAAAGTTATGACTGGTCATGAAGGACATCTTGGAATGGAAAATAATCCTTCAGCAAATAACGCGAATCATTCTAATATGAATGAGAGGGTAAAAGTGTCCAAGGGTTTTCAGAATCAATTGAAAGTCGTTTTTAATGATTATATCAAATTAAAAGATGCTTTACTTAAAGATGAATCTAATAACGTAATAACTGAATCAAAAAGACTACTGGGTAATTTATCTAAAGTTGAAATGAAGCTATTAAAAGATAAAGAGGCTCATGGTCATTGGATGTCATTAGAAAAAGAAATAAAAGCATCTGCCACATCAATTTCAAATGCATCAAATATTGAATCACAACGAAATCATTTTAAGCATCTTTCATCACATTTAATTAGCGCGATTCAGACATTTGGTATCAATGAAAAAGTCTTTGTTGAGTTTTGTCCGATGGTAGACGATAACAACGGTGCGTACTGGTTGAGCAGGGAAGAAAAAGTAATCAATCCATATTTTGGTGGCGCAATGCTAACCTGTGGAGAAGTAAAACAAGTAATAGAATAATAAAAATCAAATAATAACAATTAAATTTTTTAACAATGAAAAAAGTAATTTTAAGTGTAGCTGTAATTATGGCTATAGGTTTAACGAGTTGTAAAAACGAAACCAAGCAAGAAACAACAGAAACAAAAACGGAAGTATCTAAAGACATGGCTATGGTAGACATATCTTTTGGTGTTAGAGGTAATTGTGGAATGTGTAAAAAAACCATCGAAAAAGCTGCTAACAAAGTTGAAGGTGTTGCTAATGCAACATGGGATGTCGATAAAAAGAAAATAGATGTGTCTTTTGATGATGCTAAAACAGATGCAATGGCAATTCACAAGGCAATAGCAGCATCAGGTTACGATACAGAAAAAGTTTCAGGAGATGAAGATGCTTACAGTAACCTACCTGGATGTTGTCAATACGACCACGAAATGATGATGAATCAATAAGGAGATAAAGGAAGCGGATCATTCAGACCATGACCATTAATAATAAATATAGAAGAGCCTTGTTATTTAAGGCTCTTCTAATATAGAAAAATCATACTAACGTTATTTGCAATACCATTGCATTAAATAATTTATATCTTTGCTACGATGAAATTTTTAGCTTTTATATTATCAATTTATATTTTCGCGCTTAATTTAGCACCCTGCGAAGATAATGTTACGCTTGATAATGAGGTTCAAACAGAAATTTCACAAGGAATGGACAATGACCATCAACATCAAGATTCAGATTTATGTTCGCCTTTTTGTATTTGTCAATGCTGCCATGTAAGTGCTGTGCATTTTGATATTCCAGATTTAAAATTAGGAATATCTTTTATTTCCACAAAAGATGTTTTATACCTAAGCGGTTCAGAAAAAGACTTCACGAATTCCGTTTTACAACCACCACAAGTGTAATGAATACCTGCTACGCAGGTGTATTATAAATCTATGCTACCATCGATACTCTTTGGTAACTATTCTTTATTTATAAATTCATTATAACTATAATTCTATGATTAATAAAATCATTGATTTTTCAATCAATAACAAATTCATAATTGGTTTGCTTACGCTAACCATAATTGGAGCAGGTATTTGGAGTATGACCAAAGTACCAATAGATGCTGTTCCAGATGTAACCAATAACCAGGTACAGGTTATTACACAATCCCCCAATTTAGGTACAGAGGACATTGAACAGTGTGTAACATACCCTATTGAGGTAGTAATGAGCAATCTTCCTGATGTTCAAGAAATAAGGTCAATTTCTCGTTTTGGTTTATCAGTTGTTACCATAGTATTTGATGATGATATGGGAACGTATCTACCACGTCAATTAGTAGCTGAAAAGCTAAACGAAGTTAAAGAACAAATTCCAAGTGGCTTTGGCGAACCTACAATGGGACCTATTTCAACAGGTTTAGGAGAGATTTACCAATATACATTAAAAGTAGCACCAGAATATAAAGACAAATACGATATTGCAGATTTACGCTCAATGCAAGATTGGATTGTACAGCGTCAAATGGCAATGGTTCCTGGTGTGGTAGAAGTAAACGCTATTGGTGGTAAAATTAAACAGTACGAAGTAGCAGTTGATCCAAACGATTTAAATGCTATTGGTCTAACAATTACAGATGTGTTTAATGCTCTTGAAGCCAATAATCAAAATACAGGAGGTGCATATATTGAGAAGAACCATCAAGCTAACTTTATTCGAGGAGAAGGCTTAGTACGAAATTTAGATGATATTAAAAAAATCACTGTCAAGAATATTAATAACATTCCTGTTACTATTGGCGATATTGCCAAAGTACAATTTGGTTCAGCTATTCGTTATGGTGCATTAACACAAGATGGAGAAGGCGAAGTAGTAGGTGGTTTGGTTATGATGCTAAAAGGAGCAAATTCCAATGATGTTATTGCAAACGTAAAAGAGCGAATGTCTCAAATTGAAAAGTCATTACCCGAAGGCGTAATTATTGAGCCATTATTAGACCGAAGTAAATTAATTAGCGAAACAACTTCTACGGTTACAACTAATCTTATTGAAGGCGCATTAATTGTCATTTTTGTGTTGGTTTTTTTGTTAGGTAATTGGCGAGGTGGTTTAATAGTGGCTTCTACTATTCCATTATCCTTATTATTCGCTTTTATTTTAATGGACGTTTTTGATGTTTGGGTAAACTTAATGAGTTTAGGAGCAATAGATTTTGGAATCATTGTAGATGGAGCTGTAATTATTGTCGAAAGTACTGTTTTTCTTATAGCATCACAAGTTTTGAAAAAGAAACAACTTACATCCAAAGAAAGAGATAAAGTTGCTACTAATGCTTCAAAAAAGATGATGAATGCTGCGTTCTTCGGTCAATTAATTATCCTTATCGTTTTTCTTCCCATTTTAGCCTTGCAAGGTATAGAAGGAAAAATGTTTAAACCAATGGCTTTGACTTTTATTTTTGCTATGATTGGAGCAATGGTACTGTGTTTAACCTATGTACCAATGATGTCAGCTTTAATATTAAGAGCTCCAAAAAATGATAAAAAATCCTATGGAGATAGATTTGTAAATTGGGTTGAAGACAAATATCAACCTTTATTGGTTAGAGCCTTACGAAAAGGTAAATGGGTAATTGGTGTTGCAGTTGTATTGTTCGGAATTACAGTTTTTATGTTTTCTCGAATGGGTGGTGAGTTTATCCCGCAATTGGATGAAGGGGATATTGCATTTCACGCTATTTTAAAACCAGGTAGTTCCCTTACAGAAACCATTGAAACTACCACTAAAATAGAACAAATAGTAAAAGCAAAATTTCCAGAAGTCGATAAAATTGTTAGTCGTATTGGGGTTGCTGAAATTCCAACAGACCCAATGCCAATGGATATTGCCGATGTTTTTGTGATTCTGAAACCCAAAAGCGAATGGACAACAGTAGAGTCAAAGGATGAATTAATTGAGGCTATGAAAGAAGCAATTGAAATGGTTCCTGGTGTTAATTATGAGTTTACACAACCTATCGAGATGCGTTTCAATGAATTGCTTGAAGGAGTTCGTGAAGATATTGCCATAAAGCTCTATGGTGAAGATATTGACATTCTATCTCAAAAAGCAGAAGAAATATCTAAAATTATTGCAGGTACTGAAGGTATTGGAGATATGAAAGCGGAAGCCACAACAGGTCTACCACAAATGACTATTAATTACAATAGAAATAAATTGGCACAATACGGACTTCAAATAAATACGCTTAATCAAACCATACAATCTGCATTTGCAGGTGGTATAGCAGGTGTTATTTTTGAAGGTGAAAAACGTTTCGATTTGGTAGTACGTTTAAGTGCTCAAAACCGAAAAGATATTTCCGATGTTCAAAACTTGTATATCAACCTACCTTCTGGCTCTCAAATTCCATTACGTGAAATTGCGGATGTTAGCTACAAAGCTGGTCCAATGCAAATCAGTAGAGACAATACAAACAGAAGAACCTACGTAGGTGTCAATGTTAGAGGGCGTGACGTAAAATCGTTAGTTACAGAAATTAAATCAAAATTAGATGCACAATTAAAACTTCCATCAGGTTATTTTATTCGCTATGGTGGTGCTTTTGAAAATTTAGAACGTGCCAGTAACCGTTTACAAACAGTTGTGCCTATTGCCTTGTTACTCATTTTTGTGCTAATTTATTTTGCTCTAAAATCCTTACCACAAACCTTGATGATTTACATCGCAATCCCAATGGCAACCATTGGTGGTGTTGTAGCGTTGTGGTTACGAGATATGCCATTTAGTATCTCGGCAGGTGTTGGTTTTATTGTGTTGTTTGGTGTTGCAGTATTAAACGGATTAGTAATGATTAGTGGTCTGAATGAGTTAAAAGAAGAGGGAATTACCAATCTAAAAGATAGAATTATAGAAGGTACTAAACGAAGAATCAGACCTATTATGCTAACTGCCTTTACAGATGTATTAGGCTTTTTACCAATGGCTATTTCATCATCAGCAGGTGCAGAAGTACAACGACCTTTAGCAACCGTTGTAATTGGTGGTTTGTTAACCTCTACATTATTAACATTATTCGTTTTACCTATATTGTATCATTGGGTAGAAAACAAATCATTTAAGTTTAGAGCAAATAAAAAAGTAATTACAGTTACTGCTGTCATAGCTTTTATGTTTTTGTTGCCAATAACAGGAGATGCGCAACAAATAAATGATTCTTTACCAATTATTTCGATGCAAGAAGCTGTAAAATTGGCTAAAGAAAACTATCCAAGTTTAAAACAACAACAACTCGAAATTGTTAAGCAACAACAATTAAAAGGAACTGCTTTCGATTTTGGTACTACCCAAATTTTTACGGGAGGTGAAGAAATTAATAACGGAAATGGTATTTACACCACTATTGGAGTTGGTCAATCAAATATTGATGTATTTGGTATAGCGCCAAAAAGAAAATTACAGGAGCAACGCATTCAGTTAGCTCAAAAAGCGTTTAAGCTTTCAGAATTAGATTTAGAACTGGAGGTAAAGAAAGCGTGGGCAAATGCTTTACAGAGTAAAAGGAATTATAATTTATACAAAGAGTTAGATTCCATCTATACCAACTTTGAAAAAGCAGTTGCTTTAAATTATGAAGTAGAAGCCATTTCTAAACTGGAATATGCAGCAGCCAAAAATCAAGCCTTACAGATTCAGAATAAATTTTTGCAATCAAAAAGTGAATATGCTATTGCTTTACAACAATTAAACTTGTGGTTGATTTCAGATGTTTTTTATACGGTTTCAGATGAAATTGATATAGCGAGCGAAATAAATGTAGAATCCTTTACTTTAGAAACACACCCTTTATATAGTTTTTCTCAACTTCAATTCGCAGAGGCAGAAGCAAACTTTAAAGCTGCCAAAGCTGAAAATTTACCAAAGTTAAACCTTCAAGGTGGTTTACAAAAAGTAAATGGAAATTCAGGGTTTTATACCTATCAAGCTGGTATTTCCATACCGTTTTTATCTGGTACAACAAAAGCACAAGTTAGAACTGCAAAAATTGATAGGCAAATTGCCGAATCAAATATGCAGTTCAAGCAAAAGGAAGTGCAATCTAAATTTAATCAAGCCAAAGAAAATCACCAAAAATGGAAAACATCTTGGCTGTTCTATAAGGATGAAGTATTACCACTTATTAAAGAACAAAAAACTGGTGCTTTGTTTGCTTATAAAGAAGGAGAGATTGATTACACAGCGTTTACACAACTTATAAAAGAAGCTATTCAATCTGAATTACAATCTCAAGAAGCATTAATAAATTATTTAGAAAGCACATTTCAACTACAATATTTTAATCAATAAGACAATGAAAAACACACGATATATAATTTTAGCACTACTAACAGTTTCATTTTTAGTTGTTGCTTGCGGAAATAAAGAAAGCCATAAAGAAGGTGATGGTCATTTCCATAACGAAGAACAAAAAACTGAAGAAAACGATGACCATAGCGAAGGCGAAGAAGTATTGCTTTCACAACAACAGTTTGAGACCTTAAAAATGAAGATAGACACCATTGCATTGCGTAATATGAGTGGTTATGTAGAAGCAAATGGTACATTGGAAGTACCACCACAAAGTGAAGCAGCAATAACTTCTGTAGTTGGTGCAAATGTGTTATCCATAAAAGTGATTGAAGGAGACAAAGTGAATAAAGGTCAAGTTGTGGCATATCTTTCACATCCAAATATTATTCAAATGCAAACCGATTATTTGAATGCTTTTAGCAATAGTAGTTTTTTAAAGAAGAACTTTGAGCGTCAACAAAAATTATATGATGCAGGAGTTGGCTCTGGTGCAAATTTTCAAAAGGCCGAAGCCGAATATATTGCCTCTAAAGCAATGGTAAATGGATTGGAAGCCCAATTGAAACTATTAAATATAAACACGTCATCAGTACGAAATGGAACAATTGCTCAAAGTATATCATTACGCAGTCCTATTGAAGGCTACGTGCAAAAGGTAGAAGTAAAAACAGGACAGTATGTTGAACCTCAAACCGAACTTTTTGAAATAGTAAATACACATCACGTTCACGCCGACTTAATGGTGTTTGAAAAAGATGTTTATAAGGTACAGAAAGGTCAAAAAGTAAACTTTACAGTTCAATCCATTCCAGATACAGAGCTTACCGCAGAAATCTATTCCGTAAGTAAAACATTTGAAGATAACCCTAAAGCAGTACACCTACACGCTGAAATTGAAAACAAGAAAGGTAACTTAATTCCTGGAATGTATATTCAAGGAAAAATTCAAACAGAAAACACACAAACTATGGCATTGCCCGAAAGTGCGATAGTAAAAGAAGGTGATAAATTTTTTGTGTTTTCGGCAGAAAAAGAAAATGACGATTGGAGTTTTAAACCAGTTGAAGTGCTTTTAGGAGCAAAAGATGGCAATTGGATAGCTATTCAATTTTCTGAAGATATAAAACCAAATATAAACTTTGCTTATAATAATGCCTATTATTTAATAGCCGAAATGAAAAAAGGAGAAGCAGAACACGAACATTAATTATGCAAACCATAGAACAATTATTAGAGTCAAAAAATATACGTGTTACGGCAATGCGTTTATTAATTTATAAGTTTCTTGCTGAGAAACAAATAGCAGTAACATTAAGTGATATCGAAAGTGCTTTTGATAAAGCAGATAGAACTACATTGTATAGAACAGTAAAAACATTTGAAGATAAGGGTATCGTCCATCAAATAGACGATGGTACAGGAATTACAAAATATGCGCTTTGTGAAAAAGGATGTAATTGCGAAATTGAAACCGATTTACATTTACATTTTCATTGTAACAACTGTAACGAAACCGTTTGTTTAACAGAACATAAAATCCCGAAAATTAAAGTGCCTGATGGTTTTGTTTCAGAAAATGTAAACTTGGTAGTAAAGGGTATTTGCGATAAATGCAGCAGTTAATAATGCACTTCCATTGCATTGGTTTTTTGAGCATTTTTACATAAAATTAGAAACGATGTTGTTATTCGCATATCTCATATTATATTTTTTTCTAGTCTTTGTAATCAGATCAATTTTACTTTGGAAAAAAACTGGAATTAACCCAATAACTTTTAATAAAATAGATGATGCTCACGGTTATAATGGTAAGGTTTTTACATTTATCACATTGTTTGAGATTATCATTGTAGGTATTTATGCTTTTAAAAACAATTGGTATGATTATCTGCTTCCATTTTGGTATTTAGAAAATAATATCTTGTCTAAAATAGGTTGGGGATTTTTATTTCTTTCTCTAATTGTAGTTTGTATTGCTCAATCACAAATGGCCAATTCATGGAGAATTGGGATCGATGAGAAAAACAAGACAAAATTAGTTATCAAAGGATTGTTTTCAATTTCAAGAAACCCAATATTTTTAGGAATAATGATTGCAAATATTGGATTGTTTTTAGTGATTCCAAACGCTTTTACATTATTGATAATCTCATTATCGACAATAAGTATAAATACCCAAATTCGATTAGAAGAAGAGTTTTTAAAAAGAGAATTCGAGAATGATTATTTAGAGTATGCAAAAAAAGTAAGACGTTGGATATAAATATATCTTATCTAAAGAATTAAATAATGATGAAAAAAAAGAAAATCAATTTAAGAGATTTAAAACCAAATTCAGAAGAACAACATAGTCACGATGATGGTCACAATCATAGTGGCAACTCTAGTAAGATTAATACCTATATTCCAGCTATCATTAGTTTTACAATGCTAATTATTGGTATTGGGTTAGACTATTTTGATGTTACCTTTTTCAAGGATTGGATTCGCATTATATGGTATGGTATTGCTTATTTGCCAGTTGGACTTCCTGTTGTAAAGGAAGGTTGGGAAAGTATTAAAAAAGGCGATGTGTTTACAGAGTTCTTTTTAATGTCCATTGCTACTATTGGTGCGTTTATTATTGGCGAATATCCTGAGGGTGTTGCAGTCATGTTGTTTTACGCAGTTGGGGAATTATTCCAAAATGCAGCAGTTAACAGAGCAAAAGGGAATATAAAAGCTTTGTTAGATGTACGTCCTAATGAAGCATTGGTATATCGCAATAGTGATTACATTTCTGTTAGTCCAGAAACCGTTGAAATTGGCGAAAAAGTTCAAGTACGTGTTGGAGAAAAAATTCCTTTAGATGGTATTCTGCTTTCCGAAAAAGGCTCATTTAATAAAGCGGCATTGACAGGCGAAAGCAAACCTGATACGATTGCAAAAGGCGAAAAAGTATTTGCAGGAAGTATTAATATGGATGGAGTTATTGAAATAGAAACCACCAAAGAATTTAAGGATAGTTCCATTGCACGTATACTCGATATGGTGCAGAATGCAACAGCTCGTAAATCGAAAACAGAATTATTCATTAGACAATTTGCTCGAATTTATACGCCAATAGTTGTGTTTCTGGCTATTGCAGTTACATTTTTACCGTACTTTTTTGTAGATGATTATGTTTTTAGAGATTGGTTATATCGTGCCTTGATTTTTCTTGTGATTTCTTGTCCTTGTGCTTTGGTTATATCCATTCCGTTGGGTTATTTCGGGGGATTAGGAGCAGCTTCAAAAAACGGAATTTTGTTTAAAGGCGCTTCATTTTTAGATGTCATGACCAAGATAAATACATTGGTAATGGATAAGACAGGGACGGTTACGAAAGGCGTCTTTAAAATTAAAAAGATTGAAGCTATCAATTGGGATGAGAAAGAGTTTATGAAATACCTAATGGCGATGGAAGAACAATCCACACATCCAATCGCAAAAGCCATTTTAGAATATAAAGATGAAGGTACAGATTATGAAGCTTCAGAAGTATCCGAAATAGCAGGTAAAGGCCTAAAAGGTATCGTAAACGGTAAGACTGTTTTAGTTGGTAACAAAGCCCTAATGACAGCCAATAATATTAATGTTTTAGAAGAAACAGAAACTATTGTAGAATCGATTGTTTTGGTATCTATAGACAATACATTTGCAGGCTATGTGGTTATTGCTGATGAATTAAAAGAGGATGCAAAAGAAACGATTACTGCATTGCATAAAGTAGGTGTCAAGAATATAATGATGCTCTCTGGCGACAAGGATTCCATAACTCAAAAAGTAGCTTCCAAATTAAATATCGAAATTGCTAAAGGTGGTTTATTACCAGAAGACAAATTGAATGAAGTTGAAATTTTAAAACAAAACCCCAATAATAAGATTGCTTTTATAGGCGATGGCATTAATGATGCACCAGTTTTAGCAGCAAGTGATGTAGGAATTGCAATGGGTGGATTGGGAAGTGATGTCGCAATAGAAACCGCAGATGTTATTATTCAAACAGACCAACCTTCAAAAGTAGTTAGGGCTATTAAAATTAGTCGTTCCACTCGCAAAATTGTTTGGCAAAATATCATATTAGCATTCGGTGTAAAAGTAATTGTTCTAATATTAGGTGCAGGTGGTTTAGCAACTATGTGGGAAGCGGTTTTTGCAGATGTTGGTGTTGCATTGTTAGCAATATTGAATGCTGTTAGATTACAGCGCATGAAATGGGTTGATTAAAGCTTATTGAAGCGTATTTTTGTAAACTAAAAACCCTCACAATTGTGAGGGTTTTTAGTTTTTAAATTATACCTGATTTTTATTTTATTAATCTATATTTAGTAACAAGAGCGTTATTAAAAAAAAGAGTTATTCATACAATATGTGAAGCAAGTTAAACTCGTAAAATACACCCATCAAAAGACTACGGCATAAAGCCATTGCAATATCCAACGCTTATTTATTCCGTTTCCTTTTGAGCTGTGATTTCAGCTTCCGTTTGGTTCTAGCTTAAATATTGTTTAATCTAAAATCAAATATTATGTATTTAAGTAATTTACAACAAGATGAGATTTTTGTTTCTTCAGAAATGAAATCCTTAAAAAGCCTCACGCAGATGGAATCTCGTAGAGGACTTGAAAATGCCATTATCTCAAATGGTAAAATCGTTAATGTGGTATCAAACAGTTATGGCCATATTCCCAATCAATTATTCTTCAAAAAAGCGGAACAGATGCTTTTGGATGCTGGACTAAACTATCACAAACGAAGCGTTAATAGAAATGATAGGTCTTTCATAATAGATTTTATCATTGAAGATAGCAATCAGTTTAAATTGAAAAACAAGGAAGATTTAATACTACCCATGCTACGATTTAAAAATTCTTATGATGGTAGTGAGAAGACTTCCGGACATTTTGGTTTTTACAGAAAAGTATGCTCAAATGGACTGCACGTTTCGCAAGCAGAAATTGAGTTTTCCATAAAGCATAGCAAAAATAATACAGAATTGATTATGCCAAGAATGAATGGCTTATTCGATAAGTTCCTGAACAATGAGTTTTATACCATCGTCAAGAAATTTGAAAAGATGAAAGACTTTAAAATCATCGACACAAAAGAATTTGTAAAAGCAATTTTGGATAAAACTAAGCTGTTCAAATATGAATGTAGTGATAAAAACGAAGAGCCTTCAAAGAAATCCCGTGAAGTTCTTGAAACCTTGAACTACGAAGCACTACTGCTAAACGAGGAACCGAATTTATGGTTAGGCTACAATGCCTTCAATTCCATGTTACACAATACATTGAAGAAGACATTTTCACAACAAGAAAAGTGGGATAAAAAACTATTCAATGAAATATATGAAATGGTTTAATATCCAATAATTAAAGGTTGCTCTAGTACCTTAAAACTAGAGCATTTTTTAGATTCATACTTTATTTCTGCTAAAAAAGGGGAGAGATATCTATATCAATATTGGTACAAAGATAAACTCGCAAAATATTATCATCAAAAGACTACGGCATAAAGCCAACGCTTCGCCCACAACTCATTTATTCCGTTTCCTTTTGAGCAGAAATTTTGTCTTCTGTTTGGTTCTGCAAAAATATTGTTTAATCTAAAATTTATGTATTATGACAACAAAAGCAAGTACTACAAGCAAAAACGGAAAGGCAACAGCCACCATGAAAAATGAAGTCAAGAAGAAATTGACACAAGGCGCCATTGGACTTCAAGTTCAAGAACTATCTATCGGAAGGATTATTCCTGACCCAATGCAACCAAGAAAAACCTTTAACGAGGAAGCTCTAAAACAACTGGCTGAAAGCATCGAAGAACACGGTGTCCTACAACCTATTACGGTCCGAAAATCTGGAAAAGATTACATCATCGTCATAGGCGAACGTCGATATCGCGCAAGTAAATTGGCGAAAAAGAAAACCATTCCGAGCATCGTTAGAGCATTCGATAATAATGATGTTCTGGAAATTCAAATTATCGAAAATCTGCAAAGACAAGATGTTGAACCTACTGAAGAAGCTGAAGCTGTAGCATTCCTGAGCGAAAAATATGCGCCAACGGAGATTTCAAAGCGGTTGGGAAGAACAGAAAACTTTGTAAGGCAACGTTTAAAATTAGCAGGTCTAATTGAAGGTTTTAAAGTCTTTGTTCGTAATGGCGAAATGGCGATTTCGTTAGGTGTAGGTGTGGCGCTTTTCGAGCCAGAGGAACAGCAAATGATGCTGGAAACAATGGGAGAGGATTTTAATGCCCATCAAATTAATCAGATGATTAAAAACCAGACTTATGATTTGGAGAATGCACCTTTCGATGTGGTCGATGAAAAATTAATAACAAAAGCTGGTGCCTGTACAACATGTCCGTTCAACGCAGCAAATCAAGGGAATTTATTCGGCGATAGTAAAATGGTGTGTACAAAATCAGCTTGTTATGAAACAAAGAAAAGCAAGTCATTCTTGAACCTGATTGAAAAATCGAAGAAAGAAAACATTCTGTTGATTCCTGAAATTCGCAAATACTGGGTAGATGACGAGAATAACCAGCTCATTATTTCGCAATTGGAAAAAAATGGATTGAAAGTCTATCTTCTGGACGATGTTGAAATAATCGAGGAACCTATTGAACCTACAATGGAAGCAATTAAGACAGAATACCAACATTACGACTATTCTGAAGATGAGCTGAAAGATGAACTTGAAGAAGCGGTTGATAATTACAAGGAAGAATTGGAAGTGTATAATTCCGCAAAAGAAAACGGATTCGTAAAAGGTATTATGTTTCATCCAAAAACGTATGTTCACAAAGCAATCTTTGTGAAGGTAATAGAAGATTCAAAAACTGTAAATTCTATATACTCTGAACCGTTAGCAAATAGAAAAATGGCAGAGTGTTCGCCTGAAGAGCAAATCGTTAAAATCAATGAAAGGGAAATCAGAAAGCGACATATCGAGTACAATAAGGAATTTGAGGACATTGTTCAGATGATTCGTGGAACCGATTATATTGAAAAGAAGAAATCACTTTCGGTAGATGAAATGGTGGCTTTTTCATTAACTTTATTTGAAAACAATGTGGACTATGTAGGTCGACAAAAACACTTTTCAAAATTATTGGGTAACACATCCAAGAAGACTGATGTTGAAACTGTCGAGAACTTCAAAAAGAATTTCAAAAAAGAAACCTTTTATAAGTTGATTCGGTACATCCTTACCAAGCAAGTACATTTTGGCGAAAGCAATCACGTTAATAACTTAACGAACATTTCATTCTACAATGCGATGCAAGGGTATTATAAAACCAAAATTGCCAATATTGAAAAGGAATATGCAGAAGAGAGAAACAAGCGTGAAGCACGTTTGAAAGAGCGAATAGGAAATCTTGAAAAGAAAATTCAGGAATTAAACGATTAGCTTTTGTTGTTGGAAGTAAGGGTCAGCATTCGTGCTGGCTCTTATTTTTTTATATAGTCCTTTAAAAAAAGGTAAGTAGAACCTATTCAATCAATATCAGCGCAAAGGTAAACTCGTAAAATACACCCATCAAAAGACTACGGCATAAAGCATACGCATCATCCAACGCTTATTTATTCCGTTTCCTTTTGAGCTGTGATTTTAGCTTCCGTTTGGGTACTGCTCAAATATTGTTTAATCAAAAAATCTTAGAATTATGAAACAAGTATCTGAAAAACCCAGCATCTCATTACAAGAAGCAGAAGAACATTATCGAGTAAGTAGTGAAAATTACGATGTCGATAGTGGAGAAAGTCATTTGGCTTATTACAGAGAAAAGCATCCTGAAAATTACCAGGTATTATTAACTAATTGTTTAAGCTAAAATCTCACATCATGGAAAATTTAAAAGTAGTTCAGTTCGATTTCGGTTTTGAATCTAAGCCGATTTTAGCAAAAGAAAAAGTAGTAAAACCAACTAAAAAGGATAAGAGCGATTTCGTCTTCGATTTTATGGATTGCCTTGCGAGTCCAATCATTGTTTTTAAATCGGCATGGCAAGATATTATACCAAAGGATATTCTTGGTAGAATCAAATTATCACGAATAATATGCTCAATGACTGGAGATAAAACGGCATCACTAACAGAGACTTTAGCCTATATGATGCCAAGAACTTACGAAGCACCCATGCAAACAGAATGGGCAAACATTTACACATGGTTAGGGCTTCAATATGCAATGCAGACTAAAAGTAAAGACCAGTTAGAAGCTATGATTGAAATAGCACCAAAAGAACTGTCAGATTATGAAAAAGGACTCTTAAAAAATCTGAGATTATGGATTTATGATAAGCGAAGAAAAGCGCTTAAGAGTATTTTGAAAAAGAACAAAGTGTCAAAAGATGATGGTATTTTGGATATTCAAGAGAAACTGTTTTGAAATAATATTCAGCTAACAAGGGAGGATTATCTTATTATTCCATTCAGCACATTTCCTTTCATTCCGTAAAAACTTCATTCCTGAAAAAGAACTTCATTATAATAAGTCTTGGACATAATCCACACTTTTGACTTTTCATTCCGTTAACCCTTTCCGTTGCTCTGGAAAGGAACACTTCATTTCCAAGTAAAAAGTGCGAATCAAGTCCGCCAGACAAGGAAAATGTATTTGCATTTTGTTCCACTTCCTATGATTTTGTATTTCACAAAGACTTTAGAATCACTTCCGTAATCCAACACCGTCATACCTTTTTTTGACAGCAAAATAACAACATTCAGCTTTGAACGACAGCATAACCAGGCTCGTGCCTCGCACTTTTTATATGTCTAAACAAAGCTGAATATCGAAAGCACTAAGCAACAAAAAGAAGGTAACAGCGTCGGCTCTATGGGAAGTAAATCTAAAATGAATCTTATGAAATCTTACAAAATCAATAAAAAGGAAGCGGAACAAAAGTTAAAAAAACAAAAAAAGGAAAACGCTCTGGATATAATAAGTAAATCAATAACAAAGCCTTTCTGAATAGTTCAGATAGGTCAATATTAATCTTTAAATTTTTTAATTATGAGTACTCTAAGAAACAAAGTACAGTTAATTGGCAACGTCGGAAACGAGCCAGAAATCACAAACCTTGAAAGCGGAAAGAAAGTTGCAAAATTTTCAATCGCAACCAATGAATCTTATAAAGATTCTAAGGGAGAAAAAGTGACAAACACCCAATGGCACAATATTGTAGCATGGGGAAAGATTGCCGAAATTGTTGAGAAATATGTAGGCAAAGGAAAAGAAGTAGCATTAGAGGGAAAATTGACCTCACGCTCTTATGAAACCAAAGAGGGAGAAAAAAGATATGTTACCGAAGTGGTAATTGATGAAATTCTGCTTTTGGGAATTAAAGGCGAGGATAACGCTACTGAATAATTGAAATTAAAAGAGGGCGTTCCTGTGGAAAGATGCGCCCTCTTTTTCATTCTCACTATAACTAATAATAGAAACAATGAAGAACAAAGTTAATGAAATAAAAATTAGCTACAAAGGCGGTTTAAAATCATCTATGTGGCAAAAAATAAACAGTTCTCAAGATGCAGCCGAATTGTTGTTTGAGGATTGGGATAAAGATACTATTGCACTACACGAAGTATTTAAAATTGTACTTCTAAATAATAGCAATAAGGTAAAAGGCGTATATCAAATTTCACAAGGTGGAATTGTCGGAACGTTGGTAGATTTGAGAATTTTATTTGCGGTCATTTTAAAATCGCTATCGGTAGCAATCATTTTAACGCACAATCATCCAAGTGGAAAATTGATGCCTAGTGAAGCTGATAAAAGCCTTACGAAGAAGATTAAAAATGCTGCAAAATTATTTGATATTAAGCTTCTCGACCATTTGATTTTTGCACCTGATGGAGATTATTATAGTTTTTCAGATAACGGAATTTTATAAAACGAAAAGCTATGATTTATATAAATTTTACCGATTTGAGTGAAGAAGCGCAAGAGCGTTTGCTTAACAATTCTAAAGAAGATGTTAAGCATAAATATGGAAAGGACATTATCGAATATGCATCTGCTAATAATCAAAATTAGGACAAGATGCTAGACGAAGAAGCAATAAGAAATTTGTATAGTTACACATACGTGTTTAATATATAAACGCTCTTAAAAGTTGTAAGACCTTTGAAAATTTCAGAGGTCTTTTTTTATATTCTGCAACAAAAAGAGCGGTTTGTTAAAGATACTTTTAAACTTCAATAATAACACTCTTAAAAAATCTAATTTCAATTTGTATTACAGAAAAAGCCATTACATTTTTGGATGTAATGGTATTTTTTTTGTCCCGATAAATCGGGACGAAAAGGAATAGCAAGAGGGTAACACGCTGCGCGATGTTTCGGTTTAGTTTTCACGATTAAACAATTGATATTCAAGTGTTTGAAAAATATTTAATTGAGCTGATTTTCAGAGGTTTGCAGCAAATCCTTTGAAACCCATTATAAACAGGTCAAATTTTGCAGCAAAAGTGAAGAAATTTTCAACATATGACTTTTCGGGAATCAATGTTAAGAAAGATGTAGCTAAGCGTTTTCGGGCATTTTCTAAAGATGTTTCAAAATCACATTCGGAGACGCTGGAGACCATGTTAAACTTCTTTAAGTGGAATCATCTTAACCCAAATGATAATCTCGAAGTTAAAGCCGATGATACTAAAAAGCGTATCAATGCGCTGATAGCCATAGTCCGTAATATAGAGCAACAACAGACGCTGCCTACTAAAGCAATGCTGGATACGCTCTTTAAGGAAATAGCACAAGTGGAACAAGGAGGCGTGGAGGAAGAGGTATTTGAATTTGGTACGCCAGAAACCTTAACCCAGGATGCTGAATTGAAACATTACCAAAACCGCTATGAAGCGATGCAACGACAACTCAGTGATTATAAAAATACAATGGAAACATTATTGAACCGATTACAGCATGTGAGAAATACTTTTGGTAAGGATTATCATAAACTGGATATGGATAAAAAAGAATTGGAGGATTTTAAAACGAATTTGTATAGTGTCATACACTAAAGTTAATTCTTTTTAGATAAAATATAAAGCTCTAGTTTTTTAGTGAAGTATAAATAGTTAATATTAAAAAAGCGAGTTTATAAAACTATAAAACAGAGGGTTTATTTCTTTTTTAATTCTTTGATATAATTATCTACATCAATTTCTAGGTCAAAGATGTTTACTTTTTTGGGTGAAAAAATTAACTTATCCGATAAAGCTTTAAAGCTAGATTTATATCAAATAGGAAGATCTGGCCAAAAATCTTTTGGAGAACAATTAAATATTTTTGCAATCTCGTTAAGGTGATTCACATTATATTTTGCTCTTCTTTTAACCGATTCAACATGGGAAACAAAACTACTGCTCATCCCAAGAGACTGAGATAAGGCAACCTGAGAAATTTTTCTTTCTAGTCTCATTTCTCTGACTTTGAGGATTATATGTTTTTCAATTTTGGTTCCCAATGAACATTTTATAGCTCCCAAATTCTTTTAAATTTTTAATAAAAGCAACGGTACTGGTACAGGTAATTATTTTTTATTATCTTTGATTAGATTTATTAAATTTGCGATTCTTCGTATAAAAAATATTTGAAGCTATCGCTTTGAGTCTCACGTTAGAAAACTGGTACTTTTTTGCAGACGAGATGATAAGCAGAATGGCTCACGACCCGGGCGTGGGCTCTCTTATCGTTTGCATGGTATACCAGTACCCCTAATGTGGTAAGTAGAGTGCTGCGCCCAATTTTTTCTCATTTTATTTAGTTTAAATTTTAGGGTGTTATATATGAATGCTAAAAACCAGTAAGTTCAGTGTTCATAGAGGTTTAAGGTGTTTTCCTTTAACATTAATGTTATGTCTAAAAACAAGCTACATCCCATAAGTTTAGAAGGGTATAAAACGTTGTTTAATACGCTTTACCCACCCTTATGCCTTTTTGCTAGTAAATATTTAGGAGATATAGAGGTGTCTAAAGACATTGTACAAGAAGTCTTTATTAAAATTTGGGAAAAGAATCCTCAATTTAAAAGCCAATATGCCATTAAAGGGTATTTTTATAATGCTGTTAAAAACCGTTGTTTAGACTATTTAAAAAGTAAACACGTTAAAGTTTTAAATGAGGCTACTCCAGCTCATTTACTACAAATAGAGTCTGAAGATTATTTTCTCTCACAAGTAACAATGGTTGAAACCTATGCACAATTGTATAAAGCCATAAAGACGCTGCCCAAAAAGATGGGCAAGGTTATGGAACTCACCCTTAATAACTATAGTACCAACGAGATTGCCGAGGAGTTATCGGTAACAGCAAGTACCGTAAGATCGCAAAAGGTTGCCGCCATTCATACACTAAGAAAAACCATGAAGAGTTTATTGCTACTTTTTACTACGTTCTAAAATTGGGATTTTGTTCTCTATATGGAACAGGATCAAACCTATTTAGACCAGAAATATTTCACAAGCTATATATACGTAATTACGAACAGATAACGATATGTGATTTTCTAAAGAACTAGAAAAAAACAGTTGCTCAATTTGGTAAAATTTGCTATTAAAAAGCGTTAATTGCTTAAAAATTTGTCAATTTTTAAAATGTTAAAATTATTACGTAATTACGTATAGCTTGTGAATAAAATCCAAGGATTCCCAACAATTTTGTAGAACGAAAGTCAAATCAATGCAAGGCTATTGGATGTTAAGAAGTTTATCATGTTCAATAGTCTTGTTTTTAAAAAACATTTACAAATGGGAGCAACAATTATTACGACCGAAGATCTCATGGATTTTAAACTAGAACTACTTGAAGAGATTAAACTATTACTTCAAAATCACAATGGGCACACTACCAAAAAGTGGCTCAAATCTCCTGAAGTTATGAAACTTCTAGGGGTATCACCAGGAACATTACAGAATCTCAGAATTAATGGAACCTTACCTTATACCAAAGTAGGAGGGATTCTATACTATGACTACAAGGATATTGTAAGTGTGCTTGAAAATAACCGGGTTCACAATAAATTATGATTGTTAGAGAGATTAACTATATCAAACATCTTAACGGTATATTTGAACAATTTTCTAAAGATAATAGACTTAACCCTACCCATATTAGCCTCTATATAGCCCTTTTTCAGTGTTGGAACAACAACTATTTTCAAGAAGAATTTTTCATCAATCGTCAAGAAGTCATGTGCTTGTCTAAAATAGGATCAACGGCAACCTATCATAAGTGTATTAAAGCATTGGGTGCATGGGGATATCTTATGTACAAGCCGTCACATAATCCATTTAAAGGAAGCCAAATCAGGATGTTTAATTTTGAACCAAGTACAGAACAAGCAGTAAACAACAGCCATACTAAAAATCAAACAAGTGTTAAACAAGCGTTAATACCTATAAACAAACATAAACAAACTATAGAAAACTTTAAAAACAATAACAAACAGCAAATTTTTGATAAATCGAATTTTAACACAACAAAAAACGGAGACAAAATATCAGAAGTTGTTCATTTTCAAGACAATTTAAAAACAACTTCAGAAAAAAATTACAACGAGCCCTTATGAAGCTAGACCATCCACATATCATCATAGAAGGCGGCGTTGAATTCTGCTTGGGGATACCCAAAAAAGGATATGTTCAGTATGATTTTGATAAAATGCTGATCTATCTAGAAGCTAAAGGAAAGCTTCTGTTTGGTAAAAAGTTTAAAATCTACAAAGAAGACCATAAGGTACTATACAAGCTTTGTTGCTATTTTATCAAAGACAAATCTAGTTGTGAAAAGTTTAGAATAGACATCAACAAAGGCGTACTGTTAAGCGGCCCTGTGGGTTGTGGTAAAACGTCGCTCATGCGGTTATTAAAACATATGGTACCGCATTTTCGTCCCTATGAAGTGATTCCTTCAAGGAACATTGTTTTTGGATTTAATAGCATAGGCTATCGAATTATCGAACAATATGGCGATCATCAATTTTATTGTTTTGACGATTTGGGTGTGGAACCCACGGGAAGATATTTTGGAAAAGATTGTAATGTTATGGGAGAAATTTTACTCTCTCGATACGATCTTTTTCTAAAGCATAAATTAATAACACATGCTACCACTAATTTGAATGCCGATGAATTGGAAGCGCGTTACGGAAATAGGGTGCGATCTAGAATGCGAGAATTGTTTAACCTAGTGGCTTTTGATAAGGGAAGTAAGGACAAGAGAAATTAATTTTTTGTAACAAAGCAAATATGATTTATGAAGGGTTTCTTTTGTAATAATTATAAAAACCTCTTAGGTTATTTTATTTGAAGTTTCAGGATCTAAAAAATAATGAAGACTAAGACAAGGAATTTAGAGCAATACGTTCCCTATTGACGGTTTAGGCATTTTATATTTCACTCCAGTTTTAACTTATCAACATACGCTTCCCATTTCATAATTAAAATTAAGCTAGTTTATTATCATTTAACAACAATCAGTTTTAAATAATATTTTACTCACAAATAACTGATAAACAGTAAATAGAATAGGTTGTTTTGCTAACTTTTGAATGTCAAAATCAAACCCATTTTAAATTCATTTTTGATATGAAAAAAGCAACTTATATCACGCTCTTATTACTTCTGGTTTCAAATGCTCTTTTTGCCCGAGTTGGAGGCATTGAAGATTCTGTTAATGATATTTCCGATACCATTCGGTCCATCTTTCCTATTGTTCTCGGTGTTATCTTTTTAGTAGGGTTTCTTTTCAATGCGGGTCATTTCTTTGGGGAAAATGCAGATCTAAAAAAAGGAATCACTCGGGTACTGGTTTTTAACACAGTACCTATGAGTAGTTGCGTGGTTTAGCACTTAACTTTGCAAGCACACACCAAACTGAAAATCCGCGAGGATTTTCAAAAGTAGGCGAGAACAAGCAATTACTTATAGCCATTGTGCCTGTTGCACAACGCCTTGCTAAATATACAGAAATTTCGTATATTTAATAATGCAAGGCACAAAAATATTTCAAGAAAAACTGTTCAACAATTTCCAGTTGAGTAGACGAATACCCAAGGACAATTTTTATCGTAGGCTATCAGCCGTTTTAGATTTAGAATTTCTAAGTAAAAAAACGAAGATGTATTATGGCAACTGAGGACAAAAAAGCATAGACCCTGTTGTATTTTTTAAGTTTAGTCTGGTAGGTTATTTAGAAAATGTAAATTAATCAACCATTGCAGTTTGCGATTAGACATTCTGTATTTTCTAGGCTATGATATCGACGAAGCGCTCCCATGGCACTCTACAATAAGTAGAACGCGCCAGTTGTTTCCAGAATCTGTTTTTGAAGATTTGTTTACCCATGTTTTTCAAAAGTGTGTGGCCATGCAAATGGTAAGCGGCCATACCCAAGTTATCGATTCTGCACCAGTCAAAGCCAATGCCTCCATGGATAGTTTAGATCTTAAAGTTCCTGAAGAAGATTTAGAAGTTCATTTACGAGCCATACGCCATATAAGCCATAGAGATAAAACGGTAGACTATCGACCAGCTAAAGTTAATAAAGCCTCCCCATCACAACAATCGGTATCCGCAACTAAGCAAGAATTACAAGCTATAAAGAGCCGAAACAAAAAATGGTCAAAAGATCAGAATCATCGCTCAGGAACAGGGAATAAAGGGTCGCGCTATACGAGCAATAAAACGCATTACAGCCCTACAGATCCAGATGCTCGCATAAGTGTAAAACCGGGCAAGGCAAGAAAGCTTAATTATTTAAGTCAGCTCACGGTAGATGGTGCTCATCATGTCATAAGCGATATCAGGGCGTGTCATGCCGATGGAAAGGACAGCCAACATATACCAGATATAGTAACACGAGTAAAACAACGCTTATGGCAGAGTGGACTGACCATGGAAACCTGTGTAGCCGATACAGGTTACAGCAGTGGTGAAAACTATACCTTTCTGGAGCACCAAGATATTGAGAGTTACATTCCGCCACACGGCACCTATAAAGGCGGTCCAGATGGATTTGTATACAATGAAAACAACGATTATTACATCTGTACTCAAGGTAAGACCATCCCATTTAAAAAGGTGTTTTATGAAAAGAAGAACCATACAAAGAAGAAGGAATACCGGGGCTCAAAACAGCTTTGTTCAGACTGCCCCCCGTACGCAGAGCTTGTTTAGGAAAAGCGGCACAGGAAAAGAAGTTTACGGTAACCTATTACCGCGCAGAATACCAGCGTAACATAGCCCGAGTAAACAGTAAAAAAGGCAGTTACATGAAAGGGAAACGGCAAAGCACTGTAGAACCTGTATTTGGCACGCTCACCCAGTTTTTAGGTATGGGAAAAGTAAATACCCTTGGCATAAACCAAGTCAATAAATGCATGCACCTGGCGGCATCGGCTACAATCTTAAAAAATATTTAAAATACATGAAAAACATCCCTGAAAGCATAGCAGGCATGCTATGTTTTATTGGTGGTAAGAGAAAAGATGAAATAGGCGTAATAATTAAAGGTTTTAAGCTACTTATATTTTAGAGAAAATGTGAGAGCACTGAAAACAAAAAAACCTTAAATCAAGTGTTTAAAGGTTTTTTTTTACCTTTTTAAAGGGTTGTGCAACGGTTACCATTGTTGGCAACTGTTATTTCTTTTTACTTTTCGCTATATTTAATAATGGTATGTCCCATCCAAGTCTAAGAAAATATCTATTTCCATTTGGCATTATCGAATTACCATTATCTAATGTTACTTCTCTTAATTCTGGTGTGTATTGATATCCTAATCCGATAGTGACTGGTGAATTCTTAAACCCATAAGTTATAGAGACTCCAGGTGAAAAAATCTGACTAAATTCTATTGTGTCTGGAAGAGTTGATGTCTCATCAGAAACTCGAAAATTTAACATAGCTCCTAAATCAATGACTTGAGCAAAAACACCTAATGAGGCGCTGTTGTCTTGACCATGATTTAATTTGAATGTTGCTTCTAAACCTAAAGGAAGAGTTATTCCTGATACAAATCCCCATTCACCCTCTAAGTATTCTCCACTTACAAAGTAACCCGGTTGTCCAGTTACAGAAAGAGTAAATGCATACTCTCGTTTAAGCATAAAACTAGCAGGTGGTGCAACATGTTTCTTTATTACTTCTTTTACTTCATCCGAATCCTTACTATCGATTACATCAGTCATAAAAGAACCGTATTGATCAATCTTTTGAATCGTTTCTAGATATGAAGCATTATCTCCTAGGAATTCATTTAAAATCAATGTTAAATAATGAATTGAATTGCTATATTCTTTGCTTCTTGCATTGTCATATAAATGCAATGCATAGTTTGAAATACTCAAGAACTTTGATATATCAGAATTATTATAATTAGCACTTTTGAAAACATTTGTGACAATTTTCATATACTCAAGATAATTATCATTTAAGTTATCTTCTGTTAAGTTATTTCTGAATTCTTGTATTTCATTTAATGAGGAAAGAAGCAGATTATACTTTTCTTTTATAGACTTAATTTGTGTTACGGAAAAACTGAATCCAGCTTTATTGGGATCAAATAATATTTTTTTAAAAAAAGTTTTGTCTTGCTGGTAAATAAGTCCTGCAAAATAACTCCATTCTTGTACTGTATTAATTTTATTGAATTTTTCGTGATTCAGCCAAACATTTGAAAATTGTTCTTTTTTAACTTTAGTGGTATCCATTATATTTCTTTGAAATATATTCACACCATGTATTATTACACCTAATTGTTCATCTAACACTTTGCTCCCGATATAATTTTCTTTATAATGCTTGTCATCTAAGAAGTTAAATAAGTCCACTGGATGATAATTATTGATAAGTTTAGAACCAATATCAGCAGATAATTTTAATGAGCCATAAAAAGGTGTGCCCTTTATTGTATTTATATTAGAACTAGTTAAGAATTTTAATTTGCTTTCTAATTCTGTATCAGTACTTTTATGTGTATCGATATGTTTTGTTAGATTGTATATCAAGTTTTTAAGGTCTTGATTGAATATTTCTTTGTATTCATCACCTAATTCAGGAAATTTTGAAGGATTAGTATTTTTAAGTTTGTCGTAAGTGTTTGGAAATAAAACTTGTAATTCACCAATTTCACCAATTATGCTTTCAAAGGTCTGCATATAGGTTAGCAATTGTGCCTTTTTAAATTCTTCAGCATAATATTTTGTTAAGCCATCCAGTATTTTTGTTTGGTCTTCTGAATTTAATGAGAAATCTCCTGATATAGCGTTTGCTATAATTCCTAATGCTCCTCCATCAAGAAAACCCAAACCGTCTGTAATTTCGAAAACTTTATTGTATTTATTTATCGCACTTCTTACGGATGAAACATCAAAATCAGTACTAAAATCTTTAAATGGGTTTCTTAAAAAATCTTTTGCATAATCAATCTGTATTTTTTCTTCATCGGAAAGAAATATTCCTTGACCATCAGTATTTTTAACTTCATCTAAACTAGCTGAACTTAAGGTTTTTAAAAATAGCGCATCGTAATATGCGTTTTGGGATTTAACATGCTGAAATGTAAGGATAGTGATAATTAATAGCAGTATTTTTTTCATGTTAGTTGATTTTAGTTCCTAATTTTATTGGTATTCCTATTTGATTCATAGAATAAATAATTCCATCTTCAATTTTATATGTTGAAGTGTCAATTTTTAAAAATTCAAATTTTGCATCAGGATAGGGTTTAATAATGACTCCTATTTTTTCGTTTGTTGCGAGGTCAAAAATTTCATCATTTTTATTTGAAATTATTATACTTCCTAAAAAATTATATAGCTCCAGTTTAATACTTATTTCAAGACTGAGTATGCCATTTTTTTCGAAGTCATTTTTATTGAAACCTTTAAAGTCTTTATTTAATTTGGTTACCTCTTGAAAAGCATACATGATTTCAGCATTTTGCAGTAAACTGTCTCTTTCTATATATTTAGTTTCATTGAAAACCCTAATACTTGCATCTATATAACCTGCTTCTATTTCTTTCATTCGTGTAAATTTATTTGGATGTGTATTAGTATCTTCATCATCACCAAAATGTTTCATAGCAGCAATACTTTCTTCTAAAGTTGCACCTAAAAGTCTCATTTGAAATCCAGAAAATCTATCAGCTTGTAACTCATATCTTTTTATTTCTCTTCTTCTTATTAATGGGTGTCTATATAAATGATGACCTATCTCATGGTAACATATACTTTTTATGGGTGTATATGAATTAGTAACAGCAACTACCGAATCAAAAAAAGCTTCGTTATATAAGAAAAATCTCCTTTTACAGTTCTTTGAAATTGACGCATAAGCACCAAAACGTCTAGTTTTTCTAATTTCAATATCTGCGTCAGGCAGTCCTATTAAACTTAAAGTTTTTTTAATAATTGAATCATACTTAATTGTTGATTTTTCGACTTCTTCTCTTACTTTTAGTTCAGTGTTATTATAGCTACTATAATATTCAGTTTCAATTATTTCTTTTTCGGTTTCTTGTCCACAACAAGAAAGAACAAAAAAAAGTAAAAAGTAGCTTCTGAGTTTTAATAGAGTTTTCATAGTTGTTTTATCATAGTGTTATTGAACAAAACACATTTAAAAAGTCATGTTAGTTATACTTATCAAAAATCCATTTTTCGACTTGTGGTGTAATCAAAATACTTGAATTCATAGTTGTATTTTGTTCCTTTTTTATATTCTTTTTTCCATGATGTATGCCTAACAAATAAAATTTATTATCGCTTTGATACCATAAAGGCGCTCCACTATCCCCTTTACATGTATATAAATTATTGTAACCTATTATATTATTAGAATTATCTAATACAAATTCACTCGAAGAACCACTTTTGTCTACCAAAATATTTGGACGATCAGAAGGGAAACCTGTTGTATGAAAATCGTTTTTTTCATTGGTTGGAATACTTGCATATGGTTTAATATTAAAATTGGTTATATTAAGACCTTCGAGTACACTAACATTTTTTATTTTTATAATTGCGATATCTTTATTTCTATTATGAAATATTCCTTGGTGGTAATGATAGATTCTTACATTTCTCTTTTTTAATTTAATCCATTTATTATTAACGAAAATTTCAATTCTAGTAATAAATGGACTACACATTACATTATGATTTGCTGTTATTATTAAATCGTTTTTAATAAATGAAGCTGTTGAAAGATTACTTCTACTAAATAGTCTCTTAATTTTTAAATGAATAATTCCATTGTATGGACTGGTAAGCTCTTTTCCATCCATAATATTAATTCTTTTATTTTCCAGCCCAAGTCCATGAGGTCCACAATTTTTATCTTGCGAAAATGATAAGGAACAAATTAAAATCAAGATGTATGTCAAAATAGTTTTATTCATAGTAGTAGTTTTTAATTGTTGCCAACCCGTATTATCATTAATTTCATGCCTATTATCCAACTCAACCCAACAAATAATAACCAATAAACTTCGGTCATTATAAAGCTAGCCCATCAAGATAGAATACAAATCACCAAAGGCAAAATGGTAAACTATAGCAATATCAGGTGAGGTGCATACACACCTAAAGTAACCCAATAGGGGATAATCGGTAAAAGTGCTATTGTAATAAAAAGGAAGAGTTTAAATCTACAACTTTTTTGCGTACAAAAAAAAATAAATATCTGATTTTTAGCTTATTAAGGGGTATTGGTCTAGTTTTGTTATTTAAAATTCTACAAAAAAGAGCATAAAAGTAATGTTGCTTTTCATTATATTTAATAAGTAAAACAATTATAATGTGCTTCCATACAGCAGCAACAGCTAAAACCAACATTTTAGAAAAACACTTTAAGGTTAAATTAAGCTCAGAAAACCTCAGGCAGATTTTCGATAAGCCGCAATACCACCTTAACGGATTCTCACACCCCAATATGCTAGTTATACCACAGCAAAATAAAGAGGTGCTAGCACCAGGCGTATGGGGCATAGTGCCAAGCGATAAACTAAGCAATCAAATTTTAGACTATTATAAAGGGGCTGTAAAGTATGGTGGCGGATTAAATGCCAGGTCAGAAAAACTTACTAGCCATTTTATATATAAAGAAGCCATACACCAACAGCGGTGTATCATACCGGTTACTGGCTTTTTCGAGCCTCACGAACATAACAAAAAGAAATACCCCGTATTTATAAAAGATAAAAAAGAGCAACCTTTAGCCTTAGCAGGTATTTACACGGTAATAGACACCTACATAACCTTTGCCATCATAACAAAAGAAGCGTCTCCATTACTGACAAAAGTACACAACCTAAAAAAAAGGCAACCACTAATGCTTAATCAAGAATTAGCAAACCAGTGGTTACAGCCCAATCTTAATGAAAACGATATAACCGACATAACAAAATACAATTACCCCGATAGCCATTTAAAAGCCTACACAGTAAGCAAAGACTTATTCAGCCCTAAGGTCGATAGCAACTATAAAGAAATTAGCGATGAGGTGCAGTACGAAGGCGTAAACTTTAACTAAAATACTATTCTACTAAGCGTTCTAAAGCTTTTAGCTCCACACCAAGATTCGTAAAAAGCTGAATGATACTGCTAATCTTCAATTCCTTTTCATCATACTCTTGGGTGTTTATACTACAGGTAAACTCCCAAAGTTCTAGCACATCATCAATAGATACCTCATAAGGGGCATAGGCGGTATTATCAGACACCAAACGCAAGGTGTTATTATCAGCAATCTGGTTATACACACGCTTATAAACCATACCCTCATCTTTGGTAATTAATACATAAGTACGCCCACTAGTAATATCCTGCCTGCTTTCCACAAAACGCCCTATAACATAAGCCCCAGGTTTCATGGGCAACATCGAATCCCCTTTAATAGGAAAAGCACGATGCTTGCCGGTAGGCAAAAACGGCAATTTTATTTTCTGTAGCTGCTCAATATACTCAGGGTCATCATAACCGGCCAAATACCCAGCACTAGCTTTTACGGGTACCACTTCAATCAAATCATCATCATCACTATCCACCGTAATGGGGAAAAGTACACGCTGCTGTCCAACTTCTATAAACGAGGCATCACGACCCTTCGTTAAATCGTTACGCAACAAAATATCAATAGGCAGTTTAAAATAATCCGATACCGCAATTAAAAAGTCTATCGTTGGGGCCGACCGTCCTTCCTCATACGAGCTTATACGCGAGCGAGTCACCTGTAAATCTTCTGCAAGAACCTCTTGTGTTAAGCCTTTTAAATGCCGTAAATGCTTTAAGTTTTTGGTTATCATAGACATGTGTGAAACAGATTTAAATGATGTGCTTTGATTGTTAAAAAAGCTTTTTTGCTACAAATATAAGCAATAAAAGATTGTATTTGTAGCTAATTTTGTAACGTGAAGAAAAATATTTTACATATGGATCTCGACACCTTTTTTGTGTCTTGCGAACGCTTGATGGATAGCCGTTTACAAAAACGACCCATTTTAGTTGGGGGTACTGGTGATAGGGGGGTGGTTTCCGCTTGCAGTTACGAAACTCGTAAGTTTGGGGTGCATTCTGGTATGGCCATGAAAGTAGCTCGTCGTTTATGCCCCGAAGCTGTGGTTATTCGTGGTAATGCCGCCATATACTCCCAATATTCTCACCAGGTTACAGACATCATTAAGCAAAATGTACCCCTGTTTGAAAAAGCCAGTATTGACGAATTCTATGCCGATTTAACCGGAATGGATAAATTCTATGGTTGTTATAAATATGCTTCCGAACTACGGCATACCATTATTAAAGAAACCGGCCTCCCAATTTCCTTTGGGCTTTCGGCGAATAAAATAGTGTCTAAAGTAGCTACTGGCGAAGCGAAACCCAACAATAGGTTGTGCATAGATCAAGGTTTCGAAAAACCTTTTTTAGCACCCCTATCTATTAAAAAAATCCCTTCCGTAGGTAATAAAACGTATCAAATACTTCGGAATCTGGGTATCGATAAAATAAGCACCATTCAGCAAATGCCTGTGGAAATGTTAACCAGTGTGCTTGGGGTAAACGGACGTACCATTTGGAAACGTGCCTTGGGTATCGATAATCCACCGCTTATTCCGTTTCACGAACGTAAATCCATATCCATGGAGCGCACCTTTGGTAAAGATACCATCGATATGAAAATGCTTAGAACCACCATTTTTGCCATGGCCGAAAGTTTAGCCTATCAGTTAAGAAACGGAAATAAATTAGCCGCTTGCATTAGTATTAAAATCAGGTATTCAGATTTTAATACCTACTCCAAACAAATGAAAATTCCTTATTCTAGTGCAGACCACGTTATTATACCTCGTGTTTTAGAACTGTTTGAAAAACTTTACCAACGCCGACTATTAATTAGGCTTGTGGGCGTAAAGCTTAGTAACCTGGTATCAGGGAGCTATCAAATTGATTTGTTTGACGATACTCAAGAAATGCTAAACCTCTATAATGCCATGGATAAAATTCGCAATCGTTTTGGCGAACACAGCGTAAAAAAAGCGTCAGCCTTAGGGGCAAAATCCATTGGCGGTGTACAAAACCCATTTAATGGCGAACCTCCTATTGTATTAGCACATCGTACACAATAAATCTGTAATCCATAGCCTTGTATCTTAATTGTCATACATATTATTCCTTACGCTTCGGAACCTTTTCCGAAATTGAGCTTTTAGAGTTAGCCTCACAATACGGTTGCTCTTCCATAGCCCTAACCGATATAAATAATACCTCAGCGTGCTTAAATTTTTGTCGTAAAGCACAAGAATTCAATATAAAGCCGGTTGTAGGTATCGATTTTAGAAATGGAGCAGCACAAAAATTTGTAGGGATAGCTAAAAATAATCAAGGGTTTTACGAGCTAAATAGCTTAAGTGCGTCCTATAATCACAATAACGTTACTGTACCTAACCGTGCGCCTGAGCTTAAAAACAGCGTTATCATCTATCCGTTTGAAACGGTTTTAGAGGAAAACGTCACACACTTTAAATCTTACGAGTATATTGGTGTATCGGTTAACGAACTCCGTAAACTACCCTTTACCAAATACATAAACTTTAAAGATAAGCTCGTTATACAGCAGCAAGTAACCCTTCGTAATAAAAAAGATTTTAATGCACACCGCTTACTAAGGGCTATCGATAAGAATACTTTACTTAGCAAACTCGATAAAGCAGAGGAGTGTAACCCTACCGATATCATGTGGCCACTAAGCGAACTAAAGCAAGCCTATGCTCAATACCCATACATCTGGGAAAATACAAAACACCTTTTCGAGCAATGCAATATCATGTTTGCGTTTGGCGAAAACCGGGTAGCTCAAAACCAACAAACGTATTTAGGGTCTAAAAAAGAGGATGTTAAGTATTTAAAGCAACTGTGTTATAATAACCTAGCTAAACGCTATAGCAATCCATCTCATAAAGTAAAACAGCGTTTGAAAACAGAGTTGGAAACCATTGAGGCTATGGATTTTGTGTCCTATTTTCTCATCAATTACGATATTATTAGCTATGCCAAATCCAAAGGTTATATACATGTAGGGCGGGGTAGTGGTGCTAATAGTATTGTTGCCTATATTATTGGTATTACTAATGTTGATCCTATTGAACTCGATTTATATTTCGAACGCTTCATAAATCCATACCGAGCCTCTCCACCCGATTTCGATATCGATTTCTCCTGGAAAGACCGCGAAGATATCACCCAATATATCTTTAAACGCTTCAATCACGTGGCCTTATTAGCCACTTATAATACCTTTAAATATCGGGCTGTAGTGCGCGAATTAGGCAAAGTATTCGGCTTGCCTAAAGAGGAAATCGATCGTTTAGCTGCAGAGAAACAGAGTACTAAACCCCTCGATACTATGGCTAGTCTTGTGGTGAAATATGGTAAACTCATTCAAGGCTTTCCTAACTATGTTAGTGTACACTCTTGTGGCATTCTCATTTTACAAAAACCGGTACACTATTATTCCGCAACAAATATGCCGCCTAAAGGCTTTCCTACCGTGCAATTCGATATGATTATTGCGGAAGATGCAGGCATCTTTAAATTCGATATTTTAGGCCAACGCGGACTAGCAAAAATTAAAGAGGCACTTGAAATTATTAAATACAACCAACCCCAGGCACTACCCATCGATATCAACCAAATTGAAACTTTTAAAAAAGACCCTAATATTAACGCCCTTTTAAAAAACGGGCGCGCTATTGGGGCCTACTATGTCGAATCTCCTGCCATGCGCGGACTCATGCAAAAACTACAAACTCAAGATTATTTGGGGCTTGTAGCAGCCAGCTCTATCATTCGCCCCGGTGTATCTAGTTCGGGTATGAAACAGGAATTTATCAAGCGCCAACGCTACCCCGAAACCAGATCGCAGGCCAACCCTAAACTCCTTGAAATTATGCCTGAAACCTATGGTATCATGGTCTATCAAGAAGATGTGCTTAAAGTAGCCAACCAGTTTGCCGATTTAACCCTAGGGGAAGCCGATGTACTTCGTCGTGGTATGAGCGGTAAGTTTCGCTCCAGAGCCGAGTTTAACGCTGTCGAACAAAAATTCATTGCCAATTGTAAAGCCAAAGGCTATACCCAAGAACTCACCCTAACCGTATGGAACCAAATTAAAAGCTTCGCAGGCTACGCTTTTGCTAAAGGCCATTCGGCCTCTTATGCGGTAGAGAGTTATCAAAGCCTCTTTTTAAAATGCTATTATCCCCTCGAATTTATGGTTGCTGTGCTAAATAATGGCGGAGGCTTTTACAGTGCAGAGCATTACATACATGAGGCTAAAATGTGTGGAGCTAGCATACAACCTCCCTGTATTAATACCAGCCAATTCGAAAATAGCATACAACATAAAACCATCTACCTCGGTTTGGGCTACCTTAAAAGCCTCGAAAAAATAGTTATAAAAAGACTGCTCACCGAACGTAATTTTAATGGAGCATACAAATCTTTAGACGATCTTATAGACCGCGTGCCTATAAGCATCGAGCAACTCACTATCTTAATTCGTAGCAATGCTTTGCGCTTTACGGGGCAACCCAAAACAGAACTGCTATGGCAAGCCATTTTTAAATGCAATGCCAATAAAGCAAATACACCACAGGCAAAACTGTTCAAGCCCCAACAAAAACAATTTACCTTACCAACCTTAAAAACCACTGCTATCGAAGAGGCTTACGACCAAATGGAACTCCTGGGCTTCCCATTATGCTCGTACTTCCAGCTAATTAACGAAAAACTACAACCACACATTAAAGCCAAACAACTAAAGCAGTTTAACAATAAAAAGGTATTGCTCTATGGCAGTTTGGTAAATACCCGCTTTCATAAAACAAGCCAAGGCAAACGCATTCGCTTTTGCACCTTTATAGATCAAGAGGGGCAATATTTCGATACCGTACATTTCACTAAGGTAGTCGAAAAATATCCCATCCACGGTTTAGGGGTGTATGCTTGCTATGGTAAAGTGACCGCCGATTTCGATTTCTATAGCCTCGATATCACCTGGTCCAGAAAACTACAAATCATTCCAGACCCTAGAGGCTAAGGCAAGTTAAAAATGGGGTCATACGTTCTCCAAAGTATCTATAATTAAAAACGTATTCATAAAGTTATACTAATAGTGAAATCAATATTTTAACCAATAAATTGGTTATTTTTACACAAAAACCATATATTTAACCAATATAATGGTAATAATATGTTAGAGGTAATAACAATAAAAGGGGTGAAAATTAAGATTGGTGAGGCGTGTAAAGCACTTCGTAAATCAAACAACCTGTCTCGAGAAGATTTAGCGGAGGCTCTAGAGGTCTCAAGCACAACCATTCAAAACATCGAAAATGGTAAAAATGCTACACTCGACAATGTATTAAAAGTAGCAAATCATTTTGGGCTGTTGCAAGCTATTACAAAAGAAATAGATAAAACCATTACAAACCAAAACAATATATCACTCTATTAATAAATGGCCAGAGATAAAATTATAGAGCTTATGGCCTTTGGCCTAGAAATAGGAAAATTAGGCTACGATCCAGATCAAGGTAAATCCGTTTTTCAATATAACCCTGAATTCTTAGATTCGGGTAAGTATTCAAAACTATTTCCCTTTATTTTCAAACGTACTAAACAAGTGCAAGTATTCACAGAATTCCAACAAGACACCTTTCAAGGCTTACCGCCTATGATTGCGGATTCCTTACCGGATACTTTTGGGAATATAATATTCCAAGAATGGCTTACATCACGAGGAATTCAAAAAGTAACACCCCTTGAGCAACTGGCCTATGTGGCAGACCGTGGTATGGGCGCACTAGAATATAAACCGGTCAAAGAGTTGCCTAACGCAACAAAGGTTAACTTAGATGAGGTAATTACTATTTTAGAAAAAGTTCTAAAACTAAAAGAAGACACAACCGGTAAAAACCTCAGCGAATTAGCCCTACTTAATGTATTCAAAATAGGAACCTCAGCGGGTGGGGCAAGACCTAAAATATTAATATCTGAACATAAAGAAACTGGTGAAATTATTGCTGGTGATAGAGCATTTAGCGACGCCTATAATCACTATTTAGTAAAATTACATATAGATGATGGCGATGGGTATAATAAAGAAAAAGTAGAATATGCCTATTACCTATTAGCCCAAGAAGCAGGCATAAATATGATGCCATCAAAGCTTATAGAAAACAAACATTTTGCAACCCTTAGATACGACAGACAAAACGGTGAAAAACAGCACGTGCTTACAGTAACTGGTTTAACGGGATGGGACTTTAAAAGTCAACCTGAAAATTCATCTTATGAAAATGTTTTTAAAGTAGCCTTAAGTCTAGAGGTGCCTCATAAAGATATACAGCAACTATTCAAACGTATGGTGTTTAATCTCGTGTTTAAGAATGTAGACGACCATTTAAAAAATCATAGCTTTATCTATAATAAAGATAATAATACCTGGAATTTAGCCCCTGCATACGATCTAACTTATGCCCTAAATCCGCTATTCACGTTTAAAACTACATCCAGAGCCTTATCCATTAACGGTAAACGTACAAATATTACAATAAATGACCTATTAACCATGGCTGAGGAGTTTGCCATTAAAAACCCTAAAGGAATTATTAAAGAGGTCCAAGCCCTAATTCCACAATGGTCAGCACTTGCAACGGAGTTAGAAATACCCGAAAAGATTACTAAAGCCATTCAAAAAGAATTAACAGTAATAGAATATAGTAAATAAATCACTCACGCATATTTTAGAGATAACAGACCAAACGAACCAATTAAATAAAGCTTGCCTTAGCCAAATCATATCTATTTGTAATAGAAAAACAAATACTTGGAATACAAATCTTACAAATTTTATCATTTTGTATATTGATTATTTATTTAAGATGTTTACATTTAATAATTCAACCAATCAATTAACATATAATCATAAATGCCAAAAACAGACACCAGTTTCGAGAAGAAACTATTTAAAGCTGCCGATAAACTACGTAAAAACATTGATGCTGCCGAATACAAGCACGTAGTACTCGGTTTAATTTTCTTAAAATACATTTCAGAATCTTTTACAGAGCTCTATCACAAACTACAGGAAGACGAATGGAGCGACCCAGAAGATAGAGACGAGTACATCGCCGAAAACACCTTTTTTGTGCCTAAACTAGCGCGTTGGAGCCACATACACGCTCAAGCCAAATTGCCTTCTATTGGGCAAACTATAGATGAAGCTATGGAAGCCATAGAAAAAGAAAACACAGAGCTTAAAAACGTATTACCACAAGTATATGGTAAAGCCAACTTAGATAAAACTTCGTTAGGAGAACTTATAGATTTAATCTCTAATACAGAGTTACAAGCCGAAAACGAAAACTCTAAAGACCTTTTTGGTAGAGTTTACGAATACTTCTTGGGCGAATTTGCGAATGCCGAAGGTAAAAAAGGTGGACAATTCTACACACCAAAAGCCATTGTAAAATTAATGGTAGAAATGATAGAACCCTACAAAGGGCGTGTGTACGATCCTGCAAGTGGTTCTGGTGGTATGTTTGTAATGAGTGAAAAATTCGTTACCGAACACCAAGGGAACATAAAAGACATTACCGTGTACGGACAAGAAAGCAACCATACCACGTGGAAACTCTCTAAAATGAACCTTGCCATACGTAACATAAACAGTAAGTTTGTGGTGTGGAATAACGAAGGAACCTTTTTAAAAGATGCACACCCAGATTTAAAAGCCGACTTTATCCTTGCCAATCCACCGTTTAACCAAAAAGATTGGGGCGTAGATATTTTAGCAGATGATGCCCGTTGGAAATACGGAACACCACCCAACGGAAACGCCAATTACGGTTGGATGCAACATATGTTGTATCACTTATCACCAAGAGGTGTAATGGCAACCGTTTTATCTAATGGGTCTTTAAGTTCTAATACTTCTGGTGAAGGTGATATACGTCAAAATTTGGTCGATAACGATTTGGTAGAGTGTATCGTGGCTTTACCAAAACAACTGTTTTACAACACAGGGATTCCTGCTTGTATTTGGTTTTTACGCAGAGAAAAAAGCAACCACAGCAAAGAAGTACTTTTTATAGATGCTTCCGAAATGGGCTATATGAAATCTCGTGTACACCGAGACTTCACCGAAGAAGACATCGCCAAAATACGAGACACCTATTTAAACTGGAGAAATAAAACTGTCACCTCGAGCGTGTCACCTCGAGCGCAGTCGAGAGGCGAGAGGTCTCAAAACGATAGCCAAGAGACTCACCTTGTCACATCGAGTGATTCACGAGGCACGAACGAATTGTATCGAGATGAAAAAGGCTTCTGTAAATCTGCAACGCTTGAAGCGATACAAAAACACAGCTACGTACTCACACCTGGGCGTTATGTAGGCATTCCAGATGAAGAAGACGATGGAATACCATTTGAAGATAAAATGCAGTCGTTGACAGCTACTTTAAAAGAACAAATGGACAAAGAGCAACAACTAAATCAAGAAATTGCGACACAACTGGCTAAAATTGGAATGCGTTTATGAGTAATGTAACTGACATACCTAATGGTTGGATACAAACCACAATTGGGCAGTTGGTAGAACTTGCACAAGGAGTTGCTATTAATGCAAAGACTAAACACGTTTTATCAAGTGAGAATGAAGGTATTCCTTTGTTGAAAATAAATAATCTAATAAATGAAACAATAGACCAATATGCAAATCCTGATTTAGTTCCTGAAAAAAGTATTATTCATAAAAATGATGTGATTTTTACAAGAACAGGACAAGTTGGTGAAGTTTTTAAAAACAAGTTTGGGATTTTACATAATAATAGCTTCAAGGTCATACCAAATGAAAAATTACATTGGAGTTATTTATACTGGTATTTAAAAGATAGACGTGTATACAATTATGTCCAAAAAGTTGCAGCTGGTTCAGTTCAAAAGGATTTAAATCACGGAGCATTTAAAACCATTGAGTTTAAATACCCAAAAGACATTGAAGAACAAAAAGAAATAGCCAACATCCTCAGTGCTTTTGATGATAAAATAGAAAACCTACAAGCCCAAAACAACACCCTAGAGCAAACCGCACAAACTATTTTTAAAGAATGGTTTGGCAAATATCAAGTTGGTGATGAATTACCTGAGGGGTGGGATTATAAAACTTTAGATGAAGTATCTATATTATCTGCTGGAGGAGATAAACCAAAAAAGGTTTCTGAAGAAAGAACTGATTTTTTTAATACACCTATATACTCTAATGGTATAAATAATAAGGGGCTTTATGGTTTTACAGATAAACCTAAAATTGAAAAGGAGAGTGTAACTGTTTCTGCAAGAGGAACAATAGGGTATGTTTGTATAAGATTTGAGCCATTTGTACCAATTGTTCGTTTAGTAGTTGCTATTCCTGTACAAGAGTTTATTTCAAGTAAATATTTGTATTTATATCTAAAGAATATAAATATTTTAAGTACTGGTACTACTCAACAGCAACTAACTGTGCCAGCTTTTAAACAAGAGAAAATATTAATTCCAAAAGCTAGTGTTATGAAAGAATTCACCTCAATTTGTGATTCTCTTTTCAGTAAAATATTAGTAAATGAGTCTCAAATCCAAACCCTCAAACAAACCAGAGATACCTTGTTACCCAAATTAATGAGTGGGCAAATTAGGGTAAATGAGTTTAAAAGTTAATGAGATGGTATAATTAAGTGTTTTGAAACACAATAAAACACTTAAATATATAAAAATGTAAAAATAAGTTGTTTTAATAATGCTTATTATTACATTTGTGTTGTAAATAAGAAATATTATGGCTTTTGATACTGTTATTCCTACATCAAAACGTATAGAGCGTTTACGTTACGAAAACCCTTGGTGGGTTACGGGTACTGTGCAAGAGGTGTATCAAAATATGTCGCGCCGCTTGTATTTTGATTTGTTTTACCCCTTTGTAAAAGAAACTAACATAAAACGGGCGGTAGTACTTATGGGACCGCGTCGTGTGGGTAAAACTGTTATGATGTATCACAGCATACACGCCTTGCTAGAAGAAGGTGTGCCTCGTAAAAATGTTTTTTTTATAGGTATAGATAATCCTATCTATATGCACCTTGGGCTAGAAGACGTATTATTATTAGCACAAGAAGCCGTGCAGCTAGACCATCTTGAGGGTTGTTTTGTATTTTTTGATGAAATACAATATTTAAAAGATTGGGAGCGCCACCTTAAAGTACTGGTAGATAGCTACCCAAAAACCAAGTTTGTAGTTTCGGGTTCTGCTGCTGCAGCATTACGCTTACAAAGCACAGAAAGTGGCGCAGGTAGGTTTACAGATTTTATGTTGCCACCGCTTACTTTTCACGAGTATATACACCTTAAAGGTTTACAAGACCTAGTACAACAAAAAACCATACGGTATAACCAGCAAGACATTCCGTTTTACACCACACATAATATAAAAGAGCTTAACAAGGCGTTTTTTCATTATTTAAATTATGGCGGTTATCCAGAGGTAGTACTATCAGAACATATACAAAGTGATATGGGACGCTATGTAAAAAGTGATATTGTAGACAAGGTCTTACTACGAGATTTACCGAGTTTATACGGTATTAAAGATGTACAGGAACTCAACAGTTTTTTTACCTACATTGCTTATAATTCTGGTAATGAGTTTTCGTATGAACGTCTTGCAAAAGATAGTGGGATTACAAAAGATTTATTGAAAAAGTATCTAGAATATCTAGAAGCGGCTTTTCTTATAAAAGTCATTCATAAAGTAAATGAAACCGCAAAAAAACTAAAACGCATTACGAGTTTTAAAGTCTATTTAACCAATTCATCTTTACGTACTGCCTTGTTTTCACCAATTATTGAGACTGATAATGAAACAGGCAATATGATAGAAACGGCTATTTTTTCGCAGTGGATGCATAGAGAGCATCTAGATTTAAAATATGCACGCTGGAAAATGGGACGCAAAGAGGGCGAAGTTGACATCGTATTACTAGATAATAAACTGTTTAAACCACAATGGTGTGTAGAGATAAAATGGAGTAACCGTTTTGTAGATAAACCGCAAGAGTTAAAAAGTTTACGTCATTTCTGTAAAGAAAATAATTTTACAGCAACTCTTGTAACCACCATAGATGTGATGGATAATAAAACAGTAGATGATGTACACATCACTTTTGTACCTGCCGCAGTCTATGCCTATAACATAGGTGTAAATACCATAGAACTAAAATCTAATAACTGGAATTAATGCTTAACGAAAACACCATAGAACTTGCTTTAATAGACCAATTAGTCAATCAAGGCTATAGCTATTACAACGGTACAGCCATTTCACCTATTGGTGATAATCCAAAACGAGAGAGTTTTAGTTCGGTAATCTTAGAAACTCAGTTTAAAGAGTCGTTAAAAAAACTAAACCCAACACTTCCAGAATCAGCACGTTTAGAAGCTTACCAAAAGGTCATCAATTTGGGTACAGAAGATATAATGGAAAACAACGAGCGTTTCCATACCTTACTTACCAATGGTGTAACTGTAGAATATACTAAAGAAGGCAGAACCAAAGGAATTAATGTAAAATTACTAGATGTTGCGCAACCCGAAAATAACAACTTTTGGGTAGTTAATCAATTGGTAGTTAAAGAAAATAACAATGAAAAACGTTTTGATGTTGTTATTTATATTAACGGGTTACCTTTAGTATTTATAGAGCTCAAAAGCGCCACAAGCGAAAAAGCAACTCTACGAAGAGCCTATGACCAAATACAGAATTACAAAAAGGCAGTACCAAGCATTTTTTATTACAATGCCATTTGTGTGATTTCAGATGGTATAGATGCAACAACATCTAGTGTATCTGCACCGTTTTCACGTTTCCTTGCTTGGAAAGCACCAAAAGAAGAGCCAAACGAGGTAAGAACGCAATTGCAAATTCTTACCGAGTATATGCTGAACAAAAAAACATTAGTAGAGCTAATACGCTATTGTACGGTATTTGAAAAAGAGGAAAAGAAAAATGAAGACACAGGTATTGTATCGCAAATAAAAATTAAAAAAGTAGCAGCTTATCATCAATATTACGCAGTTCAAAAAGCAGTAACACAAACCTTACGAGCAACTCATTCTGAAGATGGTGATAGAAAAGTAGGTGTCGTTTGGCATACACAAGGTTCAGGTAAATCCTTGTCTATGGTGTTTTATAGCGGACAAATTATTACGCATCCGCAAATGGAAAACCCAACCATTGTTATATTAACAGACCGTAACGATTTGGACGACCAACTGTTTGGTACGTTTGGGAATTGTATTGGCTTATTAAGGCAAACACCTGTACAAGCCGATAGTAGAGAACACATCAAACAATTATTAAAAGTCTCTGGTGGTGGTGTAATTTTCACAACCATTCAAAAATTTGCACCAGCAGAAGGTAACGTGCACGAAACCTTATCCGATAGAACAAATATCGTGGTAGTGGCAGACGAAGCGCACCGTAGTCAATATGGTTTTTCGGGTCGTGTAGTAGAAACTGATGATGGTTCAGAAATAAGATACGGAAATGCCAAATATTTGCGTGATGCGTTAACAAATGCATCTTACATTGGCTTTACAGGAACACCTATTGAAAAAGAAGACAAATCTACACCAGCAGTTTTTGGTGATTATATTGATGTGTATGATATTAAACAAGCGGTAGATGATGGTGCAACGGTTCCTATTAGCTACGAATCCCGTTTAATTAAAATTAAACTCGACGAAGAAACATCTAAACAGTTAGATGATGAAATAAACGATATTGAAGGGGCAACCGAAGAGCAAATAGAAAAAGCCAAAAAGAAAACTGCTACTATTGATGCGGTAGTTGGGCATCCAGACCGATTGAAAGATGTGGCGAAAGATATAGTCACCCATTTTGAAGCACGCCAAAAGGTATTTGAAGGAAAAGCAATGATTGTAGGTATGACACGAAATATCTGTGTTCGCTTGTACAATGAAATTATAGCTTTAAAACCAGAATGGCACAATGACGATTTAGATAAGGGAACGATTAAAGTAATAATGACAAGTTCTACAGATGACCCAGAAATATTTCAACCACACCATACCACCAAAAATCAAAGAAAAGATTTAGCAACAAGAATGAAAGACACCAATGATGAACTAAAATTGGTGATTGTTCGTGATATGTGGTTAACAGGTTTTGATGCACCAATTATGCATACATTGTATGTGGATAAAAAAATGCAAGGCGCAAATTTAATGCAGGCTATTGCAAGAGTTAATAGAGTGTATAAAGATAAGCCAGGTGGTTTAGTAGTAGATTATATTGGAATTGGCCAAGACCTACGTAAAGCAATGGCAACGTATTTACAAAGTGGTGGTGAAGGTTCACCCGTTGTAGATATAAAAGAAGCGATTGCAGGTATGAAAGAGAAGTTTGAAATCGTAGAGCAAATGTTTAATGGTTTCGATTTTAAACGATATTTTAAAGTTGATACAGCCCAAAAGTTACAAGTGTTGTTGGGAGCACAAAACTTCATTTTAGCAGACCAAAAACTAAAAGACCGCTTTTTAAAAGAAGTGACCCTATTGTCAAAGTTATTCGCAATGTCAATTCCAAGTCCAGAAGCTGAAAAACTAAAAGATGGTGTCGCATTTTTTCAAGCTGTAAAAGCAAGATTGAATAAGTTTTCGAGTAATGGTGTAAAATCAGATTACGAGGTAGAAACAGCTATTAAGCAAATTGTAGATGATGCATTGTCTAGCGATGGTGTTATAGATGTATTTGAAGCAGCAGGTGTAAAAGCACCATCAGTAGGTATATTATCAGATGAGTTTTTGTTGGAAGTAAAAAATATGCAACAAAAAAATATTGCATTTGAATTGCTTAAAAAACTATTGAGTGATGAAGTAAGTATACGTAAAACAAAAAACTTAGCCCAAGGAAAAAAGTTTTCTGAAATGTTAGAATATGTTGTAAAACGTTATCATAACAATCAAATAGATTCAGCTCAAGTATTAGCTGAATTATCAGAAATCGCAAAAGAAATGCGACTTGAAGATAGCAAATCAGAAGATTTAGGTTTAACACCAGAAGAATATGCGTTTTATAGCGTCTTAAAACAAAACGAATCAACTAACTTTTTAGAAGACGATAAAATGAAAGAGTTGATTCACACTATTGTTGATGTTATCAGAAAAAATGCTACAGTCGATTGGAGTAAAAGAGACGATGTGAGAGCAAAATTAAGATTAACCGTAAAGAAAATACTAATGCGTTACGGTTACCCACCAGATATAGCCAAAATGGAAGCCGATAAAGTATTAGCCCAAGGAGAAGCTTTGGCTGAAATGTTTTCAAATGGCATATAAGTTTAATGCATTAATAAAATAAAAAATGATATCTAAATACGGTAAAGCTTATTTTAAAAAGTTAACAAATCATTTGAAGAAGGATATTAAGAATACGTCATTCGTTGCTGCGGATAGTTACGTTTTTACTAAATGTTTTCCAATATTAGAATTTGATGTGCTCATTACCAAGGATACTATAACTTTAAAATATCCACTTTCCAATTTGGGTGAAGATATTGCTTCTAGTATAACAACGCTTTTAAATAATTCTATATTTGCTAAGGTTAATAATATATGTTTTGTACTGCATAAGCATTATACGCAACCTAATAAAGTCTACTATTTTTATTGGGATGTGGATATATCAAACTTATCTTTCGAACAAATTTCTGTTTTATATTCTAATATTCTTAAAATGAAACTTTAGTTATATATGTATAAGTAATCATGTGTTTAGCAGGTAAAGCGGTGTTCCGCCTTCGGTCGTTGGCAAAACCTGCGCCAAACCTGTATAGCACTTGTTTTATACCATATTATTTTAAAAGTTAAAACAAGAGCTATAAAGCCCTCGGGGTGTTTTTATTAAAGTCAGGCAAACCCCACCAAGCGTAAATCCAATTGCGTTTGCCCAAAGTGTAATTAAAACAGTTGGGCACACGTTTTTCGCACCTCGGTCAGTTGTCACGGTAGTTCCTTTACTTGTGTTGCAACGCCATTCCGTACCTCCAGGCGTCCCAAAACAAGCAACCACTACCCATAATTTGGCTCGCCTACAGGGCGCCACGGGCTTCGGCTTTCACGCTTAGGTCGCCGCCGCCATCCCTTTCTAAATCCCTTACTGGGCTCTGGCAAGTCTAAGGTAAGCCTCGTGTACATGCTGCTACGCACCGCCTTTTTGTGTAAAAAAAATTACAAAAAGCCTAAGCTTCGCAGCAAACATAGCTACAAACCACCTTTGGCAAAAGTCTGCCTTTTGTACCACCCTAGCGCCACTCGCTAGGCGGCTCGCAAGCTTTGTACAAAATTTAAAACCAATACGCTCCACACTAAAACCTAAACCGCGCATCGGTTTTAAATCTTGTCCAGCCGAATAGCTCAAGGCTGTTTTACCTGCGCTATCATCAAAAAGCATAGTCTATAACAGTATCTAATAAACCACTAAATTCATTATAAAAGATGCTGAGGTAACCTTGGTAATAGCGTTGGGTTTTACACGATATAATTGTCAAAATACCAATCCCAAAAAAGCAAGCAAAGGTATGTGGCGCACCTCGGCCAGCGCTTTAAGCTGTAAAGTTCAAGCCCTCCGGGTATTTCAAAAAATCTCCACTTAGTAAAGCGGTTATAAGTAGTAATAATTATGGTGTAATAAGCCAAATGGGTAAAAGCATAGGTTTGTATTCAGTAGTATTTTTTGAAAAAAACTGGACAGCTTTCCCACGCCACAAATGCAGAGGCTGTCTTTTTTAGGGTGCTGATGAAAAATGATGCGCGAGGCGCTTAATTTTAAATTGGATACCCATGCAAACGTTTATCATCAAAACCCATCAACCCGGAAAGACTTATCTTCAACCGCATTTTTTTGTGCTTAATAAAGGATTAAATGCCGGTAAGCCTCTAAAAAAGCCCTGTCCCAATTGCTTTGTTATTATTGCCAAGTCAGTGCATAGTTGTAACCACCTGTTTCACCTCACCTTAATGTTACAAATCGGACAATTTTTTAAAGTGGACTTGCTATATTAGATCCTGTTTATTCCGGTAGAGCGTTTTACGGAATGTTAGATCATCTTAAAATAATAAGATAGAGAAAAACGCCACTATCCTTTTTTGGCATACTGGTGGATTACCAGCAAATTTTTATTATTCTGAAGAACTTTTAAAATAATTTAGAAATTAATCACTTTTTCCAAAGCATCATCAGCTTCTTCATGTATAAAGTTGGCTTGATAAATCAAAGTCGTTTTTAGGTCACTATGTCTGTATAGTTTTTGAAGCATTCTAGGATGAATCTTATTTCCTGCAATATTTCCAAAACTATGGCGAGCGATGTGATTTGAGAGATTTTTGTCTATTTCACAAATTCCAGCAATTCGCTTTAAATATTTGTTCAGTAACTTGGTGGCGTTTCTTGTTTTTCTGAAAATATCTTCTGGATCAGATTCATTTACATTTTTAAGAAAAGGGAATACAAAGCCATTGTTTTCGTCTTTTCCCTTTTTGTAATAGTCTAATATTGCTTTAGCTTTTTCTGAAACTTTAAGACTTAATGGCTTTTCATTTTTGTTCATGACATAGAATAAACGACCATCTTTAAAATCTGACCATTTTAACTTTATAGCATCAGAGATTCTAATTCCAGCAAAATAGAAAGTGAATAGCCATAAATTTTGAGTATGAAATATGGAAGAATCTTTTTCTGTTTCTAAACTTTCTATTTTTTGGATTTCTAATGATGATAATCCTATTTTATTACCTGATCTAATCTTAATTTTTTCTTTTTCGCCACCAAAAGGGTAGAATTTTTTATCTATAATTCCATCATTAATAGCAGAGTTAAATAGTGTTCTAATAAAGATTAATTGATTTGTTTTAGTTCTTGTCTTATGCTTTAAATACAATCCACAGAATGTCTTATATTTTTCGATGAAGGATTTATTTATATCTTCAAAATAGAGTGTGTTATTTTTCTTGAAATATGTGATTGCGTCTGTCCAATGATATTCAGATTTACGTCCTTTAGATACGCGTTCTTTACGCCTTTGTTTAATATCTTTTTTTGCAACTTCAATAGGTAGAGTTTCATCTAGATTCATAAACTCTTCTAAATTGTATAGTATAGACAGTTCAGATTTTGCTACTGAAAACACGCCTCTTTTAAACTTCATTTCAATTCTGAGGGCAGCAATTTTATAGAAGGAATTTCTAGTTTGTGAGCCTTGAAGTTTCTTTTTTAATAGTTTACTTGAAGTAGTGTCGTTTTTTTCAAATGACAAATCATTTGCTTCAGTAATTTTTTTGAGTAAAAAATTATTAAGCTTTTTCGAATTAGGATGCGATTTTTTTACTCTACCAGCATCGGCATTCCAATCTTTTTCTAGTACGTACTGTCCTATAAAACAATAATTAGTTTTGTAATCTTTGCTTATTCTTAGAGCTAAAGGAGCTGTGCCATCCTTGCGCTGTTTGTTTTTTCGTCTTACTATTTTTATACTAGCCATAATTCTCTCATCTTTGTAAAGTTAATGAATATTATTAAATGGGTACAGAATAGGTACAGAATATATTGCATTTAATTAATGTTATTTAACATCAAACTAATTTTAAAGTACTAAAAAACCTCAATTTTATTGGGGTTTAGCGTGTTTTGGTTATTAAGATAATAAAGCTCATAACCCGAAGGTCACTGGTTCGAGTCCAGTTCCCGCTACTAAAAAAGACCCAACTACATTTTGTAGTTGGGTCTTTTCTTTGTTGTAAACACAAAATAATTGATGGCTTCTACAAATTCTTAAAAAGCTATCTAATAAAAAGAGTTTTTTAAAATTTAATAAAACCTAAATCATTTTTAGGCCTAATTTAAATAGTTTTTCATTAGCATAGCAGCACCTAAAGCGCTTGCGTTTTTTTCTTGCGGAAACTTAATGTTTTGCTCTGGCATCATTAATTTCAGAAACTCAACAAAAATATCATTTTTATTAAAACCACCCGAAATATAGATGTCTTCAAGTTTATTGTCTGTGTCTAAAATATTTTGAATGCCTTTATAAACACGGTGAGTTATTTCATATATTAATTGATAGTATGCAACTTCATAACTAAAGTAATGAGTAAGATGATCTAGATTTCCTTTAAAATCTTCAGGTATTTTATTTGTAAAAAAGTCATTTTGAGCTTTATGGAAAATATTTAAGCATAATTGCTTATTCAATTCTAAATTCATGTATTGTTCTTTGTCAACATCAAAATGTTTGCTAATAGCTATGGCGTTGACTTCGTGTACACGCCCCAAAAATTGCATTGATGATTTAATTTGCTTTTTATCTGGCGTCATAAAACATAGGCAATCGTTCTTTAGCTGTTTGTTAGTTAAGGTTTCTTTACTAAAAGGATTCATGCAAATAATCCATGTTCCTGTAGATAACAAAATAAATTCTTTATTAGAATTTCTGTTGTTTTCTAGTAATGGAATAATAGAAGAAGAACTATCATGCAAACCTTTGCCTATAGCAATTTCTTGCCCATTTACAGTTGCTAATATGGCATTTTTACCAGGTTTAGGTTCTGGTAGTTTTATATTTTCTTTTTCTAACCATTTGTGGTATTTCATGTTGTCAAAATCCCAAATGGCTGTGTGGGCACCAACCGAGGTAAAGTCTGAAGTAATTGTGTTTGAAAAAAGATAACTTAGGTATTGGGGGTAGTGTAAAATGGTATTTACTTTAGACCAATAGTGAGGTTTAGAGTGTTTTAACCAATACATTTGAAGCCCAGAATTAAGCATGCCATATGCAGGTGAAGCTGTTTTTCTTGAAAATTCTTCTACGCCACCATTAGCGTTATAAAGTGGGTTAAAATCAATATCTAGAGGTTTTAAATAGTTGTAAAGCGGGGTAATTCTTTTTCCGTCTTTATCTAAGTAAACCAAAGTAGCTCCATGAGTAGAAAAATTAATAGCTTTAATTAAAAATTCACCTTTTTCTTGAATGGTTTTAACTTCAGATTGTATCCAATTCTCAATAGCATTAATATCATCACAGGGATAATTATCGTCATCAACACATTCTTTAAAGCGAATAGAATTTGAGTAAACAACATTAAAATCTTTATCAAATAAAAATATTTTTTTGTTGGTTTTTCCAATATCAAAAACAGCTATAACCTTTTTCATTTTGTTGGTTTTAAGTTTAGAATGAGGAGTAAACTCCCCCAAATTATTTTTAAAATTTATAATTGGGGGAGGTGTTTAATATTTGCTTTTTTTAAACTAGATTTTATTTAAATCCATATAATGGCCCGTAATTATTACAGGCTCTGTAATCTGCAGATTCTAAGTTTTCTCCAAAAGCAGACCATGCACTTGGACGGAAAACATCATCATCTGAAATATTGTGCATATTTACAGGGATTCTTAAAATTGATGCTAATGAAATTAAATCGGCACCAATATGACCGTGAGAAATAGCTCCGTGATTAGCACCCCATTTAGCCATTACAGTGTACACATCTTTGAAGAAACCTTTACCTGTAGTTCTTGGTACAAACCAAGTTGTAGGCCAAGTAGGATCTGTTCTTTCATTTAATACTTGATGTATATCTTCTGGTAACTCAACACTCCATCCTTCAACAATTTGTAATACCGGACCAATACCTTTAACTAGGTTTATTCTGCACATGGTTAAAGGCATAGTGCCTTTTGTTTTAAACTGTGATGAAAATCCACCACCTCTAAAATATTCACCAATAGCAGGTGGCCATTTTGTATTGTCTAAACATTTTTGAACTTCTTCTTCTGTAATGTCCCAAAAAGGTTTCATTACAGGATTTCCGTCTTTGTCTGATTGTTGCCCAGTAGCATCTAGAGTAGTAGAGCCAGAATTGATTAAATGGATAATACCATCTTTAGCAATGCCTGTTAATTTTTTTCCTGTAACACGTTCTACAGATTCTGGACTCCAATAAGTTCTTACATCAGAGAACATTTGAGCTGTATTGGTTAAAAGATGTCCAAATAGCATTGAAACGGCATTTAAGCAATCATTTTCGGTTGCAAAAACAAAGGCTTCACGAATACCATTCCAATCAAAAGATGAGTTTAATATAGATTCTGTAAAATCTGCGTTTGGTTGGTAGTCTGTCCATTGGCGTTGACCTTGAAAACCGCCCATAATAGCATTTCTACCTTTTGATTCTTCTCCAAAACCTAGTTCTTTTAGTTTAGGGTTTCCAATCATTAAATCACGACAAATAAGTGTCATTTTAACAACTTTTTCCCATTCTTTTTCTTTTACTTCGGCAGATTTTTGAGCTTCTGGACTGTTATGGTCTTTACCTTCTTTACAGTTTTCTTTGGTCCATGCTAAAGCCTTTTCATATTCATCTTTATCATAGATACCTTCATCCATTCTTCGTAATAATTCAACAGACTCAACAAATTCAGCTCTAATTCCAAAATAGTCTTGTAAAAAATTAACATCAACCATAGAACCCGCAATACCCATAGAACTGTATCCAATTGATAAGTATGATTTTCCTTTCATTTGTGCAACGGCTAATGCTGCTCTAGAAAAGCGTAATAATTTTTCGGCTACATCATCTGGGATACTGGTGTCTCCTGCATCTTGCACTTCTTTTCCGTAGATACCAAATGCGGGTAACCCCTTTTGAGAATATCCTGCTAGAGCAGCAGCTAAATAAACGGCTCCTGGTCTTTCTGTACCATTAAAACCCCAAACGGCTTTTGGGATTAGAGGGTCTGTGTCCATAACTTCTGTACCATAACACCAACAAGGGGTTACAGTTATTGAAACTTCTACGCCTTCTTTTTTAAATTTATCGGCACATGCAGCAGCATCGGCTACACCTCCAATAGTAGTGTCTGCAATAACGCATTCTACTTTTTCTCCACTAGGAAAACGTAAATTGCTTTCAATTAAATTTGCGGCGGCTTTTGCCATATCCATGCATTGGTCTTCCAATGACTCTCTTACACCAAGTTCACGTCCGTCAATTACGGGGCGAATGCCTATTTTGGGTAATCTACCTATAAGTCTGTTCATTGTATTTGTTTTAAGTTTAGTGGTTTATGTAAATTGTTCTAATTCTTTTAATTGCTCATTAGATAAGCCTGCTGGTTTAAATCCTGATGCCCAACACATTAATAGTAATTTAGCGCCTTTGTTTGCTACGTCTAGGTAGTCCCAAGCTTTTTCTACATCTTCTCCTGTAGCTGTAGCACCGTGTTTTTCCCAAAGTGATACATTTCGGGTTTTAAAGGCCTCTATAGTTACTTTTGCTAGTGCTTCTGTACTAGAAAGTGCATATGGTGTGCAGTGAATACCTTTAGGAACAAACACACGTACTTCTGGGCACATCATCCAAATTTGTCTGTTTAGCTCTTCTTCGTCATTAAATAATGGATGATGACTCATCACAATTAATTCAAGTGGGTGCGTGTGTAAAATGGCTAAATGTGTTGGATTATTTTTAGCATTAAACAGATGAATACTTGAATGCGAAATTAGCTCACATGTAGGTGCAAATCCTTCTCTTTTACCTCCCCAAATAATGGTGTATCCAGTAGCGTCTTCATTAATGTATAAAATACAAGCAGCTTCTTCAATCTTATCTACTAAACTTCTTAAGTAGCATCCCGTACCGGTTATAAATAATACATAGCCCTCGGTCCCCTTAGGAAAATCAAAAGGTGTAAAGGTTTTGTTTTTTGTTTTTTCAAGAATATCTTCTTTATTAAAGAAAGAAGTTAAATTCATAGAAATGTTTCCTGCATTTCTTTCGGCCCATTCTCTTTGCCATAAATAGCCGGCAACCCTTGAGATTTTGTCTAGTTCTTTCTGTACCTCAAGAGGTAATTTTATATCGCTCATGCTAAAAGATTTTTATTGTGTTTGATTACAAATTTAGTTTTAGAACCCTGAAAAAGCTATATTTAAAATTCGTATATTTGTGTATAATTTAAACATGTGTTTTTTTAGGTGGAATTTGTAAAGAATATAGAATTAGGAGATCCTTCATCAAAAAATCAAAACTTCATAGATTTTAATTTAAAGGTTTTATGCTGCAGATATTGGTATTTAGATTTGTGGGATTGCCATGATATGGTTTTTCCTTTTTGGAGGGTGTATTGGAATAAAAATGAAGGAGGAACGCTAACTTTGCAAGATGAAGTTTATGAAATGGATTCAAACCATTTATATATAATATCTCCTTTTACATCGTTTTCAACGCGCTATAAAAAACATCATATTTACGATACAGGTATTCATGTTTCTGGGGAAAACTTAACTGAAAAGCACAACGAAACCTATTACAAGAATAATTATTTGATTCATTTTTTTACACATTTTAATTTAGGAGCTCCATTTGATAATGTGTTTCCGGGGATTTTTAAAGTAGAACTTACAGAACATCTTAAAGACCGGTTAATTTATTTAACTGAAAGGTTAAAGATTGAAAATCAAAATTTTAAAATGACTTTTAATTTAAAGTTACAAGCCTTTATAAAAGAAGCCGTTTCTAATATAGGACCTGAACTTTGGAAAACTATAAACATTGATAACCGTGTGTTAACGGTGCATAGGTTTATAGAAGCAAACATTACTCAAAAATTAAGTAACGCACAATTAGCAGCTATTGTTAATATGGCTCCTAACTCTTTTGCAAGGTTATTTAAAGAGGAAATGAATATAACGTTGCACAATTTTATTCAAAATAGAAAAGTAGCAAAAGCATGTGAGCTTTTTGAACACACCAATGAGTCTATTGAGGGGCTTGCTTTTAAATTAGGTTTTTCAGATAGGTTTCATTTTTCTCGGGTTTTTAAGTCGGTAACTGGTATTTCACCTGCGCTTTATAAATCTGGAAAATATACTTCCTAGAAAATTTTCTGGTTTTTTAAAACAGATTTAGATTATGTAAAATATAATCATGTTTATTTTTTACATAAACAAGTTTATTATGGATAAATATAACCTCGTTTTTAATTTTAATATTTGTACAATGCTTTTTATGCCACACAGTAAATTTAAATTAAGAGAAGTACTTATTTAAGGTTGCTGTTAAAAAGTAATTTGTTGTTTACTAAACTAAATACACAGTAATTATGAAAGAATTTAATCAATACATTAATGGTAAATTCGTAAAATCTACCTCTACGGAAACCATTGAAGTTTTAAACCCATGTACAGAAGAAGTTATATCTCTTATTCCAAAAGGATCTGTTGAAGATGCTAACTTGTCTTTAGAAGCTGCCAAAGCTGCACAACATAATTGGAAATCATTAACAGCTATAGAACGCGCAAGTTACTTGCATAAAATGGCAGATGTAATTAGAGAGAATAGAGTGTTTTTAGCAGAAACTTTAGCTAAAGAACAAGCAAAAGTTCTTGGTTTAGCTCAAGTTGAAATAGACGTTACAGCAGATTATTTTGATTACAATGCTGCGTGGGCAAGAAGAATTGAAGGAGAAATTATTCAAAGTGATAGAAAAAAAGAACATATATTTTTACATAAAGCACCTATTGGTGTTGCAGTAGGAATATTGCCATGGAACTTTCCATTCTTTGTAATGGCTAGAAAAATTGCACCATCTTTAGTAACGGGTAACACTTGTATTATCAATCCTAGCTCAGTAGCACCAAATACTGTTATGGAGTTTGCTAAACTTATAGAAGCTATTAATGTGCCTGTTGGTGTGTTAAACTTTGTTTGTGGTAAAGGTAGTATTGTTGGTAATGCGCTTTCTAAAAGTCCTATAACTGGTATTATTAGTTTAACGGGTAGTGTAGGTGCAGGTCAAAAAATTATGGAAGCTGCAGCAGAAAATATTACAAAAGTGTCTTTAGAGTTAGGAGGTAAAGCACCTGCCATTGTTTGTGCCGATGCTAATTTAGATTTAGCGGTTGAAGCAGTTGTATCATCAAGAGTTATTTTTAGCGGGCAAGTTTGTAACTGTGCAGAACGTGTATATGTTGAAGATGCTATTTATGACCAGTTTATGGAAAAAATAACTAAGAAAATGGCAAATGTTAAGGTAGACGATGCTTTTTCAAACAATAATCCAGACATGAGTAGTTTGGTGTCTAAAGACCAAATAGATAAAGTTGAAGAAATGGTTGAGTTTGCTAAAAAGGAAGGTGCTGAGGTTGTTTTAGGAGGAGGTAAACCAAGTCAATTTGATAAAGGATATTTTTACCAACCAACATTACTTACTAATGTGAAACAGGAAATGCAAATTATTCAAGAAGAAGTTTTTGGTCCTGTTTTACCAGTAATGAAGTTTAGTACTTTAGATGAAGCTATAGCACTTTCAAATGATTGTGAATATGGTTTAACCTCATCAATATTCTCAGAGAATTTTAACAAGATTATGTATGCTTGCGATCAATTAGAGTTTGGAGAAACTTACGTAAATAGAGAACATTTTGAAGCCATTCAAGGATTTCATGCAGGTTGGAAAAAATCTGGAATAGGAGGAGCAGATGGTAAACACGGTATGGAAGAGTATTTGCAAACCAAAGTGATATACGCACAATATAGGTAGTTAGTATTGGGTTAACATTAGTTTTAGTTTTTTAAAAGTATGCTTTATTAAATGATAGAGTATGCTTTTTACTTTTTAATTAAACTTTCAATTAATATTTTATTAAAAAAAGGTATTTGTAACTAATTACAAATACCTTTAAAAACCAACCAAAAACACTGATAACTACATCAGTTTACTTTTCTAGTACCACCATGTCCTCCAGCTACAATAACCATAATTTTAATACTTAAAATTATAAATTTAAAAAACTGAAGTACCGGATTCATCATTCTAAACCGCATTCTAGGAGATATTCTTTTCATGTTCTTTTCTATTTAATATTATTACTCAGGAATTAGCCACCAAAAAGGTTTCATTTTTGCTTTCCATAAAAAGGCATGGTGTAGCATTAATTTAAGCCAATGACCTGCTAGCCCAATAGAACCAAAGGTTTTTCCTAAATGGCGCCCATGACTATCTGGATATTTTACAAAATCTGGTACAATAGGGTAGGTTGTAATACTTACCCCGCTACCATTCCAAAAACCAAAACCAGCAGAAGCTATACAAGCAGCTCCCATGTTGCCCATAGAGCCTTTGTGGTGTAAAGTTTTGTCACCTTTTTTAATAGCATCAATTATATTATCGGCTACTAACTTAGCTGTAATTCCAGAGGGCATACCCGTTCTAGGAGGTGCAGGGAAAATATCTGTTCCGTTTTTACTTTTTCTAGGCTTTGAAATGGTGTGTGGTGGTGCAAATGCTATTCCTGGAGCAAAAATGTTTTTATAACTAGGGTTTTGATAGGTTTCAGGCCAATCTTGAATGGTCCATTCTTCATAAGGTTTAGGGGTGTAATCTGCATCTACAATCATGAAACCCCTAAAAAGCTTATTAGTAATATCTTGATTGTTTTTATCATAGGCTTTAAAACCATGTCCTGAAAATGCTGGAATTAACATGGCAAAATCAAAAGTTTCTACTTTATGTTCGCCTTCTAAATTTTCATAATAAGCTATACCATCTTCAATTTTATTTACTCCTGCTCCTAAAATCCATTTTATGTCTCTATCTTCAAAAATCATTTCTACTAGCTCGCTAGATTTCATAATCATATCACCATAGCTCATTAACATACCATCCATTCCAAAATCACCAAGGCTGTACTCGTTAGAAATCCAAGTAATTTCAGCCATATCACGTACTTTATGACGTTTCAATTCTTTTTCTACGTTTAAAATATATTCAAAAGCAGCTCCTTGGCATGTAGATTTTGCATGCCCTGTACCAATTAATATTTTGGCTTTTTTACCTTTTTTCATACTTTCAATTAAAGAACTTAATCCTTCCCAAGCATGATTGGCATGTGTGTATGTGCAAACTGAATAAGTTTTATTTTCGCCAGGTATTAAGCCTTCTGTGGCTTCAAAATTAAGTTTTGGTCCTGTGGCATTAATTAGGTAATCATATGTTACTTTTTCTTGTTGTCCTTTTTTTTCGCCAGTAACATACTCGGCTACAACATACGGTTTTTGTTCTTTTTTATCACCTTCTGGGTGAAATGTTACAGCTTTGGCTTGTTTGTAATTAATACCTTTTTTTTTGTACAGTGGTGCTAACGGAAATAATATTTTTTTAGATTTCATTCTGCCGACTCCCACCCAAATATTTGATGGAATCCATTGGTAATTACTGTTAGGAGAAACAACAATAACTTCGTGTTTTTTTGGTAGTTTTCTACGTAAATGTGTAGCAGCTACATGTCCTGAAATACCTGCCCCTAGAATGACAATTTTAGCCATGACCTTAATTTTTATTAAAGGTACTTAGCTTTTTTATAGTTAATGGTAACTTAGGTTACACAAGAAAAGGCCTTTATTTAGAGCTATTTTTTATTCATTTTAAAGTAAACTTTTTTTACAGCAATAAGTCCTAATATACCTCCTAAAGCAGACATCATGATATTAATAGTTAATCGTAAACCATTAAAATCTCCGTTGTTCATAATTGACCAAGGATCAAAACCTAATCTACCAAAAGTTTTAACAAGCAAAATGCTACCAAATACGCCAACTAAAGTATTTCCTGTAAGGCCAAAAGAATATTTCTTTTTGAAATGCCCTGTTAAATTCGCCCCAATAATACCTACAAAAACACTTATTAAAGAAATTAAAGTGCCTGTCATAATTTGGTGAGTTTTTAATTAATGTTCTCCGTAGCCAACATCATCCATCTTACCTTTAAAAACACGGTATTGAATGGTGAAATATGCAATTACTAAAATAACAGCAATAACAAACCAAGAAATACCAACAGATAATCCGTAGTCATCTGCAGCAACATTGTATAATGTTAAATCTGGATTAACATTATTTGTTGATGGTAAAACTTTAGGAAAAATTGATGCTACCGTAGATGTTAACCCTCCAAATAAAAACAAAGAAGAAAATAAGAATCCTTTTCCGTGTTTTTTAAATGATTTTACTTTAAATAACCCAAATAAACCGGTAAATGTAATGATTGGAAAAACCCATAGCCAAGGGTATTTAAAAAAATTATGGAATGGTTTTGGTTCTATAATATGCCAAATGAAAAGAGAAATAATAACTAATACTAATAGAACAAAACTAAGAGTGAAAACTACTTTCTTAAGTTTTTCGTTTAGGCCTGAGTTTGTTTTAAAAATAATCCAATTAGCACCATGTATGGTTAGTGCAATAACGCCAATAATTCCTAATAAAAGTGTAAACCAGTCTATGATGCCTAGTTGTTCGGTTTGCGGACTAAATGTAGGGTTCCACAATGGTAAAAAGAAATAATGAGCCTCTTGTGTAGAAACACCATTTACAACATTACCTAAATTAACACCTCTAACAACATTACCTAAAGCAATACCAAAAAATAAAGCAAGTAATAAGCTAGAAATTCCGAAAGCTTTATCCCAAATGCTTGCCCACATTTTGTTGTGTATTTGTCCTCTTAATTCTAAACCAATAGCTCTAAAAAGGAGTAACCACAAAATCATGATTAGAGGTAAATAAAAACCGCTAAAAGAGGAAGCATATAACGTAGGGAATGCAAAAAACAAGACGCCTCCAGCAGCAATCAGCCATACTTCGTTAGCATCCCAAAAAGGGCCTATAGCATTTGTAATGGCCTTTTTATCTTTTTCTTTTTTCGCAAAAAATAAATGAATAATGCCTGCGCCAAAATCGTAACCATCTAAAATTACATAAATGGCTAGCATGGTCATTAAAACGATATACCAAAATAATTCCATAATTAGTGTTGTTGATTTAGTTGTGGGCCTTTGTTAATTATTTTTCCTGCTAACATTAAAAACAGTAATCCTAAAAGTAAGTATAAGCCTATAAAGCCAAGTAGGGTAAATAATGTATTACCAGAGGAGACTGTTGGAGAAGCGCCTTCGGTTGTGCGCAGTAAATTATAAACTAGCCAAGGCTGTCTGCCTAATTCTGCGGTGTACCAGCCTGTTGTGTTGGCTATATAAGGAAATGGCAACATAAACATTAGTGCCCATAAAATCCATTTAGTTTTGTAAAGTTTTTTTCTGTAAAGTTGAATTGCAGCTAAAAGCATTAAACCAATAAAAATGGTTCCTAAGCCTACCATTATGTGATATGAATAATATAAACCAGGAATATTTGTAGGGTAATTTTTTTCATTAAATTCATTTAAACCTTTAATTTCTGCATTCCAATCTTGATAGGTTAAGAAGCTTAAAATATTAGGAACAGCAATTTTGTTGTCGAGTTTTTTTTCTAGCATGTTAGGTTGACCAATAAGAACAATTTCAGAGCCTCCGTCTTCCGTTTCAAAAATACCTTCCATAGCAGCAAAGGTTACGGGTTGGTGTTTTGCTACATTTTTAGCAGCCCAATCTCCGGTAGGAAAAGCAACAAGTACGCTAGATATTAAACCAAAAATAACCCCAGTTTTTACAAACAACTTTCCAAATTCACTGTGTTTATTATTTAAAATATAAAAAGCGCCAATGGCGGCAACTACAAAAGCTGATGTGATGATAGAGGCAAACTGATTATGTAAATAAGCAGGTAGTAACCAAGGGTTTGAAAAGAGTGCTCCAAAATTGTTTAGAACAAACTTTCCGTTTTCAACTATTTCATAACCAACAGGGTATTGCATCCATGAATGGGTAGCAATAATTAGATAACCACTGGCCCATGAACCTAAAAAGACTAAAAAGCCTGTAATAAAATGAAGCTTATGCCCTAATAATTTTTCGCCAAATAAAAAGAGTCCTAAAAAGGATGATTCTAAAAAGAAAGAAAACATACCTTCCATTGCTAATGTTTGTCCTATTACACCTCCTGTTAACTCTGAAAATTTAGCCCAATTTGTGCCAAATTGAAACTCCATTGGGATGCCTGTTACAACACCCATAGCAAAATTAAGTGCAAAAATTTTCATCCAAAATTTTGCCGCATCATTATACTTTTCAACCTTAGATTGTAAAAATTTCCATTTAAAATAGACTATCATTAAAGATAATCCCATGGTTAATTGCGGAAATAAGTAGTGAAAAGTGATAGTAAAAGCAAATTGCATTCTATCATAAAAGAGCATATCTTCCATAAAAAAACCTTTTTAGTTTTTTGTAAATTGTTTGTTGAGTTTATTGTATATAAAAATACATGATTTAGTATTTATAGACTATTTTAAATACTAGTTTTTATACTAATTTTATAGTAATATTCATTTTAATTTTAGATTTAACAGAGTTTGTTATTAAGCAGGCTTTTTCAGATTTTTCTAGAACTTTAATAGCCAGTGCTTTTTGGCTTTCATTAGAAATTGTTACTACGGGGTTTAAAATAACTTCACTCATTACAAACTTTCTATCTATCATTTCTAACTTACCTACTGCATCTGATTCAAAATCAATAAAATCAAGTTTAAAATTTTCAGCTACAGCTAAAAAGGTGGTCATTAAACAGCCGTTTATTGCAGCAACAAAGTAATGCTCTGGAGACCAAATATTGGCTTCGCCTTTAGGGAATTCTGGAGGCGTTGCAATGGTTATTTTTTCGTTTAGATTATTGGATGTAAGAATGCCATTTCGATTTTTGTTCCAATTTACATTTACTTGGTAGTAATGTTCTGTAGCCATAATATTGTTTTTTGGATGAAGCAAAATTATTGTCTTTTATTGAGGTTGCTTGTAACAAATATTACAGAAGAGGCTGTTAAAAATAACAGCCTCTTGAAAAATTAAATTATGAGAGTTTTTTAATTTTTTAAAACTTCTCCTAAAACCAAATCTTTATCTAGTTTTTTAGTGCAGAAAAACCAGTCTTCACATTTTAAATCGTCTGTACTTTCCATTCGTTCTTCAGCAACACCACATGAGCCGGCAGGAGAGATTATAACATCTTTTCCAGGTTCCCAATCGGCAGGGGTAGCTACATTAAATTTATCTGAAGTTTGCATAGCAATTAGTGCTCTATATATTTCGTCAAAATTACGTCCTAAACTTAAGGGGTAGTAAATAATGGCTCTAACGGTGCTTTCTGGGTCAATGAAAAACACAGCTCTCACCGCTTGTGTTTTGTGTTCTCCTGGTTGAATCATACCATATTTTTTGGCAACTTCCATTGTAATGTCTTCAATTAAAGGGAATTTAACCTCAATATTTTCCATGCCGTTGAATTTAATTTTGTCTTTTATGGTTCTTAACCAAGCAATATGGCTATATAATCCATCAACAGATAATCCAACTAATTTGCAATTGGCTTTTTTGAATTTATCTTCAAGATGAGCAAAGGTCATAAACTCTGAAGTACAAACTGGTGTAAAATCGGCAGGGTGACTAAATAAGATAGCTCATTCGCCTTTGTAGTCTGAAGGGAAGTTAATTTCTCCTTGGGTAGTTACTGCTTTAAATTCTGGTGCTTTGTCGCCAATTTTAGGCATTGAAAACCCGGTTTCTTTTGTTGTTTCTGAATTATTCATGATATATTACTATTAAATTAATTTATTGTAAATGTAGTTGTTAATAGTAATTCTCAATGTAACATGAGTTACCGTAAAGGTGTTTTTTAAAAGAAATTTATGTTGAAATTCTATATTGAATTACTTTTTAAGTGTTTTAATGAAGTTATCAAAAATAAGAAGTGATTACGTTTACAATATCATTTTTTTGAAGCACCCCAGATTGCCTCCACACTTGTTGTCCATTTTTAAACAATATGAGTGTTGGCACTCCTCTAACTTGATATTTGGCGGCTAAGGTTTGGTTTTTATCAACATCTATTTTAATGATGGAAACACGGTCTCCTAAACCATCTTTGACTTGTTTTAAAATAGGACTCATCATTTTACATGGACCACACCATTCTGCAAAAAAATCTACTAAAACAGGTTTGTCTTGATTTATTATTTCTGAAAATTTGCTCATACCTGACTTGATTTTATTTTTCAAAAGAAATACTCCAAATACCTCTTACCTCATTAATATTATACCCAACGGCTTTATCATTTGGGTATAAAGTGTTGATTTTGTTTAAGGTAGCTTTTTCTATAGTTTTATTAGGTTTGCCGTGGCACTGTAAACACATGTTGTTTGTAATAATAGGATAATATACATGTGCATTATTTTCTGTTTCTTTAACAATGGGTTGAGGTTCATCTCCTTTTGAAATTACTTGTTTAAAAGTATTAATGTAATTTAATTCTTCTAAATTTGCTTTATTGTTAGGATTTCTGGGTTTGTCAGAAACTCGTTTTATATTGGCTTTATGTACTATTGCCATACTGTCTGTTAAGGGGTAGGCTCTTTCGTTACAAAAGGATAGTGCTTCAATAGTTCCTTTTTTTTGTATGGTACCCATTAAGTTTTTGCCTAAAACAGCTTTGGTAGTAAGTGCATATTTTAATCCTCTATCGGCATATGGTAAGTTTTTAAAATTGGCTGTTGTTGGCTGTTTTGGCGTATTATTTTTATTGCTGCTTTTATACCAATTAGGTTGTTCTATTTCAAAATCATACAAATATTCGGCAATTTGTGCTATGGTTTTTTCTGGATAGTATTGTTTAGGCATTACTCCAAAACGTTTTACTTCATTAGGCATTTTTGCATTTTTTGAATTAGGATTTTTTATCCAATCTTGAATAGATGTTATAAAATCTTCCTTAGAAATATTATTAACCTTATAATGTTCTTTAATTGCAATCATAGGTGGGCCAATTCTATCTTGGTTACTAGCTGTGGGGCTATGACATAAATAGCAATTGGTTTCCATGAGTTTTTTTCCAGGATGATTATTAGTTTTATTTTGAATATCAAAAGCAGATAGTTTCTCTTTTTTTGAGTTATTGCAACTAAAAATCAATCCTGTAAATAAGAGTATTGCAAATAATTTATTCATTTAAAATCAATGTTTTTTGAATTATGATATTCATAACAATTAGTGTTTAATAAGGTAATAATTTTTAAAATTAAAATAATAGTAACTAAAGTAGAGTGACCTAGGTTACATATTTTAATATATAAAAAAAACAGCCGCAGTTTATCTGCGGCTGTTAAAACTAATTTAACTAAAACTAAATTGTTCTTAAATAAATTATATTAACCATTGTTAGTATCCTGGGTTTTGTAACAGATTATTGTTTAAATTTATTTGTGATGTAGGAAGTGGGAATAAATAGTTAGATCTTGAAAAATTACGGATAGAAGCTGGTTGAATAACCAAACATTCTCTGCTTTCTCCATTTCCTACAACCGTTGTTTCGGGAGTATAATTATATGATTCAGGGGAGTATAAGGCGTCATTATCTTCATAAATAGTACCTTCAATAACGGCTCCATAAACTGCTTCTCCAAGTTCATCCTCGGCAATTCCCCAACGTTTAAGGTCGGCAAATCTAGAAGCGCCTTCAGCGTAAAGTTCTATGGCTCGCTCCCTTCTTATTTCCGTTTGAATATCCATGTTGTGTTCGGCTAAAAAAGCATTGGAAATAGGTGGTAAACCGGCTCTGGCTTTGATTAAATTTATAGATTCGTCCATTTCGGTATCAGTAAGACTTCCGTTTAATTCATATAAAGCTTCAGCATACATTAAATATACTTCTGCTAAACGTATTAAAGGAATATCATAAGATTCGGTCTTTGTTGCTCTATAAGCATCGGTTGTTCCCCAGTTCCAGCTCATGAACTTTGAATTAAAGTAGCCATAATTAGTACCTCCATTCAATAGCACATCCCCATTCTGTGGGATTTCGCCAAGGGTTTGGTGATAGGTAAAATACGCCCGCATTCTAAAATCCCTATTTTCGAACTCATCTGGTGTATTTGTATAGCCTTTGAATTCGGTAGATTGGTCTATAGGTAATCCATCGGTGCATAAGAATAAATCTATCATTTTTCTACTAGGCTTCAATCTTCCTTCGTAAACATGGCTTACTAAAGTACCTGCTTGTCTGTATGTGAAATCGTATTTACCGTATAAAATAAACTCTTTATTGGTTGACTTGTCTAATCCAGCAGGGTTTGATCCACTATCTTCTAAATTAAACAAGAAATTGGAACTTAGATCATCCAAAACATCATTATAGTTCCATAACTCAAAAGAGCTGGAATTCATCACTGATTTTGTAAGGGAAACTACTTCTTCTAGATAAGGTGTAATGTTAGAGGCGTCATAGCCAGCGCTACCAGCACCGTTACTGATGCCATCACCATCTGTTGTAGTTCCTACATATTTCATCCAAGTAGCTTCATGTAATAAAACTTCTGCTTTAAAAGCCATAGCAGCTTCCTTGCTAAATTTACCTTTGTCTTCACTACCAATGTTGGCTTCATAAGGTAATCCTGCAATGGCATCATCCAAATCAGCTAAAATTTGGGCAACAACTTCATATCTACTATTTCGTGGACCATATAACTCTTCAGAATCTACATCTAAAGAGTGTGTTATTAAGGGTACGCCGCCAAAACGCTGTACTAAAAAGAAATACTGCCAAGCTCTATGCATTTTAGTAGCTGCTACATATTCCACGATGCTTTCCTCTCCGTCATAATCCTCTGCACGTTCCAATAAAAGGTTTATGTCTCGCAGATATTCATAAGTATCTGTATAATAATCATCATCTACGGGGGCTATAATTTCTCCCCTTGCATATTCCTGCATATCACTTCCTTCTTCATAACCAACTAAATCGGAGCCATGATCTGAAAATATCGGTTGATCATCCCACCCCATCAAGTAGGGATAGAATCTATTGGAACCTGTTAAAAAGTGATCAGCTTCAGTATAATAAACATCATCTGTGATGGAAGAAGGGGGTGTTAAGTCTATAAATTCATCTTCACAAGAGGTGAAGAATACCATAATACATGGTAATATTGTATATATTATTTTTTTCATCTGTATATTTTTTAATTTAAAAATTTATATATCTTATAGTGATACTTTTAGACCCAAAGCCCATGTTCTCATAAATGGATATGTAGCGTTATTTGTACCAGCACCAGCTTCAGGATCATACCCATCCTTAATACTTGTAAATTCAAATAAATCATTTCCAGAAAAATACAGCCTTAGATTATCGATATCTGTACCTCCAATTTTTAGACCTTTAAAATTATAACCTAGGATAAGTGATTTTAACCTGATGTACCTGTTGTTTTGCAACATAAAATCTTTATTAACATAATTCCATGATGTTACATTTCTTTGTGTAGTAGATCTAGGGTATGGTGCATTCGGATTATCGGGTGTCCATGTGGTACCTAGCCAAGTAGTTGCTTGATTTTGCCATATTTGCTGAAAAGGAGCTGAGAAGTATCCAGTTCTAAGAATATTTTGATCTAGAACACCTTGGAAAAAAGCGTTGAAATCCCAATTTTTATACTTTAAATCCATATTGAATCCATAGGTATAATGAGGTGCGCTATCGCCATGATAGGTTAGGTCGTCCGTATTAATAACACCGTCTCCATTGGAATCTACAATTCTAGTGTCTCCAGGAACTAAACCAGCAGCATTGTCTTGATCATATAGAATACTGTTGTCTTTACCTCCATAAAGTGCATAATATTCATCTACTTCTTCTTGTGTTTGGAAGTAACCATCTGTTTCGTATAAATAATAGGAGTTAATAGGTTTTCCTAAAATATTTTCATCATCATCTACATCATTTAAACCAGCTTGTATAGACTCTGCGCCATCGTATTTTATAATTTTATTTCTAGAATCACTCATATTAGCACTCACGCTAACATCTAAATCTCCAACTTTTCCTCTCCAACCTAATTGAATTTCCCATCCTTTGGTTTCTAAGGTGCCTGAATTGGTAACAGGAGCTCCGGTTCCAAGTAAATCGGGGTATACTAGGCTAACCAACATGTCTTTATTATCTTTTTTATATAAATCTATAGAACCGAATATATGATTATCTAATAACCTAAAATCTACACCAATTTCTTTAGTTATAATACGCTCCCAAGTTGTTGTGTCACTAAACAAGCTGCTGGCTCTGGTTGTTACTTGTTGCCCTGCATTGGTTTGACCAAAAACCGTAGTTCCAAAGCTAACTGTGGATAAGTAGCCAAAGTTACCGAAACCAGATGTACTACCTAATTCTCCATAACCACCCCTTAATTTTAAGAAGGAAATGATTTTGTTATCTTCAAGAAATTTTTCTGAACTTATAACCCAACCACCAGATGCACTAAAGTAATTGGACCATTTTTGTCCATCTGCAAATTTTGATGATCCGTCTCTTCTACCTTGGATTTCTAATAAATACTTGCTTTTGTAATCATAGTTGATACGTCCAATATACCCAAAAGCACCCCAGGTACTACCACCACCTTTTGTTGTGATATTTCCATCGGTTGAACCTAAATTTAAATCATAGACACCATAGTCTACAAAATTGGTTCTTTTGGCGTAAAGTCCATTGTTTTCGTTTTTTTCAGCTTCTATGGCTAATAACCCAGAAACATTATGATCTCCGAAAGAGTTATTGTAATTTAAAGTGGTTTTATAGTTTTTATAGACAATATTACCGGTTTCTTCCTCTATATAAGTGTTACTTTGATCGGTTATTGTGGTGGCGAGGTTACCATCCCAATCATATAAGGGGACAGACAATGTGTATGCTTGATCTTCGCTGTTTTGTTTGCTTATGGCATATGAGGCTGTAATATTTAAATGGTCAGTTATTTTATAATCTAATAGGGCAGCTATTTTAAACTGTTCATCGATTTCATTAGTACGACCTCCATCGATGACCTGTGCTACGGCGTTTCTTCTACCAGCAATATTTACACCTCCGAAAACAGAATAATACTGTCCATATTGGTTATAAGAAGGGAACAAAGGCGCATCATAGGTTGCGGCATCGCTTCCTAAACCTCCTGTAGGTCCTGAAATATGTCTGTGGAAATAAGAGACATTGGTGTTTAAGCTTAATCTATCAGAAATATTAACATTATAATTTAATGAAAAATTATACCTTTTTGAAGAGTCATCAGCTATTTTTAAACCACCCACATTTTCATCATAACCTGCAGAAATACGGAAATTACTTTTATCATTGCCACCAGATAAACTAAAATTGTGTTGATTAGAGTAAGAATTACCAAACATTTCATCAAATCTATTTCCTTCGGCTATCCATACTCTTCCGTTTATAGGTAGATCATAATAGCCTTCTTCTCCGGCTGCAATTCTTTCTAAGGTTTCGTAATTATCCCAAAAGAAATAACGAGGAGCTTTACCAGCAACCAAATCAGCATCTACGGCTTCAAGATATAATTGTCCATACTGTTCCATAGTTGGAGATGGAGGGCGAATACCTATAGTTCCCATGCGCATAATAGTACTAACATCAACTTTAATGTCACCTTTTCCTTTTTTAGTAGTCACCAAAATGACACCACCAGCGGCACGTGAACCGTAAACTGAAGCAGAACCGCCTTTTAGTACACTAATACTTTCAATGTCATTTGGATTCATATCTGTAAAAGAGGTAGTGTTTATGGCTGGGATACCATCAATAACTATAAGAGGGTCTATACCATTCACAGAAGAAACCCCTCTAACAGAAAAGTTTAGATCCTCATTCCCTGGTCTTGAAGATGTACGAGTAACTACTAAACCAGGAGTTCTACCTTGTAGCGCTAAGGCAGGACTTCCTGTTGCTATATCTTCAAAGACTTCTGATTTAACTTGTTCAACAGAACCTGTTAAAGTTTCCTTTTTTGCAGTACCATAACCTACTATTACAACTTCATCTAGCTGAGCAAGATCTGATTTTAGAGTTACATTAATTGTTGTTTGGTTACCTACAACGATTTCTTGAGTAACAAAACCAATATAAGAAAACACCAATGTAGCACCTACAGGAGCATTAATAGAATAATTTCCATCAAAGTCTGTAACAGCACCAGTAGATGTTCCTTTTACAAGAACATTCACTCCAGGAATCCCCATATTGTCATCTGCGCTAATAACGGTTCCTGTGATAGTATTGGTTTGTATAGCATCAGATTTTAATGTTGTGTTAACAGCATTTGCATCTGTTGGTAAAGCAGAAAGCACAAATGCTAAAATCCATAATAGACTTATGGAATTTCTCAGTCTGAACTGATAATGTCTAAGTTTAGTCATAAATTCTTAGTTTATAAAATTAATCATTAAGTTAATTTGAGTTATGCAAAATAGATAATCATTAAAACTCAATTCAATATTAAAAATTAAGAAGTTGGTTTTTGATAAATTATTATTCAAATGCTTTAAACTATTACTCATTTATAATTTTTCACATTATTATTTATGAATAGGGTGCTTGTTTTGTGTTTTGTTGTGGTTTTGGTAAATGACTAAAATTGAGAGATGTTACAAAAAATATGGTTTATTTATATAAAAAAGTTGATTGACTATTACATTAAACACTTCTTTTAAAAACTCGATTTTAGTACGGTAAAAGTTTAAAAAGTAATCTGTATAATGTTTGTGTTGATTCAATATAAGCAAAGAAAAAGGCTAATAAAACTACAAATGAGCTATAGTTTATAGTATTTGAATTATAATTTAATACTTGTATAGGGTTTAATTCATAAAATTGTATTGAATTTATTAAACATATTTTGTGGAATTATTAAAAAAATATTAATTCCGTTCAATTAATATTAAAAAACATAATAAAAAAACAATGAGTATAGTAAAACCTTCGTTAATTGCTGCATTATTTTTAATGTTAGCTTGTAATTCAACTAAAAAAGAAGTTTCTGTAAAGGAGGTGTCCGAATTTCAGTCAGAAAAAGTTTTACAATCTAATGTTACCAAAGTAAAAGAGGTTGCAAAAGCATTGACTGTTGCAGATAGTTTTCCAAGAAACATTAAAACCAATAAAACTAAGTGGGATTTTGTAGGTGTTAGAGATTGGTGTAGCGGATTTTGGCCTGGAGTTTTATGGTATGCTTATGAAGCTTCAAATGATACTGAATTAAAAGAGCAAGCTGAAAGATTTACAGAACCACTTAAAACAATAGCTTATTCACCAGCAGACAATCATGATATTGGTTTTATGGTTTACTGTAGTTATGGTAATGGTTATAGGTTAACTGGTAATGAAGCGTATAAAGAGGTCTTGCTATCTGCAGCAGATACATTGGCTACATTGTATAGCCCAAAAGTGGGTACTATTTTGTCATGGCCAAGTCAAAAACATAAATTTAAGTACAATACTATTATAGATAATATGATGAACTTAGAGCTTCTTTTTTGGGCTGCTAAAAATGGAAGTAATAAAGGATTATACGATATTGCTGTGAGTCATGCTGAAAAAACTATGAACCATATTGTACGTAAGGATAATGCCGTTTATCATGTAGGTTCTTTTGATGAAGAAACTGGCGAGTTTTTACGAGGATATACACATCAAGGTTATGCGCATGAGTCTATGTGGGCAAGAGGCCAAGGATGGGGTGTTTACGGGTTTGCTATGGCTTACAGAGAAACTGGTAATAAAGCATTTTTAGAAACCTCTGAAAAATTAGCAAATCATTTTTTAGATAGGTTGCCAGAAGATGGTATTCCTTATTGGGATTTTGATGATCCAAAAATTCCAGATGCGCCAAAAGATGCTTCGGCTGCTGCTGTGGTAGCTTGTGGGTTGTTTGAATTAGTTAATGTAGTTGAAGATGATGCTTTAAAAGCTAAGTATTTTAATGCTGCCAAAAAGTTGGTAGAAACCTTAAGTTCTCCTAAGTATTTAAGTGGAGATACAAATGATGCATTATTGTTGCATTCTACAGGACATTATCCTAAAAACTCTGAAATTGATGTGCCTATTGTTTATGCCGATTATTATTATATGGAAGCGTTGTTAAGATTAAAAAAGCTAGAGGAAAAAGGAGCAACAACAACAGTTGCTAAAAATTAAAATAGATTAGTTTAGAATTAGTTAAAAAAGCTCGTAGTATAATTTATTTATTACGAGTTTTTGTTTGCCAATTTGTTTGGTTAAAAATTATTATTAACAAAAAATCCGAGAAAGAATAATTTCAATCTCGGATTTTTTTAGTTTATTAAATTTATTACTTAAAATTTACTCATTTAAACTAACCTGTAAAGGATTGTTTATTTGCTTAGAGAACGTATTTAAGTAGTTTTCCCACTCAGTAGGTGTTGTATATTGATTAGCTTCTTTCCAAGCAAAACCAGCATAGTATACAACCTTGTTATTATTAACTTTTAAATGAGCATACGCATTGCTTAAGTCTTTTGCATTGGTATCATAAGTTTCAAAATCTATAAAGGTATGTTCTGGTGCAACAATGGCTAATCCTATTTCAGAATCGAAATGAGGTTCCCAATAGCTTACCCAACCGCGTTCAGTATTACCTGTTACATCACCGTCTTTTTCGTGTAAAGTTAATCCAGCCGAAATAGTATCAGTGCCTTCAATATGAGTAGTAAACTTAGATAGATTGTTACCCAAATCTAAACTAATAACTTTAGATTCTTTAATGGTTTTTCCGCCAGCATCCCAGGATTCGTATTCTAAATAAAAACTAGTACGAATAGGACCTGTAGTAATGGTGCGCCACTTAGTATAATTTTTAGAGAAATAATAAGTAGTATCTTGCTTTACGGCAATACCACCAACACCTCTACTAATTCCTACATGGAAATTATCTAAACCTTCAGGTGAAGGTTCATGGTAGGCGCCTGGTTTTTCTGTGTTTTTCTTATACCAATTGTTAATAATAGGGTATTCTACCTTTTTTAACCATGCGTCAACCCCGCTAGATAGTGTGCCTCCTGGTGTACCATCTTCAACCATTTTTTGGGCTACAGGGCCATAAACACGAAAAGCTACTTTGTTGTTTTCCCACGTATAATCATCTGTACGTTCTGGTACAAACCTAGAATAACAAAGCGTATCGGCTTTTGGTTTTTCGGCTTCTGTAATTGTTACTATGTTAAAAGTTTTTTCAGAATTAGCAGCAATTACAGGTTGAAATAATATTTCATCCATAATACCATCGCCATCATTATCTACAGTTTGAGTAACTTGTAACTTACCACTTTCAGCATCTTTAATGCCAATTGTGTTTAGGTCTTCAACCTTTAAAAATGACTTTGTTAGCTCAACAGTTTCAGAAGTTCTTTCAAAATCTAAGGTGTTTTTAATTACAATAGATTTTAAATTTTCTTTTTGGTTACAAGAAGAAAATATAGCAGCACACACAAGGCATACTATCCATAGGGTTTTATTCATAATGTATTGATTTTTAATTAATCTTCGTTTGAAGGTTTTCCAATGGTTGCTAAAATACCACCATCTACATAAATTACCTGACCGTTAACAAAATCACTGGCCTTTGAACTTAAAAATACTGCAGCTCCTTCTAAATCGCTTGGGTCTCCCCAGCGTGCTGCAGGTGTTCTGTTAATAATGAAATCGTTAAACGGATGTCCGTCTACTCTAATTGGTGCTGTTTGGCTTGTAGCAAAGTAACCTGGGCCAATACCATTAGCTTGAATATTGTATTTTGCCCATTCTGTAGCCATATTTTGAGTAAGCATTTTTAAGCCTCCTTTGGCAGCAGCATAAGCTCCAACGGTATTTCTACCAAGTTCACTCATCATTGAGCAGATGTTTATAATTTTTCCGCCGCCTCTTTCAATCATTCCTTTTACAACTGCTTTAGAAACAATAAAAGGAGCTACTAAATCTACTTGAATTACAGCATTAAAATCTTCAACCTCCATTTCAACTAAAGGCGTTCTTTTTATAATACCTGCGTTGTTAATAAGGATATCAATAGGGCCTATTTCTTTTTCAATTTTCTCAACAGCTTCAATGACTGCTTTTTCATCGGTAACATCAAATACAAAACCATGGGCGTCAAGTCCGCAAGCTTTATATTCTTCTACAGCACTTTGAAGTTTATCTTCAGAATAATTATTAACAACAATGGTTGCTCCAGCATTTCCTAATCCTTTTGCCATTGCCATTCCTAATCCGTGAACAGCTCCGGTAATTAAGGCAACTTTTCCTTTTAAATCAAATAAGTTTTGTGACATAATATGTTTTGGTTTTTTATTTTAGTTCGTTTATTTTACAATGATCCATATCTCCGTAGTCTAAGTTTTCACCAGCCATTCCCCAAATAAATGTGTAGTTGCTTGTACCAGAACCAGAGTGTATAGACCATGCTGGAGAAATTACAGCTTGATGGTTTTGCATCCAGATGTGTCTGGTTTCTTGAGGTTGCCCCATAAAATGACATACTGCTTGATCTTCTGGAACATCAAAATAGAAATATACTTCCATTCTTCTGTCATGTACGTGTGCAGGCATTGTGTTCCATACGCTACCAGTTTTTAACTCTGTCATACCCATTTGTAATTGGCAAACATCAACAACACTGTTTACAATGTATTTTCTTAGGGTTCTTGCGTTTGCAGTTTCTGGTGCTCCTAACTGAACAACTTCAACATCATCAATTCCTATTTTTTTATTAGGGTATTCTTTATGAGCAGGTGTAGAGTTTAAGTAGAACAAGGCAGGTTCGTTAGCCGATTTACTTGTAAAGGTTATCTCTTTGTTGCCTCTACCAACGTATAAAGCTTCTCTGTTGTTTAATTCATACTCTGTACCATCAACATTTACGGTTCCAGAACCTCCAATATTTATAATCCCTAATTCGCGTCTTTCAAGAAAGTAATCTGCTTTTAGCGGATCAATAGCTTCTAACTTTAAAGAAGATTTAACAGGAACAGCACTTCCAGATATAAACCTGTCATAATGAGAGTAAACTAAGTTTAGTTCATCTGGTTGCATTAAATTGTCAATTAAAAATTCGTCTCTTAATCTAGTTGTGTCGTATGATTTAACATCTTGTGGAGATGCTGCATATCTTACTTCATAATTGTTTTTCATGATATTTAGCTTTTGTAAATTTTAATTCAATTTTTGATAAGAAAAAAACTGTGTAAATATATGAAAAAATATCCAAATACAATCGATTGTATTTTATTATATTTGTAATCGTAAAACTAAACTTTTTAACTTGAATTTTGAATAATAAGCCAACAATACACGACATTGCTAAAGCTTTGGGTATTGATAGTTCTACGGTTTCTAGAGCTTTAAATGATAGTCCGCGAGTAACAAAAAGTACTAAAGCTAAAATTTTAGCAAAGGCCCAAGAATTAGGTTACCGGCGTAATATGCTGGCCTCTAATTTACGTAAAAATGTAACCAATACTATTGGGGTGGTGGTTCCTAGAATATCGCGTCATTTTTTTTCGTCAGCAATACAAGGTATTGAAGAAACAGCTTATTTGGCAGGTTATAATGTTATAATCTGTCAATCTTTAGAGCAGTTTGAACGCGAAAAGAAAATAATTGAAGGGTTAGTTGCTAATAGAGTAGATGGTTTGTTGGTTTCAGTTTCAATGGAAACCTTAAATTATAATCATTTAGAAGTGGCTAAAAAAAGCAATATTCCGCTTGTTTTTTTTGATAGGCATTGTAACCTGCCGGGGTATAGTAGTGTTCTAATAGATGATTTTAAGGGAGGATTTGATGCCACTGAGCATTTAATAATTAAAGGTTGTAGAAATATAGTGCATTTTTCTGGGCCTCAAGAATTAGAAATTTACAAAAACAGATTTAATGGTTATAAAGCAGCACTAGAAAAACACAAAATTCCATTTAAAAAAGAATTGGTTATAACTTCTAGGTTAATGGAACAAGATGGTTATAGTAACATGCAAAATGTTTTAGATAGTAAACAAACTGTTGATGGTGTTTTTTCTGCAAATGATGTTGCAGCTATTGGGGCTATGAAATATATTAAAGAACAGCAAATAAAAATACCAGATGAAATTGCAATAGTAGGCTTTAGTAATGAGCCTATTTCAACGGTTATAGAGCCGTCATTAACAACAATAGATCAGTCTGGTTTAGAAATTGGAAAAATAGCAACACGTTTATTGTTAGAATATATTGTAAAAAAAGAAATACCAGATAAAGGACAAACCATTACCCTAGCAACAAGCTTAATAGAAAGAAATTCATCAAAAAAAACTTGAAGCTAGATTTTTATAGTTGAACTTTAGCCTTTGTATAATTTTTTAAATTCTCATTATAATAGTTATATTTTTTGTTAATTTAAGTCTGTTAAATAAGGCTTGTATAATTAACATTGTAAGTTTAATTTAATAATACTCTAAAAAATAACTAATAGTTTTAAATAGAAATGCTTTTAAAAAAATACATTATTGCTGTATACTGTTTAGTAGCTAATTTGTGCTTTAGTCAGTTTAAAAACTTAAAGTTTGAAAATTTAGATACATATAACGGTCTGTCAAGTAGTACGTGTGTTGAAATATTTCAAGATAAAGAAGGCTTTTTATGGTTTGGAACTATTGATGGGCTTAATAAATATAACGGTTATGAATTTGAAGTTTTTAGATCTATTTTAAATGATTCTACTTCTATAAGTAATAATAGAATAAATGCAATTGAAGAAGATAATCAGGGTAATTTATGGGTAGGCACAACTAACGGATTAAACTTATTTAATAAGCAAACCAATAAGTTTACTAGAATTAACTTATATGGCAGGTTATCATTACCTTCTAGTTCGCAAAAAATTATTAATGATTTATTATATGATGGAATTAGCAATACCTTATGGGTAGCAACCAATATTGGTGTAATAAAAATAATGCTAAGCGATTATATAGCAAATGAAGAAAACTATAAATTCTCATACTATATAAATGATGAATCTAATATAAACTCTATAGATAATAACAGTGTTAATGTTATAACAAAAGATGAAAATAACGACATCTGGATAGGTACTAATGGAGAACATCTAAATAGATACAATGCTAAAAAGGATAATTTTGATAGAGTTTACATTAAGAAAGAAGAACCTTATGAGTTAAACCATATACCAAAAAAAGTTTTTATAGATACCGATGGCGATTTTTGGATAGGAAATGACCTTTCTAATTTAATTTTATGGAATAGAAAGCGTAATACTTTTAAGCATATTAGGTTGGCAAAAAAAAGAGTTCCAATTTATGATATTTATCAAGACAAAGAAGGTTTGTTTTGGGTGTCTACAGATGTGTTTGGATTGTATTTATTTGAGAAAAATAACGGTAAAGCAGAACTAAAACAACACATCTTAAATAATCATTCAGATCCTTTCTCACTCCCTAATAATAAGCCAACCAAAATAATAGAAGACAGAAGTGGTGTTTTTTGGATTGGGAGCTATGATAAGGGGGTAAGTATGTTAGATCTCTCTAACTCATTTGGGCACTACTATTATCAGCCTAATACACCTAATGGCTTAAGTCAAAAAACAGTACAATCTGTTCTGCAAGACTCTAAGGGTAGAATTTGGATTAGCGCTTATACAGGAGGGCTTAATCTTTTTGACGAGGAAACGCAATCTTTTAAACACTATTCAAGTAACCCTAATAACCCTAAGGGGCTTAGTTCAAATAAAATCTTATATACTTTTGAAAGTCATGATGGCTACATATGGGTATGTACTTTAGATGGTGGAGTGAATAAATTTAATCCAGAAACTGGTACTTTTCAATCTTTTTTACATGATGATAAAAATCCATATTCTATAGGCCAAAGTTCTGTATGGACTGGAGTTGAAGATTCTAAAAAAAGAATATGGTTTGGTTTAAGAACAGAAGGTATTAGCCTTTATGACCCTAAAACAAAACGTTTTACAAACTATAAAAATGAATATAATAAAGAAAATGGTTTAATTAGTAATGCCATTATTTGCTCGTTTATAGACTCTAAAAACCGCCTTTATATAGGAACTTCACTTGGGTTAAATGTGGTAGATTTAAATAATTTAGAAGCATATATTCCTGAAAACATTGATTTTAAACTGGTTAAAGAAAAAGGGTTAGATGGCGCAGGAATAAATTATGTTACAGAAGACCATAATGGTAATATTTGGGTAGGTTCAGATAATGGAGTTTACAAGCTTAATTCAGATTTAAGTTTAGTAAAATCATATTCTTCTAAAAATGGTTTACCAAATAATTTGGTGGTTGGTATTCAAGAAGACGATAATTATAATTTATGGATAGCTACTAAAGGAGGGCTATCTATGTTAAACCCAGACACGCATCAGTTTAAAAATTTCAATGCTCATGATGGCTTGCAAGGGCCAGAATTTCAAAGTAAATCTATATATAAAACCAATAATGGACGCATTATTGTTGGAGGAATAAATGGCTTTAATATTTTCCATCCAAACGAAATTGTTTTGCCAGAATCGGTAGATATAAAACCTCAAATAACTAAATTTAAGTTAAACAATAGGCTTATTGTTGCCGGCGATTCTTTAAACGGTAGGGTACTTTTAAATAAAGGAATATCTGAGGTAAAAGATATAACCTTAAAATATGATGAAAACTATATTTCATTTGAGTTTGTTGGACTTTATTTAGAAAATCCAGAACGAGTTCAGTATGCATACAGAATGAAAGGACTTGATGATGAATTCATAAATATAGGCTCTAATAGAGTGGTAAATCTCTCAAATTTAGAGTCTGGTAGTTATACTTTTGAAGTTAAAGCATCAACTAACGGCAAGTGGGATGAAGCTCAAACAACATCTGTAAATGTTAAAATATTACCACCAATATGGCGAACATGGTGGGCTTATTTAATTTATTTTGTGATAGGTGCTTTGGTTTTTTGGCTTATAATGTACTACTATACTTTAAAAGTGCAAGAAGAACAAAAAAGAGAGTTAGACCAAATGAAACTCCAATTTTTTGTTAATGTATCTCATGAATTTAGAACACCTTTAACGCTTATTTTAAATCCTGTTGATAAAATCTTATCAAGTTTTAACAATGATCCAGAAGTAGTGAAAACATCAGCGCTTTCAATTCAACGTAGTGCAAGGCGTTTGTTACATTTAGTAAATCAATTACTAGATTATAGAAAAATGGATGTAGGAAAAGCCCCAGTGCAATTAGAAAAGGGTGATATTGTTAAGTTTGGTCAAGATATATTTTCACTATTTAAAGGTTTGGCATTTAAAAAAGAAATAAATTATATTTTTAAATGTTCGCCACAAAAAATTGTAGCACTTTTTGATTTTGATAAAGTAGAAAAAATCATAACCAATTTAATTTCTAATGCCATTAAGTTTACTAATGGAGGGGGTGATATAACAGTTTCAATTAATAAAATAGAGCCTAATAAAAGAAAAGCAAAGTATATGCTTTCTAAAAAAGGGAAATTAGAAGATTATGTTGAAATAATAGTAGAAGATACCGGTGTGGGGCTAGATAAAGATCAACTAAAAAGTATTTTTTCAAGGTTTTATAATCTAGATCCAACCAAAACAGGTACCGGAATAGGGCTTAACTTTACTAAAGGTTTAGTAGAGTCTCTTGGAGGAGAAATATTTGTTGAAAGTAAACCTAAAAAAGGAACAAAATTTACTGTTAAATTGCCTCTAAATTTAAATGCTAAACCAGACAAGGTAGAAAATATTAAAAATGAATTCTTGATAAACTCTATGAAAGCAGTAGAGTATGATATGTTAATATCTAATGATGATATAATGCAAGACTCCAAAAGCAATGAAACTAATACATCAGAAAAAGATAATGTTAAAAAACCAACGTTGCTTATTGTAGAAGATAATAAAGAGTTAAGAGTACATTTAAGTAATGACCTTAAAAAATCATTTATAGTTAAGGAAGCTGTAAATGGAGTGGATGGTTTATTGCAAGTAAAAAAACACCTTCCAGATATTGTTATAAGTGATGTAATGATGCCTAAAATGGATGGTTTTGAATTGTGTCAAAAAATTAAATCAGAGTTTGAAACTTCTCACATCCCTGTTATTTTATTAACAGCCAAAACACAAGTTGAAGACAGAATTGAAGGTTATGAACACGGGGCAGATGGGTATTTGTCAAAACCTTTTGTAACTAGTGTTTTAAAAGCCAGAATTAATAATTTATTAGAATCTAAAAAAAGATTAAGAAAACGCTATTCTGAAATAGGAGGTGTTTTTCCATCTAGTGAGGTTACTACAAATAATTTAGATGAAGTGTTCTTAGATAAAGTAACTAAAGTAATCTTAGATAATGTTAGCGATGTAGATTTTAAACAAGAACAATTGCTAAAAGAAATGAATATTGGTCGCTCACAATTTTATAGAAAGATAAACTCTTTAACAGGTAGTAATCCAAGTAATTTTATAAGAACCATAAGGCTTAGATATGCTTCAGAGTTATTGCTTAAAAATGGGCATTCTATAAAAGAAGTTACACATATGGCTGGTTTTAACTCTACGGCATATTTTAGTAAAACTTTTAGAGAGCTTTTTAATGTAACACCTAGTCAATTTATAGAGCAAAATAAGGCAGCACACAAGTAAAATCTTCATAGTGTCTGTCTTTGATATAAATTACAATTACATCTTTGTTTTAAATAATTAGTAAAAATTCGCTAAATTATCAGTTAAATAATAGTTAAAAAAATAGTGATTTTAAAGAATATATTGTTTTGTTATTATTTAATGTAAATTATTGCTCTTTTGTTAAAAATATGCTCAAATAGTTATATTTTATAGTGAAAAGGACAATAATTTATCTTTAAAGAACTATAATTTATATCACCAATAGCTCTTCTTTTTTAAGTTTGTCTTAAATTATTGTTAAAAACTACCGTCAACTTTTTTCAGTTTTTAAGAATAAGTAATACTAACAATCAATCTAAATAATTCTAAAATTAATAATTAAGTATGGCAAAACAAATGAAGCACAAAAAGGTTGTGATTATGTTGTTCATAATTATAGCTGCTTTTGGATGTAAACCAGATCCACTTGAATATGCTCGTCCAGACAATTTAGTAGGGACAATTTACCCGCAGTTAGAAGCGTTAGGCACGTTTAACTACTACTTGCAAGCCTTAGATCAGACTTCTTATAAAGAGCCTTTAACAAAAGGAGGGTCTTGGACCATATTTGCTCCAACAGACGAAGCTTTTGAAGAATTTATGCAAGCTGAAGGATATGGCTCTTTTGATGCTATTCCTGCAGAAAGAATTGAGGATATCGTAAAATACTCAATAATAATTGATGCTTGGAACACCACTACACTAACCTATTATAGTAGTGGTTTTTATGAGGGTAATGCTTTTAAAAGAAGAACTCAGTACCAAGATCCTGTTAAGGTTATTGATGCTGCAGATTATCCTCATTTAATGGAAGAACCAGAACCAGGTACATATCCAATAGATACAAGTAATGGCAGAATAAAACCTGTATGTTACTTCCTAGACTCATATTTTGATGTAAAAGCATCAACAGAAACATCTGATTATGACTATATGTTTCCTGGAGAGCAATTTAATGAAGGTGATATGAAGGTGTTTGAAGCTAATGTAGAACAAGCCAATATTATTGCAGAGAACGGAATGATATATGCCTTAGATAAGGTAATAGAGCCAAGAAAAAACCTTTATCAAAACCTTTCTTCTGAAGAATATGAAGGAAAGTATTCTATGTTTAAAAAAATATTAGAGCGTTTTGCAAAAATAAATGAAGTTGGTGAGGAAGAAAATCCTGAGACAGGTGAAATAGAAACCATTTATAGGTTAAGTTTTGCTACAGGTGTTGCAGAAAACTTGTTGCCTTATAATCCAGATGACGAAAATTTCCCAAAGTTACTTAGTAATGTTGATAGAACTTTAGCTAATGCAACTGGGTTGTTAGTGCCAACCAATGATGCGCTTCAAAGTTATTTAGATGGTAATAGCATACTAGGGCAATTTTATAATTCATATGACGATATGCCTCTAGATGTATTAGGGAAATTTATAAAACCATTTTTCTTTACTAATTTCTGGGATATTTGTCCAAGTAACTTCGGGCAATCATATGACGTCTCTTTAAATTTAGTTGATTACAAAGAAGAAGATGTTGTAGATAAGAAATTTTGTAGTAATGGTTTCTTTGTAGGAATTAATACTGTATACACTAATAATAGTTTTGGGTCTACTATGGGGCCACTATTGTTAGATCCAGATTATACAATTATGCTTAAAGCAGTACAAGAGTTAGGTATTGACCAGGCATTGCAAAGTCAAGGAATTAACTTCTCTATTTTTGGAATTAAAAACCATGAATTTCAAAATATTGCAGATCCAAATAGTGCAACCAGAAAAATATCTATTGTAGATTTTGAACCAGATTTATCGGTAATATACATGCAGGTTGAAGGAGATCCTGTTGAGGCTAACAATCGTATATACCCAGATCCAAATACTTCTAGCCCAAGTTCTTCAGATATTACTTACGTAATGACAACATTAAAAGATATAGTGTTGAACCAAATTGTTGAAGAAAAAGTAGATTTTAACTCTAATAACTATTATGAAACTAAAAGTGGTGAGTTTATTTATGCTTCTGGAGGAAAAATAGCTGGTGGAGGAGATATACTTAATGGTAATCAGGTAGATGTTGTCTCTGTGAGAGAAACAGATAATGGTCAGTTTTATGAAATGAGTGGCCCTATTGAGCGTCCGCTACGTTTTACCTATGGAGCTATGACAGACTACCCTAGTAGTTTTGCAAACTTTATTGCCGTATTAGAAGGGGCAGATGCTCTTTTAGATATAGCAGGTTCAGATGATAAATTAATAAACTTCTTAAACTTACAAAAATCGTTCACGTTGTTAGTTCCTAACAATGAAGCAATAGACCAAGCTGTGGCAGATGGTGTTATACCAAATCCAGACCCAAGTTATTTATCATCTTTAGATGATTTAGGTCTTGCAATTGCTAAGAAAGAACTTTTAGATTTTGCTAAAAAGCATTTTATACAACAAGCAATTCCTGCTGATGGAAGAGTAACAGGAACCTTTCCTTCAATGTATTACAGTAGAGTAGTAGATTTTGTACCTGTTTATGATGAGTTTGTTGTTGAAAATGATAAAGCAACTTCATCACTTACGCTTACCAACACAGAAACAAATGAAAGCGTGTCTACTAGTGGAATCTCAAATCTCTTATCTAAAAAGGTAGTAATTCACGAAATAGATAATTATATAAAATAACTAACTAACAAACTAAAGTTTATTAAATATGAAGGATAAATATAGGTCATATTCATATGTCTTAGTAGTAGTGTGTGTGTTACTATCAGTATACAACATGTCTGCGCAATCAAAAACTATTATATCGGGTACCGTTTTATCAGAGGGAGATGGTTTACCTCTTGCAGGAGCAACTATAGCCGAAAAAGATAGCGATAACCGTATTATTAATGGTGTGGTGTCTGATTTTAATGGTAATTATTCTATTGCTGTTAAAAACGTTAATAACACCTTAACCTTTTCATTTGTAGGTTTTGTAACCAAGTCTGAAGTACCTGGAAATAGAACAACTATTAATGTTAATTTAAAAGAAGATATCTCTGAGCTAGATGCCATTGTATTAAGAGGTACCAAAAAAGTTAACACAGGAGAGTTTGAAATAGATAAACGTAGAATAGCAACAGCTATTCAAACCATTAACACTAAAGAAATTAGTGAAACAGTATCATCTGGTATTGTAGATCAATTACAAGGGCGTTTAAGTGGTGTTGATATTGTTGCTAATTCTGGTGAACCGGGTGCGGGAATGTCTATTCGTATTCGTGGTACATCTTCATTGAATGCTTCTTCAGAACCATTAATTGTAATAAATGGTGTGCCTTTTGAAACTGAAATTGATGAACTTTTTGATTTTGGATCGGCCGATGAAGAACAATATGCAGCAATGATTGGAGTTTCTCCAGATGATATTGAAGAAATATCGGTGCTAAAAGATGCTGCTGCTACCGCACAGTTTGGGTCTCGTGCAGCAAATGGAGTGCTGATGATTAAAACCAAACGTGGATCAAAAGGACCAGCTAGATTTTCATATAGTTATAAAGGTACTGTAGGTTGGCAACCAGATGGAATTCCAATGTTAAATGGAGATCAATATTCTACATTAATAAAAGATGAGCTTATTGCTGTTAACCAAGCATCTTATCCTCAAATAGAGTATGATCCAGAGTATGAATTATATAATTTATACAATAAAAACATTGATTGGATAGATGAAATTACCCAAACAGGATCTACCCAAGAGCATTTTCTTGGTGTATCTGGTGGTGGTGAGAAATCTTCGTACCGTGTATCTGCAAGTTACAAGGATCAATTAGGTACCACAGTAGGGAGTGCACATAAATTATTTACTACCAGAGCTATATTAGATTATAATATTTCTGATAAAATAAAAATAACTTCAGAGTTATCTTATACTCATGGTTCATTAGATCGTTCTTATAATAATATTAGGTCTTTAGCACTAATAAAAATGCCAAATCAATCTATCTATCAAGTTGATGAAGATGGTAATTTAACAGACCAGTATTTTACACCAGTAGATGCTTTTCAAGGGTCTGGGACAACATACTACAACCCCGTAGCAATGGCTAAATTGTCTGAATGGAATATAGAGAATAATAGAATTACACCAATTTTTAGGTTTACATATAAGCCTATTAAACCTTTAGAGTTTAGGTCTATTATTTCGTTCGATATTAATGTTGATAAAACGTCTAGGTTTATACCAGAAGAAGCTATTGGAGCATCTTGGACAAACTCAACAGCCAACAATGCCATTTTTGCAGATGCAGAGTTTTTTGTAATGCGTACAGATAATAGACTTACCTGGAATCCAAGTTTAGGAGATAATCATTCGCTTTTTGCTAGTGGAGCTATTCAAACTTATGAAAAAACTAGTCAGGGTTATTCTTCGCAAACAAGTAACTCACCAAGTAGTTTTATACAAACACCTATAGCACTTACAAGAATAGAAGGAAGTGGAAATAATTTAAGTTCTAGTTTTACTCAAAATAGAAACGTGGCTTTCAACTTTATGTTTAACTATCAGTATTTAGATCGTTATATTTTAAGTGGTGGTATCCGTTCTGAAGGAAACTCCAAATTTGGTAGTAGCTACAGGTATGGTACATTTCCTAGTATTGCGGCTAAGTGGATTTTATCTAGTGAACCATTTATGGAAGAATATGATTTTATTGATGAGCTAGGTATTAGAGCTAGTTATGGTGTAAATGGTAACTCACCAAGTTTTAATTATGGGCAATACAACACTTATTCTACCTATAGTTACAATTATTTAGATGAAAGACCTGTTTACCCTAACAATATGGAGTTAACAGATTTAAGATGGGAAACAGTTGTTCAAAAAAATATAGGGCTTACCTATTCATTCTTTAACAGAAGAGTAAGTGGTGACCTTGAATTTTATCAAAAGGACACTAATGATATGTTAACCAAAAATACATCAATACCAACAACTTCTGGTTTTTCATCAGTTCCATTCCTTAATCTAGGAGATATTAGTAACAAAGGTTTTGAGTTGAGTGTTAGAACTAAAGTAATAGATAATAAAGATTTTGGTTTAGATTTTAATTTTAACGTTGCTAGAAACAGAAACTTAATAACAAAAATTACCGATGCTCAAGATGTTGAAGACGGTAATCCATTAGCAACAGGTCCAGATGGTTATTTAAAAAGAATACAAGAAGGTAACCCAATAGGGTCTTTTTACGGATACCGTTACTTAGGAGTATATAGTACAAGTGATGATTTAGTAGCGCGAGATGAAAATGGAGATATTATTTATGATATTAACGGAGAGCCTAAAAACATGGTGTTTAACAGAACCCGCGAATTTAAAGCAGGAGAAGCCATGTATGAAGATGTTAACAAAGATGGTAATATAAACAGGCTAGATGTAGTGTATTTAGGTAACGCCAACCCATTATTATATGGTGGTTTCGGCCCTACTATCCGTTATAAAAACTTCAGGTTAAATGCCTTTTTTAATTACAGATACAATCAAAAAGTCATAAATATAGCCAGAATGAATGCTGAAAGTATGGATAGTTTTGATAACCAGAGTACTTCAACATTACGCCGATGGAGATTTGAAGGAGACCAAACAGATATTCCCAGAGCGGTATTTAACAGTCCAGTAAACACTTTAGGGTCAGATCGTTTTCTTGAAGACGCTTCGTTTTTAAGATTAAAATACGTTACCTTAAGATACAATTTGCCAAAAACATTTATTAAGAAAATAAATTTCACAAATGCTTCAGTATATGTTACAGGTACAAACTTGTTAACATTCACAGAGTATTCGGGAGCAGATCCTGAAACAGGAAATAGTAGTGATTGGAAAAAATTGGGGTATGATACAAATCAAACACCAAGGTCTCAACAAATAACAGTAGGATTAAACCTTACATTTTAAAACTGTAACAACTTTTAAGTATTATGAAAAGAAACATAATAAAAATATTAGTAATTGTTCCACTTATTCTAGCAACAGTATTTTCCTGCAGTGATTATTTGGAACTAGAGCCACAAGATAACTTAATCCAACAGGAGTTTTGGCAAAATAAAGAGCAGGTAGCAGCAGCTGTTGCAGGTTGTTATGCTTCTATGAACCAATCGGGTTTTACAGATAGAATCCTTAAATGGGGAGAACTTAGAGCTGAAATGTTAGTATCATTAAGAGCAGGAAGCAATGAGTTAAACATGATGAAAAATTATATCATCCCCACTAATAGTTTAGTTAATTGGAGTAATTTTTATCAAACTATTAATTATTGCAATTTAGTTTTAGAGTTTGCAGATAGTGCTAAAGAAAATGACTTATCATTTACAGAACAAGAATTAGCTAACTATAAAGCAGAAGTATTAACAATACGCGCTTTAGTTTATTTAACTTTAGTTAAAAACTTTAGAGATGTGCCATTGGTATTAACAGCAACTTCAACCAGTCAAGTAGATTTTTATCCAGCAAAAAGTACAGAAGCCGAAGTAATTGCTCAAATTATTTCTGATTTAAAAATAGCTGTAGAAGACCTTAATTTAGGGTACGCTCAATCTGCTGCTTATGATAAAGGAAGAATGACTAAAGGAGCAGCATTAGCAATTTTGGCAGATGCATATTTATGGAGTGAGCAATATAATGAATGTATAGCTGCTACTCAACAAATAATAGATTCTGGCAGATATAGCTTGGTTGAAGGTTCAGAATGGTTTAACCAAATATTCTTTGAAGGAAATTCAACAGAAGGAATTTTTGAACTTCAATTTAGTGATATTAACAGTACATACCAAAATGCTTTCTATGTAGGTAATCCAACCTATGCTCCCTTTGGAGAAATTGGCCAGTTGTATTTAGGGTATCCAGATGACGTAAGAACAGACAAAGCGACTTATGATAGAGATTTAAACAGAGTATTTAAATTTGCAGGTGTTGATGCAACTGGAGAATACCGTGGGCAACAAGAATTTTTCAACACTTTTATATTTTACAGATATGCCGAGGTTTTATTAATGCAAGCAGAGGCATATATCTTGTCTTCAGAAAATAAAGATTTAGATAAAGCAGCAGACCTTATAGAACAAGTGCATCAAAGAGCTACAGGAGCTCCATTAGATGTAGCTATAGAAGAAGGCGCTTTGTTAAATGCTGTTTTATTAGAACGTCAAAAAGAATTCGCTTTTGAAGCTAAAAGATGGTATGACCTATTACGTTTTGCGCGTCGAAATAATTTTCAAGATCAATATTTAATAACAGACTTAGCTGATATTAAAAGTACTGCAGACGATTATGAATTAATTTTGAGTTTTTACTCAGAACAAGAATCGTATTTTCTGCCTATTTACCAAAATGAGGTGGATTTGAATCCTAACTTGGAGCAAAACCCCTATTACGAAAACTAAAAAACTTTTTATTATGAAAACGAACAAATTAATTACATGGATTGGAGGTCTTTGTGTATTTATGTTACTATTAAATGCATGTAATGACAGTCTTGATGACACTACGTTCTTTACTACAGACGAGATGACCATAATTGGTACGCTAGAATCAAATCCTGAGAAATTTTCATTGTATGTAGAAATTCTTAAAAAAGCAGAATACTATAACGCATTAAAAAGTTATGGAAACTACACTTGTTTTGCACCAACTAACGAAGCTATATTAAACTATATTCAAGAAAATTTTAATGCCAGTTCTGTAGATGAACTTACTTCAGAAGAAGATATAAAATGGCTACAAACTTTAGTTAAATTTCATACCATGCCATCTGGTAAGCTAACCAGTAGCTTTATAGAAGGAAGACTACCAGATACTACATTTACTGGAGACTATTTAACAACATCCTTTTTAAAAGGCGGTGGTATTGCTAATGTAGAAATTAACAGAGAAGTTGGTTTAGATCAATATGATATACGTACCAATAACGGTGTTATACATGCTATTGATGGGGTGTTATCTCCATTTGTAGATGCAGTTCCAGCGGCTATGGAAAAAGCAGGCAAACATACCATTTTTGTTGAAGCTATGAAACAAACTGGGTATTACGAAGAGTTTTCTGTAGTATATAACGAATATGGTTCAAAAAATAACTTTACTATTTTGGCAGAGTCTGATGAGGTTTATGCTCAAGAAGGAATCTATTCTTTTGAAGACTTAGTAGCTAGAATCTCTCCTGATGATTCTAACTTTACAGATCCTGATAACGATTTAAATAGATATGTAGGATACCATGCTACTAAAAACTTTTTATATACTTCAGATTTTCCAGAAGATAACTTTATAAATACAGTCTTACCTAGAAATGCTATTAAATCCTTCAAAACAGATAAAGAATTAAGACTTAACGAAACCGAAACAGGTACAGATGATACATGGACTTCTATCATTACGGCAGAAAGTAACTATCCATCTAAAAACGGTGTGTACCATACTGTAGATAAATTATTTACCATTTTTGTGCCAAAACCAAAACATATTATCTACGATTTTATAAATGATCAACCAGAATATCAATCTAAGTTAATTCGTTCACACCAAAAGGTTTTAAGTACAGCTTGGGAACGCATTCGTTGGTTTCCAGAAAAAGAGGTAAGATACTTACAGCAAAGTAAAAACTCTAATATAGGCCATACAGTTTTAGATATAGCAGGTGTTGCATGGTTTGAATTTGACACACCAGTATTACCAAAAGGTAAATACGAAATGCTTGTAATGGGTAATGGCGGAAACAATGCGCGTGCTAAATTCCAAATATATTGGGATGGTGAGCCTATTGGTGCTGTATATGATATGACAACAAAAGCAAGCGGTATGGGATGGCCAGATGAAATCTTAATGGAGACCAGAGGTTGGAGACTAGGTTATGAAGAATATGTAGACAATAACGGGGTTTCTCAAGCTGAAAAAGCAGGAAACAGTAGGTTTATTGTTACTAAAGAGTTATTGGTGCCAGAGCAAAAAAGCCATGTTATAAGGTTTGAAACTATAAAATCTGGTAATAGCCCAATGGACTTTGTTGAATGGATACCTGTAGACTAACAAACTAACTAAATATATTAATTAAAGAACTAATAATGAAAAACAAAAATAAAGCCATTGTTAACTTTGGCCGTATTGTGGTAATGCTTAGCTTGCTTGTAACCTTAGGTTGTAAGGATGATGCATGGGATGACCACTATGAACAACTAGATTCTAGGCTAGAGTCTAATATCTTATCAATCCTATCAGAGGATCCTGATTATTCAACATTTGTTAATTATCTTAATCAAACAGGTTATAGTAGCCTATTGGCTACAGCCCAAGCGTACACAGTTTGGGCTCCTGATAATGCTGCTTTTCAACAAGTATCTAGTGATATTTTAAGTAATCCAGACTTGTTAAAAGAGCTTATTGGTAATCACATTAGCCTTTTTTCACACAATACAGCTCAAAATGAAGAAACACTTGTAAAAATGCTTAATAATAAATATGTTGAGTTTTTAAATACAAGTGAAAGTTCAACATTTGGAGGCGTTAATGTAGTAGAAAAAGATATATTAGCCTCTAATGGTATTTTACATACTATTGATGAAGTTTTACAAGTAAACCCAAATATTTGGGGATACTTAAACGACAATGCAGAGCAATTTCCTTTATTAATGGATTATTTAAGCCAGTTTAATGAAACTGCTTTTGATCCAGATAATAGTATACAAACAGGAACCAATACTTTAGGGCAACCCGTTTACGATTCTATTTTTAGTTCAACAAACACATATTTTAAAGTTATTGGAGATTTAAGTTCTGAAGAAGAGCGTTTTTCTTTTATTGGCTTAACAGATGATGCATATGCTAGTATATTTGATGTTTTAGATGATTATTACTATAGTCCAATTCCAGATTCTATTAAAAATAGAACAGACAAAACAATTTTTGAAAATTTAAATTTTCCATTAGTAGAACCTAGTGAGTTAAGCGGTAATACTATTACAACCACTACCGGAAGTGATATTATGTTAGACCCTAGTTTAATAGTTGAAAATGTACCTCTTAGCAATGGTAATTTGTTTGTTATGAATGAATTAGATTATGATCCTAGAGGGGTTATTTACAAGCCTATTAGATATGAAATTGAAAATACCGAAAATAGAACAATAGGATCATTATCAGATTTTTCTATTCAAAAAAAGTATGATGCTTTTGCTTCTGGTCAATTTACAAATGAAGTATCTCTGTTAGAAAATCCAGATGGAAGTGACGGTAATAATTATTTTGAGATAACATTTAGTAATGTACTTGCAGCTAGCTATAATCTTAATTTAAAGTTTTCTCCAGTAGGTGCATCGCAAGACACCAAATTAAAGATTCAGCTTCGTTATATTGGTTCTAATTTTGCTCCAATAACAGAAGAAATACCTCTTATTGTTAATAATTTAGAAGACGGGGTTGTTACTATTGGTGATGCTTTTGATTTTTCTTTTTATGCAACAGGTATAGAAGGAGATTACTTTTCTGTAACGCTTAAAATTATTATAGACGTTAGTGAACCAGAACTTTTATTGTATGACCGACGTTTTGGTATCGATTATGCAGAACTAGTTCCAACAGAATAATTATAACAACCATAAATTAAATATGAATTATCTGATTATGATGAAAATAAAAAATACGTATTCCCTGCTTTTCATTTTATTTTTCGGAATCACTTTTGCATTGCGAGGACAGGAAAACACCAATTTAACCGTAACAGGTACGGTTTTAAATGCTAGTAATAACAAACCACTTGCAGGAATTAATATTCGGGTTGGTCAATATTCTTCGGTCTTAACAGACAGTTCGGGGAAATTTTCAATGAACGTTCCTGATAATAGAGTAACACTTATAGTTACTAATCCTGATTATCAAACAAAAGAAGTAGCCCTTAAAGGACGTACAAATGTTGAAATTAAGTTATATGATAAGAGCTTTAACTCTTATTACACACAAGAGGTTAACATGTTGCTTAATAGCAAGTCTAACACTTCTATTGTAAATTCAGTTTCAACAAAAAAAGGAGACATAGCTACACCAAAAGAATCTTTGGCTAATGTACTTAACGGCGAGCTAAGTGGTGTAAGAACCATTATGAGATCTGGTGTACCAGGAATAGGGGCTAATATATTTATTAGAGGATATAATACTATAAACGGAAATACTCAACCGTTAATTATTGTAGATGGTATGATGTTAGAAACTAATACTTTTACTAACAATTCTTTAATAGGTGGTTATAGTTACGATCCTTTATCTGATATCAACCCTAAAGATATTGCTAACATTACTGTAATAAAAGATGCGGCTTCTATTTATGGGTCAAGAGGAGCAAATGGTGTTATTCTTATAGAAACTAATAAGGCAGAAAGTATTTCAACAAAAATAGATTTTTATGTTCAAGGAGGTTTAAATGTTACTCCAAACAATATACCTATGATGAACAGTAATCAGTATAGAACATACTTGTCAGATCAAATGAATAATTCTGGTTTATACACAAATGATGAAATTAGCAGAATGCCATTTTTTAATGAAAATACATCATTTGAGGATTACGAAAAATATCATAATGAAGTTAACTGGCAAGACCAAGTATTTAGTAATAACTACGTAAACGATTATTATTTAAGAGTAACTGGTGGAGATGAAATTTCTAAATATGGTCTTTCAGTAGGTTACACCTCAAACAAAGGGGTTGTTAAAAATTCAGAATTTGATAGGTTTACAACACGTTTTAATGCAGAAACTAGTGTTACAGAAAAATTATTTTTAAATACAAACTTAAGTGTTAGTTACACAGACCGTAATGTGTTTGATGATGGTTTATTAAGTACCTCTCCAATTTATTCTGCACTTAACAAATCGCCTTTTTTAGCACCATTTGTGCCAAATGCAGATGGTGTAGTAACTGATATTTACGAAGATATTGATGATATTGGTGGTTTTAGTAACCCTGTTGCTATAACAGATAACACTATTTTTACAGCTAAAGATTATAACTTATATGGGCATTTAAAACTAACCTATCAAATTTCAGATAAATTAAATTTTAGCACATTGATAGGAGCTAATTATATTAAAAATAGACAAAATGTGTTTTTACCAGACTTAGGGCTTTCAACAGAGTATAATGAATATGGAGATGCTCAAGTTAGAACTTCAAAGGTAAGTGCAGAAAGTTTGTTTGCCATATATAATGATACCAGGCTAAATTACGTGTTTAGTGTAGATAAAATTCATGATTTCTCATTAAACCTTGGATTACGTTACAATCAAAATAATTATGAAAATTCGTATTCTACTAGTGGAAATTCCGGAGATGATCAATTTACATCTTTAAATAGTGGAGACCGTTTAACCTTTGTTACATCAGGTAGTATAGGTAACTGGAAATATGCTTCTATTTATGCTAATGCAGATTATTCTTTTTTAAATAAGTTTTTTGTAAGTTATAACCTTTCAGTTGATGCCTCATCAAGATTTGGAGACGCCAAATCTGCCGGTTTTTTCCCTTCTTTGGGAGCAGCTTGGTTAATATCATCAGAAAACTTTATGGCTAACTCTTCAATAGATCAGTTAAAACTTCGTGCTAGTTACGGGTTAACAGGTAATGATGGTATAGGTAATTACAATGCCGAATCTTATTTTGTTTCAACAAGATTTTTAGAAGGAACAGGCTTAATTAACGGAAATATAGCTAATAGTTCTATTAGGTGGGAAGAAACAACTAAAGCTAACCTAGGTTTAGATATAGGCTTACTAAATGAAAGATTATCATTTAATATAGATTATTTTAATAATGTAACCGATGGGTTATTAAATTTAAATGAATCTAATCCCGTATTTGGAAGTGATGGATTTTTAAATAATGATGGTAAATTAAGGAACACTGGTTTTGAATTAGGTTTCAATGCTCGTGTATTTAACACTAATAACTTTACTTGGGATATTGGTGGTAATATTGCTCATTATAAAAATGAAATTGTTTCTCTACCAGGAGACCAACAAATAAATAATATAGATGGCTTAAACGCCACAATATTAAATAAAGAAGGTAGTCCTTTAGGTTTATTTTACGGTTACAAAACTGACGGAATTTATAATAATGATGCAGAAGCAACTGCAGCAGGATTAAACTATAAAGATTATCAAGGTTTTGAACAACCATTTGTTGCTGGAGATGTGAGATTTGTTAATTCTAATTCAGATAATATAATTGATGAAGATGACAGAGTAGTAATAGGTGATCCAAATCCAGATTTTACAGGAATGGTTTACAATACTTTTACCTATAAAAAGCTTAGCTTATCAGCTGTATTCTCATTTAGTCAAGGTAACGATGTTTACAATGCGCTAAGATGGAAAAATGAATCTATGAGCGATTTTTCAAACCAAAGTTTAGCTACAGTTAACCGTTGGTCTGTTAATAATCAAGATACTAATATTCCTCGTGCAGTTTACGGTGACGCACCAGGTAACTCAAGATTTTCAGACAGATGGATAGAAGATGGTTCTTACATTCGTCTTAAAACCATTTCTCTGTCTTATACCCCAGATATATTTAATGCTACTTTTTATATTACAGCTAATAATATACTTACAATTACAGATTACTTAGGTTATGACCCAGAGGTTAGTACATCTCAAGTAAGTTATTTACAAGGTATTGATGCTGGTTTTACACCACAATACAGTTCAGTATTAATTGGTGTTAGAGTAGGACTATAATTTATTCAAAATATAAAAACACATATAATGAAACAATATATAAATATAACATTAGGAGTACTCTTAAGCTTAACATTATTTACTTCTTGTGAAGATCTATTAGATGTTGATCCAGAAGAGGTACTACTGTCTGATGATTACTTAGGAGATAGTGAGTTAGATGCTAGATCAGCTTTATTTGGTATATTATCACAAATGCAAGATATTGCTGGTCAGTACATAGTGCTAGGTGAAATTCGTGCAGATTTGGTTAATGTAAATGCTAGTACTGCAGATGAAATCAGACAAATTAATAACCATGAGGTAACTGAAAGTAATAGTTTTGCTGATCCAACACAGTTATTTTCAATTATAAACAACTGTAACTTTGCACTAGAAGGTATAGATACCGAGGCCTATGAGAATTTGTTGTTAGATGATTATGCATCAATTCTTAGAATTAGAACTTGGGCTCAAATGCAAATTTTAATTAATTACGGTGAACTTCCATACATTACAGAGCCTATTAAAACTAATGATGATCTTGATAAAAATTATCCTGTATTGTCTAGAGACCAAGCGCTTGATCAATTAATAGCTAATCTAGAACCCATTACAGATGTAGAAAATGTTACAAAATATGAAAACTCACTTGGGTTTAACATATTTAAAATGATACCTGACCAAGATATCCTTTTAGGAGATTTATACTTATGGAAAGGTAGTTATGTAGAAGCAGCAATACACTACAAAAAGTTTTTAGATGATAACGTTTCAGGCGGTTTATATAACCTAACCTCATATAGTAATACTGTTGCAACTAGCGGAAGTACTTATAGCATTACCATTAGATGGAATGATATGTTTGCTGATAATATAGCTGGTAATGAAGTGGTAAATTATGTGGCATTTAATGATCAATATCGTCAATCAAATGATGACTATGAGATATTAACTACACAATTAAAACCTTCAGAATTAGCCATATTAAAATGGAGTGGACAATTTGTAGGGTATGAAGGAGCCCCTGTTTTACCTGGAGATACAAGAGTTCTAGATGACAGTTCTTATACAGGTGAAGGTGATTTGGCTATGATAACAAAGTACCAATATGAATACATTGTTTGGAACAGAATAGCAAAAATTTATTTGAGATATGCTGAAGCTATAAATTATGCAGGTTATCCAGACCAAGCCTTAGCAATTGTAAATGGTATTTTTAATAACCCAGATGTAGAGCCTGTAGATGCACCTATTTTTAATAATACTGAAGAGTTTTTAAATTTTGATGTAGATCAGTATTACAGTGTTAATTCAAGTGATGAACCAACTTCTGGTAACTTAGGGATTAGAGGAAGAGCAGGAATGGCTCCAGTAACAGTTGATGAAGAATTATCTGATGCTGAAAAAATTGAAGCTGTAGGGGCGCTTATTTTAGAGGAAGCAGCACTAGAATTAGCCTTTGAAGGTAATAGATGGGAAGATTTAATGCGTTTTGCATTAAGAAGTAGCAACCCTAGTATTTTGGCTGATGCCGTAGCTAGTAAATTTGAAACTTCTGGAGATTTAGCTGGAGCAGCTAGCATACAGCAAAAATTATTGAACCCAGATAACTGGTTTTTACCATTAGTTTTACCAGAGAATTTTATTGAAAATTAAGTTTTTTAGTTTTTAACCTGATTTTATTTCAGGTTAATTATTTCAAAAAGGCGCATAAATTGTTATCTAACAATTTGTGCGCCTTATATTTTTACATATTATAACAAAATGGGCTATTTTAAATTAGGCAGGGACAGGGTTTAAATTTATTTATAAAGCCTTTATAGTTATGTTAAAGAAAGTTTATAAGGCTAGAACTTTATTAGATAACATAGTTATAATCTAATTAAGTTTAAGAATTAAATTAAAAGTTAAAAATGAAGTCCTAATTCTTATCCGTTCTAAAAGGATATGCAGGTAAATTTGCACCATTAACTAAATTAACGGTTGGTTTTCCTGCAAAAGCATAACGAACGTATAAAGGATTCTTAATGTCTTTATTACTGAGTATAACAGTTTCATTTTCAATTTTTGCTTCGGCCTTTTTCCAATTTAGAGATGCATCTGCAATCCAAAATCCTGTAGGGGCTTTTTTATCGGTAGTTTTTAAACCTTGACTATTTTTAAAATAAACAATTAAAGTGTTGGTCTTTTGTTCAATGTTTTTAAGCATAGGGCCTTCTGCTACCACATCTTTATTTAAGGTGTTTTTAGCACCTAATAGAGCAAGTCTTTGCCCTATGGGATATTTATCGGTAGGGTGAATGTTCTTTACATCACCCAAATCTATGGTGTTAGCAACAGCGGTATAAGGTAAATCTAACGCTTTTAACTGTGATTCTCGTAACCATGCAAACGATTCTTCAGTAGGGCTTTCAGGATCAATTTCGGGTTTTTTAGCGGTGCCTTTCCCATAACCAGGGAGCATAACTATATTAAAAAACATCTTATCATTGTTCCACTCTTTTCTATAGCGTTTTATCCATTGTTTTAATACATCACCGTATTCTTTCATACCAATAACCCTATGAAACCACGTTTTATCATCAACTTCTGGTACACCCGATAAGTAGCGCGTGTTGCGTTCGCCTTGGTACCAAACTAAACCTCTGCAAGCAAAAGGCGCTAAAGGTTTCATCATGGCATTGTAAAGAATATTTGGTTGGCGTCTTAAAAAGATGTCTTCTTTTTGTGACCATCCGTTTGTTTTACTTGTTATTTTTTCAATTTTTTTTCGAGTTTCAATGTCAGCATCAAAATCATTCATTATTGTTTTAAAATAGGGGAGATTATTGCCCATATCTTTAGGCATCCACGCTTCAATAGAAGAGCTTCCCCAAGACGCATGAATAATGCCAACAGGTACATCACCAATACTTTCTAAAAAATAAGCAAAACCAAATGCTACGGCGCTACTGGGGTGTGTGGTTTTCCACTTACCAATGGCATTTTCTTCTTCATTGTAAGATACAGTACGTTTTACTTCAAAACTTCTAATATTATTTGCAAAAGGAATAAGTGCTTTAATTTCAGGAACTTGATTTACGTTGAATTGCATATTAGATTGCCCCGAGCAAATCCAGACTTCACCAACAACAATGTTTGATATTTTAACCTCAGTAGATCCAGAGATAACCATGTCTGTTGGAATTTTTGTGGCTTTTAATGGAGATAGTTTAAGCATCCATTTACCTTCGTTATTTGCAGTTGTAGTTTTAATTTGGTTAGCGAATGAAACTGTAATTTTTTCGTTTGGAGCAGCAGTTCCCCAAACAGGCACATCCATACCTTGTTGTAGTACCATATTATTGCTAAACAAAGTTGAAGGTTGAAGTGATTGCGAATAACCTGGTGTGATTATTAATACTAGAACAAAGGTTACCGAAACTTTTAAAAGATATTTCATCATTTTAAAATGAGTTTTTGTTGATTAGTATAATATTTTAATTAAGCTTTCACCACTTTGAAGTAAAAGAGTTTCATTTTTACGCTTTACTTTTTTCTTATTAACATAGGCTTTTTTAAATGTTTTAGGAAGGATAAATTCGGCTGTCATACCGTCGGGAATAGTAATTTTGAAAATAGTTTCGTTAGCACTTATTTTTTCAAAATCGGCATAAATAACACCTTGTTTGGTTGGTGTTTTTATTTTTGAATGTAATAAATCACCCATTTTAGGGTGTATTTCGGCTACCTTAAAACCAGGCGTTTTAGGTTTAATACCCCACATATAACGTGTAATAGCGTTTAAGGGTGCTGTTCCCCATGCATGATTCCAATCTGCATTGGGTTTGTATTTTACATCCCATGCTTCCATGGCCATGGTAGAGCCTACCTTTATCATATTCCACCAGTTCCTGTCCCCAATGGTATCAGAAATTAATTGTGAAGCATAGCGTTCTTCACCGTATTTATACAAACCTTCTAATAAGTATTGTGCGCCGTAAACACTACAGGCCATTCCTCTGGATTTAATAAATTTTGTAACCGAAGTGATGTGCTCTTCAGAAACTAAATCAAAAGCTAAAGGTAACATGTTGCCGTGTAATGAAGCGTGATTAGAACCTTCACCATCAATATAAACACCTCTTTCAGTATCGAAGAATTTGGTGTTAATAGCGTGTTTTACCTGTTTAGCTTTTTTTTGGTAAAATAGAACATCTTCTGACTTGTTTAAAGCTTTTGCAATTCTACCCATTAAAACTAAATTGTAATAATAAAAAGCATTTACCGCGGTATTAACAGGTACAATTTCGTAACCATCTCGTTCACCTTCGGCAGTGGCTAATTTCCAACCTGTATCTTTTTGTGCAGGTGGCCAATCAATAATATCTTTAATTTTAGTATTCGGCTTTTTAAATCCTAATTTTTTAATAAATTCTTTGGTAAGTTTGGGCGATTTCGAACTTATCAAACCATCATTACGCTCTAATTCCATTAGGGTTTTAAGTTTCAGGTTGTCGTAATGTTTAGCTAAAGGTTCTAAATCTCCTGTGTACATATAATCTGTATAAAACATTAAAACCGTATGCAGTAACCATTCTGTTGGCCATGTTGGGTTTTCAATAAAATAAGCATTGGTGCGTCTAGCAATGGTGTATACCGAATCGACGCTGTAATGACTAAGTTGATTAATATAAGCATCGGCTTCATACGGAATACGTTCGCGATCGCCATCAACGTAATAACCAGTAAAAGTGGTGGCTTTTATGGTGTGTTTACACATAGCCCATACAGAATCCATAATATGGTTTGAAGACGAAAAATAGCTAGCATCATCATGAAATTTATAATGAAGTGCCTTTTGTTTAAATTGAATGTTTTCAATTGGAATTTTTAAATTTTCAACTTCGCAATACCGAAATGGAATGATGGCTCCTACCGAATCGGGTAATTTAATGGCTGCTCCAGTAGTATTTCGTTTGTATGGTTTTAAGGCAACACTTATAGGTACATTGGCTTTTATATCTGAAAGTATTGATTTTCTGTATCGAATAGTAGCACCAGGATTTCGGTCTATTTTGTGAAAACTTTCTAGTTTTTCACCAAGATGCACAATAAGTGAATCGTTTTGTGGTACTTTTGAAGTGATTTGAACGGTTCCAAAATAAGCTTTACCGAAATCGATAAAATAATGACCTTCTTTCACTTTTATAATCTCTTTAGGAGCAAAGTAAGAGTATTGCAGATTTAATTTATCTATAGTTTGCCCTTGTGTAGTTACAGTAGCAAATAGGAGTGCTACTAAAAAAAGTGATTTATTCATCAAAATCTAAATTTTTTCGAAATTAAATAAAAGGCGAAGGCTTAACAATTTTCTTATACAGAAAGCACTTCCCAGACGATGGACGTTAAATTAAAAGATTTCAAAATGATTAATCTAACAGCAATTCTAAAAAAATTCTAGTAGAATGAAGGGGCTTTCACAATTTTATTGTTGTACATAGCGTCTAATGCCATTTGAATACAAATAGCAGTGTTGGCACCTGTTTTTAACCCAGATATAGGTTCTTTTTTATTGATAATATTATCTCTAAAATCAATTAAAGCCTGTAAACTAGGTTCTTTATGGTCTACAATTACAGGGTATCCTTTATCTTTGTTAAAACTTGTAGTAGCCCCAGAAACACCATCTACAACACCTAATTCTTTTTTACCTCCCTCTGGATAAAACCAGGCTTTTTTATAATCTAAAATTAACGTGCCTTTGTCTCCTAGAACTTTTATTTGGTAACCATCTTTAGCATTACTAGTTAAACAGGTAAATTTAGCTTTAACACCACTAGCATAGTTGTAGATTAAGTGAATATTGTCGTATGTTTCGCGTCCATCTTTCCAATAATCAATGCCACCAGACCCCATAACTTGTATTGGTTTTTCATCTAACACCCAGTTGGCAAAATCTATTTGATGCGAAGAAAGTTCGGCAGCCAAACCACTTGAGAATTCACGATACATTCGCCAATTAATAATTTTTTCAAGTTCAGGACTCGGTACTTTTCGTCTCCAATTTCCATGGCGATTCCATTGGCATTCAAAAGCAGCAATTTTTCCTAATTCACCTTGTTTAATGAGGTCTACCACATGGGTGTACAATCTAGAGCTGTGGTATTGATGTCCTGTTTGAAAGGTTAGGTTTTTAGAATTATTAGCTTTTTTAACTAATTTGTCAATATTTTCATAACCTTTTGCCATAGTTTTTTCGCAGTAAACATGTTTACCTGCGTCTAAGGCATCAATAGCTATTTGTGAATGTGTGCTCAATGGCGTTGTAACCAATATAGCATCAATATCTTTATTGTCTAATAATTTTCTATAATCCTTGTAGCCTTTAGCTTTTCCTGCCACAGTATTTAATCCTTTTTCTAATCTAAAAGGTAAAATATCACAGCATGCAATAACATTAAAATTATTTATTGAATTAATGTTATGTGTAAGACCAGTTCCTCTGTCTCCGGTTCCTATAACACCAATATTTATAGTTTCATTGGCATTTTTAAAATCAAACGCTTTATTCATAGCAAATGCAGAAGTTGATAAAGCAGCAGAGGCCATAGAACCTTTAATTATAAATTCTCTTCTTTTCATGGATTATTTTAAGATTTTAGGCAATAAAGATACGATGTATATTAATTATTTTTTTGTTAAACTGGTTTAATTTCCCAACCTGGTTCGTATGTTCTAGACCATAATTTCATGGCATCTCTATTATAGATTCTACCAGTGTTTTCATCAACATCAAAAGATTGGTTTATTCTAGAGGCTATATTAGCATAATGTGTTAGGGTTTGGCTAATAACACCTTGGTCAATGGGTGATGTTAATTCTGCTTTTCCTCTAATGGCATCAAAAAAGTTTAAAGTGTGTGCTACTGTAAGACCGCCACCGCCACCAAGGGTGTTACCGTTTTCTAGTCCAGGAATAACATTTTCTCTAATAAGCTTTCCTTTTAGATCATATAATTTATAGCCATCTCTATCAATAAATACAGAACCTTCAGAACCATAAATTATAGTACCTCTACCTGCACCGTATTTGTCATATCCGTTTCTACTACGGCCATCCCATTGAATGGTTCTATTGCCTCCAAAACGGAAGGTAGCTTCCATAGTATCGTACATTTCCCAACCGTCATCTTTATAATGGAATTTACCAGATTTTACTTCAACATGTTCTGGGTATTTTACATCTAAAGCCCAACGTGCAATGTCTAACTCGTGTGTTGCGTTGTTACCCATTTCGGCTGTACCGTAATCCCAACCATACCAGTGCCAGTTATAGTTCCAAGTATCATGGGTATATGGGCGTCTTGGTGCAGGCCCTTGAAATAATTCCCAATCTAAGCCTTCTGGTGGTGCTGTTTCAACTTGATGAGGAACAGGACCTCTTTTACTGGTGTAAAAAGCAATAGCGTTGTAAACATCTCCAATAATGCCGTTATGTATATCTTTTATAATTTCTTGCGATTGTGCCGAAGAACGCTGTTGGTTTCCCATTTGTATATGCTTTCCGTATTTCTTTTGGTAAGCAATAAGTAATTCGCCTTCTTGAAGATTATGGCTACAAGGTTTTTCTAAATACACATGTTTGCCTGCTGCAACTGCCATACATGCGCCAGGAGCATGCCAATGGTCTGGAGTTGCCATAAAAATAGCATCAACATGCTTATCGTTTATAATTTTTCTAATATCGTTTTCTAGCTTAGGTTTATGGTGACTATTTTCTTTAACCACATTAGCAGCTTTATCACGTTGGCTTTTCATTACATCACACAGGTAGCTTAACTCTATGTTATTCTTTTTATCATAAATAGGATTCATGTAAGAACCATAGCGTCTGCCTAAACCTTGTATAGCAACATTTATTCTGTCATTAGCGCCAATTATTTTACTATAGCTTTTTGCTGTCATGGCATTAACGCTATTAGAAACTAGGGTTGCTCCAACGGCACCTAATGCGGTTTTCTTTATAAAATCTCTTCTGTTTGAACTCATTATATTTAGTCTTATTTTTTAGTTTAATGGACGAATTTTAATGTTTTTGAAGGATACCAAATCTCCATGATCTTGTAAAAGAATTTGACCTTTATCAAGTTCTCCAAAATTAGGCCATTTTACATATTTGCTTTCAGATACTAATTTTCTGTATGCTTCACTTTTTCTTTCGTATTCTAATACCTTCATCCCGTTTAACCAGTGTTCTACATGATTGTTTTTAGATATAATATAGGCCGTATTCCACTCTCCAATTGGTTTAACAGGTTTGTTAGGGTCTGCTTTTATTAAATCATATAAAGAAGAAACTGTTCTACTTCCTTCATGGTTTCCTAATTTTGCATCTGGGTGTAATGCATCATCTAAAATTTGAAATTCTAAACCTATAGATGAACCTGGGCCTTTATTAATTTCTGTATCAACATAATATTTAATACCACTGTTTGCTCCTGGTGTTAGTTTAAAATCTACTTTCAATTCAAAATCACCAAATAATTCTTCTGTTACAATATCCCCGCCAGCTCTGGATTCTGCACCTCCAGACGATAAAACACTCAATACACCATCTTCAATAACCCAACCTTTTTCAGGGAAATGGTCTAGTTTAGCACCACGCCATCCGTTAGTGGTTTTACCATCCCACAGTAGTTTCCAACCATTTTTCTTTTCATCAATAGTCAATTGGTTTTTTGTAATAATTGGTTCAATTGGTGTCTTTTTAGAATACTTAGAAAGACTATCTGTTAATATTTTAATGTTTTTCCATGCAATTTCTGTGCCTTCTTTTTTATCTTCTTTTATGCTGTGTACTTGTAAACAAATAAAACCACTAGCTGTTTTATCGTCAATTAAGTGTGCAGCAGGAACATCATTTACCCATGTTTTAATAGTATCTCCAATAGCTTCAATACGGTAGTGATTCCATTCGTTTTGTTTAAATGCTTTTTGTGCCTCTGGGTTGTTTTCTAAAGTGTTTAACCAGCCACGTCTGGCTTCATCGTATATACCTGCGCTCCAAGCTCTGTCAGAAGGATCTATTTCAACTTGGTATCCATGTACGCGTCCGTTTCTGTAATACGGAAAACTGTTACTGCGAATTTGGATTCCAGAATTCATACTAGAATCTACTTTGAAGTCCAATTCAAGAATAAAATTAGAATAGATTTCATTAGTTGTTAAAAAAGAGTTTGGTGTGTTGTGTACTGTGCTTCCAACTATAGCTCCGTCTTTCACGGTGTATTTTGCTTCACCGCCCTTTTGATTCCATCCGTCTAAAGTTTCTCCATTAAACAAGGATTTCCAAGGTGTATCGTCTTTTGGTACTTGGTTACAGCTGTATAATAAACTAATAAGTGCTACAAGTAGTATTTTACTGTATAATACAGATTTTTTCATGTTTAGATAAGTTTTAAATATTAATTAAGCAAGTTATGTTTTTGTGTGATTTTTTAAATGGAGTCTTTCTTCAAAGATATGGATTTATCGTTCTTTTTAAAGGGTTTTAACATTTAACATTGTTTCAAAAATTGTAAGCTGTTAAAAACAATAAAGTTAAAATTAATTAAGTGTTTTTGATTGAATTTGCTTTAAGTTAGAAATATTTAATCTGTTTTATAAATTATAACTATGGTCATAAAAATACACTAGATAAAATTAAATAAGTGGTTTAAAAAACTTAATTCTTAAATTAAATACTATCTATTGGTTAGAGTATATTACTATTTAAAGGCAATTAAATTTATGATAAATGATTTGTGTTTTTATAAGACATCAAAAAAATCTAATACTTAAATATTATTTAGAAATAATAGATTTAAATAATCTTAATTAATACTATATGAGCAGGATGGTACAGGATGGTAACAAAAAAACTATGCCATACTTTTATTTAATAAAGCTTCATTTGTTTTATACTAAATTATTCAGAATTAATAACTAAACTAAATTTTATGAAAAAAAAAGTACTTAAGAAAATGAGTGTTTCTAATTGTTTTGCAAGAAACACTCGTTTTAAGTTATTAGGTCTAATTTTCGTGCTTGGTACGTTTTTTAGTCCTATATTAGCTTATAGTAACATAGTTACTATAGTAAACAAAGATCCTAATTCTGTTCAAAATTTAATTGTTACAGGAACAATTACAGACAGTAATAATGCACCATTACCAGGAGCTAGCATTATAGAAAAAGGTACTTCAAATGGTACTTATTCAGATTTTGATGGTAGCTTTACATTAGAGTTAACCACCGAAAATTCCACGCTAATTATATCTTATGTGGGGTTCTTAACAAAAGAAGTTGCTGTTAATGGTCAAACTAATATTAATATTACTTTAGAAACAGATGCTCAAAGTCTAGACGAAATAATTGTTGTAGGATATGGAACCGCAAAGCGAAAGGATATCACTGGCTCTGTTGAAAGGGTTACTTTAGAAGATTCTCCAGTGGCATTATCATCTAATACTAGTATTTTACAGTCTGTTAGAGGGTCAACGCCAGGTATTAATATTGGTACCCAAAATCAAGTAGGTCAAACACCAAGTATTATTATAAGAGGTCAAAACTCTATAAATGGAAATAATGATCCTTTAATAGTTCTAGATGGAATTGTGTTTCTTGGTAGTGTGAATGATATAAACCCAAATGATATTGCTTCAATAGACATCTTAAAAGATGCATCTGCGGCTGTGGTTTATGGATCTCGTGCAGGTAACGGGGTAATCTTAATTAATACCAAAAAAGGGAAAACATCTAAGCCAGTTATAAAATTTTCTTCGTCAACAGGGGTTAATGTTTGGCAAAACAAACCTAATCTATTATCAAGAGATAGATATTTGGAAAAGTACGCAACTCAAGTTGATGCGGCTTCTGTTGATGATATTGTTTGGGAGGAAGAATACAGAAACATTCTACAGGATGAGGGAGTTGACACTAATTGGATAGATCTCGTATCTCGTAATGGATCAATTCAAAAGCATAATGTTTCGGTTTCAGGAAGATCAGATAGTTTTAATTATTTTTTCTCTGGTGGCTATGAAGAGCAAGCTGGTGTGATTTTAGGGGATGATTTTAATAGAATTTCTTTAAGATCAAGGCTTCAAGCAGATATAACCAGTTGGTTAGAGGTAGGTATAGATGGTTCTTATACAAATAGTGACTTTTCTGGTGTTACTGCAAACTTAGGTCAAGCTATGGTTATGGCTCCAATTGGTTATCCATATAGATATGAGGGGCAACCCTTTAATACGGCAACAAATACATCTACAGATCTTGAAAGATATCCAACGGCTAATAATGTTCAAAGCCCTTTATGGGGTACAGATGGTACTAGAGATTTATTTGATAAAAGAAATTATTTTAGATTGGCAGCAAATGCTACAGTAAAAATACCTTGGATTGAAGGATTGAAATATACTGTTAACTATTCTATTAGCTCGCAATATAGAAGATTAGATAGCTTTTATTATGAAAATTATTACATAGGCCTTCCAACAGAAGGAGAACCCTATTATGAAAGATATTCACAAACAGCTATACAAGCTAATTTATCACAAGCTAATGGTTCTAACTCACGTTATAAAGATTACAATTACGTTATTGATAATATTATTAATTATAACAAAAGTTTTGATAAACATAATGTAGATTTAACTTTAGTTGCTACAAGAGATTATAGAAAAACAGATGTTTCTACATTATCAGGTAATGATTTTGCTGCTTTAGGAAACACTAGTTTAGGAGTGAATGGTATTACTTTTGCTACAACACAGAATAATTCTTATGATATTACAGAAAGATCTAATGTTGGTTACTTAGGAAGGTTGTCCTATGGTTTTGATAATAAATATAACCTAACGGCTTCAATTAGACGTGACGGTGCGTCTGTATTTGGTGCAGATAAAAGGTTTGGAACTTTTTGGTCTGTTGGAGGAGCTTGGACACTTACTCAAGAAAATTTTCTAAATAACAATAAAATTCTAAATTATTTAAAAATAAATGCTTCATATGGAACTAATGGTAATCAAGGGCTAGATCCATACGAAACACTTTCTGGAGTCATTACAGGTCAACCTGGTGACATAGAATATGCTTTTGGAGACAATCCATCAGTAAGCGAATTTGGTATTGAGCAAACAAGTTTAGGAAACTCAGAATTAGGATGGGAATCTACAACGTCGCTAAATTTTGGAATTCATTCCAGTTGGTTAGACAATAAAATAAATTTAAATGCAGATGTGTATTTTTCAAAAACAAAAGATCAAATTTTTAATAGAAATATTCCAAGCACAAGTGGCTTCACTTCAATTTTAGCAAGTTTGGGGCAAATAGATAATCAAGGGATTGAAATTTCTTTAGGAACGACAAATTATCAAACCGATAATTTTTCTTGGACATCAAATTTATCATATTGGAAAAATAGCAATAAAATTAAAGAATTATATGGTGATGATATTGATGGTGATGGTATTGAGGACGATGATATTTCTAATAGCCTATTTATTGGAGAGTCTTTGGGGGCAATTTATGGCTATGAGTATATTGGTGTAGTACAAGAAAGTGATACGCAATACATTGCAGATACAGGTGCTCAACCTGGAGATGCTATGTACAGAGATTTAGATGGAGAACCAGGTATTACAGCTGCAGGAGATAGAAAAATATTAGGATTTACTACACCCAATTTTAGAATGGCGCTATCTAATACTATTAATTATAAAGATTTTAGTTTATACTTTTTATTTACAGGAACCTTTGGAGGAAATGGTTATTATTTAGGGTCTAACCCAAGACATAATTCATTACAAAATAGATTCGATTATAATGATGTTGATAATGGACAATGGTGGACACCAGAAAACCAAAGTACAACCAATCTTCGAGCAGATTTTAATGACTCTCGTTACCTTGGATTGCAATCTAGAGGTTTTGTAAGATTACAAAATGTAAACCTTAAATATACCTTTAACCAAGATTTCTTAAAACGATTAAATGTAGGAATAGGCTCTTTAGAATTATATGCTAATGCAGATAATCCTTTAGTAATTACAAATTGGTTTGGTGGAGGAGATCCAGAACGAGGCATATCAGCTCAAAGTGGAACTTTACCAGTAATGACTGCTTATACAGTTGGCTTAAACGTTAGTTTTTAATTTTTTAAAAAAAACATTATGAAAAAATATTTAATATATAGAATTGTGATTTTAGCAACTATTCTTTTAAATTTTAGTTGCGACGATGATGAATTTTTAAACCAAGAACCAGAAACTTTTTTAACTGTAGATAACGTATTTACATCTGGAGTTCAGGTAGAGCAATTAGTATTAACCATGTATCAACAAGATAGAGCGTTACATGGTTATATAGACAATAACCAAGGACGCGTAATGTATGGTCAAGGTACAGATGTTTTTACAGTACCAACCTTTAGACAAAATACCAATTTTAGCGATTACAACTCTACAATTACACCAAACGCGGGTCGTTTATATAATATATATACCGATCTCTATCAAATGATTGCGCGCTCTAATTTAGCTATTTCTTTAGCAGAACAAGAAAGTATCCCCTTCGAATCAGAAGAATTAAGACGTTATGTACTTGCTCAGGCTAAATTTTTTAGAGCTAAGGCTCATGGTCAAGCAGCAGAACTTTTTGGTAGAGTTGCTATTGTAGATGAACCAACCACAACTGTTAGATTTGATTATGAACAATCTGAACGGTCTGAAATTTATCAGTTTGCTATTAATGATTTAGAATCTATACTAGATGATTTGCCTGAAATTACAAATGAGCCTGGTAGAGTGGTAAAAGGAGCTGCTCAACACTTTTTAAGCGAATTTTACTTAGGGTTAGGTATTGAAACTGGAAGTGAAGATGCTTACGATAAATCTATAGAATATGCCTCAGATGTAATTGATGGTGGAATCTATTCTTTAATGACATCTCGTTTTGGTTCAAGAGCTAGTGAACCTGGTAAAAATGTATGGTGGGATTTATTCCGATTAAATAACCAAAATTATTCAGATGGTAATACAGAAAGTATTTGGTGCTATCAATTTGACTACGAAGCATACAAAGCAGGAGACGAAGGAGCTAGATTAGCTTTACCATACTATTTAAGCCCTGTATGGAGAGCAATTCCAGGTGTTATAGGAGAAGATGAATATACTGGTGGTAGAGGAGTAGCTTATTTACGCCCTACAGATTTAACCGAAACTATTATTTGGGACTCATCAATATCAGATGGAGATATAAGAGGAGATGAAAGTAATATCAGAAGAACCGTTTATTATAACGATCCAAATTATGAAGGAGGTACACTTGTTGGTCAAGTTGTTCCTCAAGAAGAATTAGATGCAGCCAACGAAGGTTTGGCAGATGGAGCTTATTTTCCAATTTATGAAAAATTTACCACAGATCAATTCGAAGGACTTGAAGATGGTGAGAGAAGACAAAACATCTGGAGAGATGACTATGTAATTAGGCTCCCTGAAACTATTTTATTAAGAGCTGAAGCTAAATTACGAAGTGGAGATCCTCAAGGTGCTGCAGATGATATTAATATGATTCGAGAAAGAGCTCAATGTAATATTTTAGCAACTGCGGAAATGGTAGATTTGGACTTCATTTTAGATGAAAGAGCTAGAGAATTATTTGGAGAAGAAAGTAGATGGAATACACTTTTACGCATGGGAGGAAGTATAGCTTCAGATAGAATTAGAACCTATGCAAAATATGATTACCAAGTAAGTAGCTTAACTTTTGATTTTAATACATTCCCAATTCCTCAAACAATTATTGATAGAAATAAAGATGTTGTTTGGCAACAAAACCCAGGTTGGGAAAATAGATAAGATTAATTTTTAGAGTTAGTTAGTTTTAGTTTTTTATATAGGCAGACAATTCTTTGTCTGCCTATATTTTATCTTTATGTTAGAGTTATTAAGAATACAATAAAATCTCTATTCCAATAAGAAGCTTGTTAATAGGTTACTACGGTGAAGCATATATAGAGCTATATTTATCTAACCTTTTTTTATTGAATTTAAAAAAATACAGGAGGGTTTAGTATCTGTAAAATAAACCTGAGAATCTAAGGATGGACTTGTTAATAAGAGTTTTTAAATATGTTTAGTATTTTTAAAAGTTTGTTAAGGTAAGTCTGTTTTGCACTCTTTTAAATGGAGTCTTTCTTCAAAGATATGGATTTATCGTTCTTTTTAAAAGTCTTTTATCTGTTAAGATTAGTGTAAAAATTGCGAATTTTTTAATATTACAGGGTTTGTATTAATATACTTATTGATAAAAGTGTCCATATTTAAGAATAATTTATCCATTCTAAAATAAAACTCTAAATATATATTAGCATCATTAACTAAAACTAAATAGTGATATGGAAAAACTTAAACTCTTATTGGTGGTCTTAATAATAGGCTTCACTAGTATTTCTTGGGCGCAGTCTAAAGTGTCAGGAACCATTACAGACAATCAAGGTGTTCCAATTCCCGGTGTAAATGTTCTTGTAAAAGGAACATCAACTGGAGCGGCAACAGATTTTGATGGAAATTATCAAATTACAGCTAGTAAAGGAGATGTAATTGTGTTCTCTTACTTAGGGTATCAAACTCAAGAAATTGTTTATGACGGGCAATCGACTTTGAATATTAAACTAGAAGAAGACACTTCTAGATTAGATGAAGTAGTAGTAATTGGTTATGGGGCTGTAAAACGTACCGATTTAACTGGTGCTGTTGCTTCTATAGGAACACAGGAAATTACACAACAAAAGAAAACCGATTTAGGTCAAGCCCTACAAGGGCGCATTGCAGGAGTAGATGTAAGAACTACTAACAATAAGCCAGGTGCACCACTTTCTTTTGATATTAGAGGTAATACCGTAATTCAAAATAATGACGAAACTAGAGATGGGTTAGATTATAGTGGAGACCTTTCTAAACCTTTATTTGTTGTTGATGGTGTTTTTTTTGATGATATTAATATTTTAAACCCATCTGATATTCAGCAAGTAGACATTTTAAAAGATGCGTCTGCTACGGCTATATATGGTTCTCGTGGTGCAAATGGTGTTGTAATCATTACTACTAAAAATGGTATAGAAGGAAAAACAAGGTTTACTTATGAAGCTACTGTAGGTATAAACTCTGTAGCTAATAAACCAGATATGTTTAACGGCGATGAGTATGTGGCCTTTGTTGAAGATGTATTAAGAAGTAGTGTTTGGCAAGGGATGTTCGATTTTGATGCACCTTATTATCCAACAGTTGATGATTATAATAATGCTGCTATTGATTTTTCAGGAGAATTTAGATCATCAAACGAAGAAGCTGATAATGTAGCTAACCGTCGTTATACCGATTGGCAAAACGACTATATTAAAACTGGAATTCAAACTAGTCATACCATAGCAATGTCTGGAGGTAATAATGGCTTAACTTATAATGGGTCTATTGGTTATTTAAGCAATGAAGGTATAATGGGAATTGAGAAATTTGAACGCTATAATTTAAGTACTGCAGTTACTAAAAAAGTATCAGATAAATTTACGGCTGGATTAAAGGCTTATTTATCATTATCTGAAAGAGAAACAGGAAGTAACGAGTTATTTAGAAGTACATTGCGTTTAGCGCCAACAGTAAACCCTCGTGACCCTGACGGAAACCTTATTCTGTTCCCAGACGATCAAGACGGACGTTTTACAAACCCATATTACGAAGCATACGAGGATGCATGGTTAAACAATACCAGAGCACTAGATGTTATTGCAAACGTATTTTTAAACTATAAGCCTACAGAATGGTTAAGTTTTAAAACACAATTTGCACCAAATTTACGTACTACACGTCATGGTCAGCAATTTGGTCTACTTACAAAATCTGCTAGAAATGATGAAACTCGTACACGCGCGTATTATGATTCATTTTTTAATACTTCTTATACATGGGACAATATTATAGATATGAATTTTGATGTTGCAGAAGGTCATAACTTAAAAACTACTTTAATCTCTTCAGTATATTATAGACAAGATGAAGGTAGCCAAATTGAAACTAGAAATTTTGATACAGATATTTATAAATACTATAACACTGCAGCTGGTTTAGATGTTAGAACCTATTCAACTGGATACGAAAAAGAAACCTTAGCTTCTTTTGCGGGTAGATTAAACTATAGTATAGATGATAAGTACTTGTTTACTTTTACTGGTAGATATGATGGATCTTCTAAATTAGCTGTTGGGCACGAGTGGGCATTCTTCCCATCTGCTGCATTTGCTTGGAAAGCTAGTGATGAAGCATTTTTGCAAGATGTAGATTGGTTAAGTAACCTAAAACTCCGTGTTAGTTATGGTGAGTCTGGTAATGATAATGTAGTTGGACCTTATCAATCTTTAGCATTTTTAAATGGTTCAGATTATGTTTATGGTGAAAATCATTTAAATGGAGTTGTTGTTGGAGGATTAGCTAATTATGATTTAACATGGGAACGCTCTAAAGAGGTTAATGTAGGTATAGATTTAGCTGTACTTCAAAACAGAGTGCGTTTAGGTTTAGAAGTATACAACAAGAAAACAGTTGATGCTATTTTAGGTAAAACCTTATCTGCTATATCTGGGTATGGAACAGCTATTGGAAATTATGGTTCTGTTAGAAATAAAGGGGTTGAGTTAACTCTTAATACAACTAATATTCAAACCGAAGATTTTAAATGGACTACCAGCTTAAATTATGCTCGAAATAAAAATGAGATTGTAGAACTAGATGGCGATTTAGATGAAATACCTTACGGAAACCATGGCGTGCGTAAGATAGGAGCGCCTGTAGATGCTATTTATAGCTACGAATTTGATGGGATTTGGCAGATAGATGAGGCAGCAGAAGCACATACTTATGGTGCGTTTCCAGGGCAATGGAAATATGTAGACCAAAATAATGATGGGGTGCTTAATCAAGATGATAATGTTGTAATAGGTTCTATATCTCCAGATTGGATTGGAGGTATGACCAATACATTTGCTTATAAAAATATAGACTTTACGGTACAAATGCACGCAAGATTTGGAACTTATGGACATTCTGAGTTTTACAACAACTTTGCACCATGGCAAAATGATAGAGCTAAGTTTAATAAGGTAGATTTAGATTATTGGTCGCCTAATAATCAAAATGCTAAATATCCTGCTGCGCAATATGCTTCAACTGGAAACGATTACTACGTAGATGTAGATTTTGTTAAAATTAGTAACATTGGTTTAGGGTATAATTTCAATCAGAATGCTTTAGATAAACTAAAAATGTCTAGTCTCAGATTAACTTTAGATATTCAAAATCCATTTACGTTTACAGATTACGCAGGACCAGATCCAGAAACTGCATTAGGGAATACCTATAATGCAGGTTATATGATGAAAACAGTATTATTCGGACTTAAGTTGGCCTACTAATTTTAAATATATTAAAAATGAAAATATATAAAAACATAAAACCAGTTATAGCATTGTTTGTTTTTTCAATGCTATTCAATGCCTGTGATGACTTTATACAAGAAGATGTGTATTCAGCAGTAACAAGTGAAAACTTCATTACTGAAGATACCGCAGACCAGTTAATAGTTGGCTTATATACAGCAACTAGATCGGTGTATAGAAACCATGGTTATAAATTTGCAGGTACAGACCTGTTTACAACCAAAAACGAATTATTTGCGTTCAGTAGTACTAATGATTACAATAATTTTGTTGCCCCCGAAACCAATGGTGTTTGGAGTAGCAATTATAATGTAATAGCTAAAGCTAATACAGCAATAAACCGTTACGAAAACCAAGTTAATTGGAGCGATACTAATTTAGAAGCTAGAGATTATGGTATAGCACAAGCACGTGCTTTAAGAGCCTTAGCATTCTTTAATTTGGCAGTTCAATATGGCGGTGTAGTATTAGATTTAGAAGAACCACTTAGTATTCGTAACGATTATACACGCTCTACAGAAGAAGAAACATTTGCTTTAATTATTAGTGAGTTAGAAGCTGCTATATTAGATTTAGAGGACAATCCAGAGGTAGGGCGTTTTTCAAAAAGAGCTGCACAACACTTATTATCTGAAGTGTATTTAACCAGAGCTTATAAATCCTTTGCAGGAGCGAACGATTTTCAAACCGCAGCAGATTTAGCTGTACAAGCTATAGGTGGTTACGATATTAGAACCCAAACCTTTGCTGAGGTGTTTGATTATGATAATCAAATAAACGATGAAATTCTTTTTGCAGCACAATGGGAAAATAATGCATTTGCAAGCGATAGAAATAACAACAAGCACTCCTTATTTATGTACAATTTATTCGATTATCCGGGTGTAAGTCGTTCAAACCAATATGGTGTACAAGGAGATGGTTTGATGATGACACCATATTTTTACTCATTATTTGCTGATAATGATACGCGTGAAGACGTAACCATACATCGTGTTATTTATGCCGATGAAGAGTCTGCTTGGGAGGACGATGTGATTATTCCAGGAGATACAGTGGTATATTTTCCTAAAGAACCACTTGATATAGCTGAACTTACCGATAAGTTAGATAGGTATTGGGTATATCAACCAGATGAATACCTGTGGGGTAAGCCAGATGATATTGCGGGAGTAAATTACACATATTCATCAAATCCGTATTTTGTAAACTTTCCAATAATGAAAAAGTTTGATGATGAAATTTATTTTGACCAAAATGGAGGTGCACGTGATACTTTTATCTTTAGAGTAGCTGAAACCCATTTATTAGCTGCAGAGGCTTATTTAGGGGCAGGAAACACCACTCAAGCGTTATTCCATATCAATAGGGTAAGAGAACGTGCTACAGGTGTAGTTGATTATTACGGTTCAATTGATTTAGATACAATTTTAGAAGAACGTGCCTTAGAATTAGCTGGTGAAACTAATCGTTGGGCGGTATTAAAACGTATGGGGAAACTAGAAGAACGTATAGAAATGTATAATCCTCATGTAGTAGATCATGGTGCATTTGATGCTTCAAAACATTTATTAAGACCAATACCAACTAGAGAAATTCAACTTTCTCCAGAAACTATGACACAAAACCCAAATTATGAATAATAGCAACTGAAATTGAATTTAGTTTTTTAGAGTTAGTTTATTTTAGTTTTTATATAGGCAGGCGATAATTTGCCTGCCTATATTTTAATTTAACAACTAGGAAAATAATCTTTTGTTGCTTTTTTTTTTGAAAAAAATGAGTTAAGAATTATAAAAAATAATCATCCTAAAAATTGGATAAGTAGAGCAATTACATCTGAACAATTAACACATACCTTAAACCAAGAATAATGAAGTTACATTATACTTATATAACGAAAATATACATCATAATACTTGTGATATTTTCCTTGCTAACCTGTAAAGAAAAAGAAAAGTCTGTAGAAAATTCTGAAAACACACAGGCTATAGATTATACTACTAAAGTCTATCCTTTATTAGATAGTGAAAACTCTAGATGGTTTTTCTTTTCATCAGCAAGCAGACCTTTTGGTATGGTTAACCTAAGTCCAGATACAGAAATTAAAGGAGCTTGGGGCAGTGGTTATAGGTATAAAACAGATACCATTAAAGGCTTTAGTCATATTCATGCGTGGCAAATGTCAGGAATATCTCTTATGCCAGTAACGGTATCAGAAAACAATAAAGCAACCATTTTTACCGATTTTTATTCAAAATTCAGTCATAAAACAGAAAAAGTAACACCAGGATATCATTACATTGAGTTAGATAGATATCAAATTACTTCAGAATTAACAAGCACAACGCGCGTAGGGTTTCATAAATATAACTTTCCTAAAAATACCCAAGCAGCGATTTTATTCAATCTTAATACTAAGTTAGGACCATGTAAAAATATAGGTGGAGAACTAACAAAAATTAGTAAAAATGAGTTAGTAGGCAAATTGATTATGGAATCGACTATAAGAAGACCAAAACCTTTCACCGTTTATTTTAAAGCAAAATTAAATACAGACATTGCTTCTGTAGAAAAAGATATTAAAACAGGAAATTATTTAGTAAACCTTGAAGATCCAAAAGATAAGGTGCTTATGAAAGTAGGCATTTCATATACATCAATTGAAAATGCTACCGAAAATATTAAAAAAGAATTACCACACTGGAATTTTAATGATGTGGTTGCCGAATCTAAAGAGCAGTGGAACGAATTATTAGGAAGAATTGATGTAGAAGGCGGTACAGAAACAGACCAAAGAAGATTTTATACCGATTTATGGCATGCCTTACAAGGTCGTAGAATTATTAGTGATGCCAACGGTGCCTATCCTGATAATACAGGAGATACTTTTAGGGTAGGTCAATTACCATTAGATGTTAATGGAAACCCTAAATTTAACCACTATAACTCTGATTCGTTTTGGGGAGCTCAATGGACAATTAATACCCTTTGGGGGTTAGTTTATCCTGAAATAAAAAAAGAATTTGTACAATCGCTTTTACAATATCAAAAAGATGGTGGTTTAGTTCCTAGAGGGCCATCGGGAGGTAATTATACTTTTGTAATGACGGGTTCTTCTAGCACACCGTTTATTGTAAGTGCTATTCAAGAAGGCTTAATTACCGAAAATTTAGAAGAAATATACCAAGTTTTAAAACGCAACCATATGAAAGGTGGTATTATGGAAAAAGCGGGGTATGAGCATAAAACCAATTTAGGCGGTGGTTTTAAATACTATTTAGAAAAAGGCTTTGTGCCATATCCAATTCCAGAAGGTAAATTTGCAGGGCATCAAGACGGAGCTAGCCTTACTATGGAATATGCTTATCAAGATTGGACTTTGGCTCAATTAGCCAAAAAATTAGGTCATAATGAATATTATAATTATTTCTTGAAACGTTCTGAAAACTTTAAAAATGTTTATGATGAAACTTCAGGATGGATGCGCCCTAAAGATGTTAATAATACGTGGTTTAAAAATTTCGATCCATACGATTATAAAGTAGGGTTTGTAGAAGCTAATGGTGCGCAAGCAACTTGGTTTGTTCCTCATAATTTAACGGGGTTAGCAGAATTAATGGGAGGAAAAGAAAAAGCTGTAGAAAAACTAAACAAGCAATTTGAAGAGGCGAGCGAGCTTAGTTTTACGGCAGGAACTTCGCACGATTTAGAGGAACACCCAGAGTATAGAAGAATACCAATTAACTATGGTAACCAACCTTCTATACAAACCGCATTTGTGTTTAATAAATTGGGAAGACCCGACTTAACGCAATACTGGAGCCGTAGTATCGTAGATAAAACTTTTAGTGGTTTGTCGCCTTCTACTGGATATAATGGAGATGAAGACCAAGGCTTAATGGGAAGCTTAGCTGTACTCATGAAAATAGGGTTGTTTCAAATGAATGGCGGTACCGATGATAACCCAGAATACCAGATAGGAAGTCCTGTTTTTAATAAAATAACTATTAAATTAAACCCAGATTTTTATAAAGGGAAAAAGTTTGTTATTCATGCAAACAATAACTCTCCAAGTAATGTTTATGTAAATAAAATAGAGTTAAATAAGCAATCTGTAAATGGCTATTTTATAGAACATTCCGATATTGTAAATGGAGGGCAACTGGTTTTAGAAATGTCGAATAATCCTAATTTATAATTTATAATGAATACAAAGCAGATATTTGTTATTTTAGCATTCCTATTAATTAATGTATCGTCTTTCGCGCAACTTAAAAACAAACCAGAGCTCAACGAGAAATTTATGGATATGGGCTTCGGCATATTCATCCATTGGAGTTTAGATTCGCAGTTGGGTAGTGTTATTAGTCATTCGTTAGTTGGGGCTTCCGAAGATTATGTGAAAAGATATATAGAAGAGCTTCCCAAAACGTTTTACCCCAAAGATTTCGACCCAGACGAATGGGCAAGACTTTTCAAACTTACAGGTGCAGAATACGTTGTATTTACTACAAAACACCATAATGGCTTCTGTATGTGGGATACCAAAACTACCGATTTCAATATCATGAACACACCCTACGGAAAAGATATTACAGGCATGTTGGTGAAATCTTTACGTAAATATGGTTTAAAGGTTGGGTTCTATTTTTCACCTGAAGATTTTAGTTTTATTCATAAACAAGGGCATCTTATTTCTAGAAAGGGAAAAATGACTCAAGTTACCGCTAATAAAGAACTTTTTGAATATGATAAAGCTCAGGTAAAAGAATTAATTGAAAATTACGGTCCTATTGATGTCATGTTTTTTGATGCGTTTCATGCAAAACCCATGGCACAGTACGTACACGAAATTGCACCTGATGTTGTAGTAACCAGAGGTGAAATGAGTACGCCAGAGCAAAAAATACCTGGAGGAGCGCAACCAGGACCTTGGGAAACCTGCATGACAATGGGTACACAATGGGCATACAAACCTACTAACGAAGATTATAAAAGTGGAAAAGAACTTATTAATAAACTCATTGAAATTAGAGCAAAAGGTGGTAATTTTTTAATGAACGTAGGACCAAAACCAAACGGTGAAATACCCATTGAGCAAGAGGAGCGCTTACGAGAAATAGCACTTTGGATGTTTGTTAACAACGAAGCTGTAAAAAATGTACGAACTGTACCTACCCAAATTAAAGATGGCGATATATGGTTTACAAAAGCCAAAGATAAAAACACGGTATATGCCTTTATTACAAATCAACCCGAATGGTTTAAAGGAAAACGACGACTGTTTTACATCCATAACGTAAAAACTACAAAAGATACAAAGATTTCGGTGTTAGGTCAAAATGATTTGGTGGTAGAATATTCACCCAATAACTTACCAGAATCTCGTTTTAAACAACAAGAACACAACGTTGAACTTTCAATAACCAGAGCGCAAAGAGTTTACAATAACAAGATTTGGCACAATGCGCTGGTAGTGAAATTAACTAACGTGGAGTTTGTCAACAACAATGATTAATTACAATATTTAATAACTAAATAATAGCACAAAAAAATATAGCATGCGTTTAAATTTAAAGTTTACATTAATTTTTTGCTTAACGATAAGTTTTTCAACATTAGCACAATTAAAAAATAAACCGGCGATTGTAGAAGATTTTATGGATATGGGCTTTGGTATATTCATCCATTGGAGCATGGATTCACAATTGGGTACTGTAATAAGTCATTCTATGGTAGGAGCTTCCGAAGACTATGTACAACGTTACATGAATGAACTTCCAAAAACCTTTGTTCCTAATAAATTTGACCCAGACGAGTGGGCGAGATTGTTTAAAATTACAGGAGCCGAATATGTGGTTTTTACAACCAAACACCATAACGGATTTTGCATGTGGGATACCAAAACTACCGATTTCAATATCATGAATACCCCTTACGGAAAAGATATTACTGGTATGTTAGCCAAATCGTTAAGAAAATATGGCATTAAGGTAGGATTCTATTTTTCTCCCGAAGATTTTAGTTTTATTTACAAACAAGGGCATTTAATTTCCAGAAAAGGAGAAATGAGTGGTGTTGATAAAAACCCAGAATTGTTGGCGTACGACAAAAAACAAATTGCAGAGTTAATTGAAAACTACAGTCCAGATATGATGTTTTTCGATTCCTTTAAAAAGGCAGATATTGTTCAGTTTGTCCATAAGAAAGACCCTAACATTATGGTAACGCGTGGCGAAATAAGTACTCCCGAACAAAAAATACCCAATACCGCTATTCCTGGGCCTTGGGAAACCTGTATGACCATGGGAACGCAATGGGCTTACAAACCCACCAACGAAGATTATAAAAGTGGAAAGGAACTTATTAATAAACTCATTGAAATTAGAGCAAAAGGAGGTAATTTTTTAATGAATGTGGGACCTAAACCTAACGGTGAAATTCCTATTGAGCAAGAAGAACGTTTACGTGAAATAGCATTGTGGATGTTTGTAAATAACGAAGCTGTAAAAAATGTAAGAACCGTCCCTGGACTTATAAAAGATGGAGATATATGGTTTACAAAAGCCAAAAACGAAAATACGGCTTATGTGTTTATTACCAACCAGCAACATTGGTTTAAAGGTTTTAGAAGGAATTTTTTACTAAAAAACATCAAAGCGACTAAAAACACACAGGTATCTGTGCTTGGGCAAAATGACAAGGTGGTAGAATACTGGCCAGAAAACGACCCGAAAACTACGTTTGTTCAGCATAAGGATAGGTTAGAAATATCGGTAAGTAAGGCCCATAGACTATACAATAATAAAATTTGGCCTAATGCCATCGTGGTAAAGGTTACCAATGTTGAATTCACTGAGTAATACCTTGGAGTTATTAAGTTTTAAACGAAAAAATGTTTCCTTATGACGTTTACTAATTATAGAAAAAATATTGTCTTTATAGTACTAATTGCTTTCATGTGCAATCTAGTTAACGCGCAGTCTGCCGATAAAATGGATTGGTGGAAAGATGCCAAATTTGGTATGTTTTTACATTGGGGTTTATATTCTAAAACTGCGGGGTATTGGAAAGGACATAAAGCCAAAGGTAACGAGCATTTTATGATTCATGAGAAAATATCTCTAAAGGAATACGCCACTATTGCCGATGATTTTAACCCTGTAAATTTTAATGCTGAAGACTGGGTGCTCACTGCAAAAAATGCAGGAATGAAATACATAGTCATTACGTCTAAACATCACGATGGTTTTGCAATGTTTAATTCACCATCAAGCGACTACAATATTGTAAAACGCACGCCTTATGCCAAAGACCCCATGAAGGAATTGGTTGAAGCCTGTCATAAACACGGAATGAAATTCGGGTTTTATTATTCCTTAGGTCGCGATTGGGAAGACCCAGATGTGCCTACCGATTGGCCATTTAAAGGTGGACGTAGTAATATAGTAGATTACCCTGATGAAGATGCCAAAGTGTTTCATCGGTATTTCGAAAGAAAAGTAAAACCACAAGTAAAAGAGTTGCTTACACAATATGGAACAATAGATATTATCTGGTTTGATACACCACATGATATTACTGTAGAAGAAAGCCAAGAATTAAAAGATTTAATTTTAAGTATTCAACCCAACTGTATAATAAATAGTAGAATAGGGAACAATTTAGGAGATTATAAAGTTCAAGAACAAAAAATAGCAAAAGGTTTGGAATCAGAACCATGGGAAGCTTGCATTACCATGGGAAAAAATTGGGGCTATATAGAGTACGATACCATTTATAAAACACCCGAATTAATGACGCGCCATTTCCTTGAAATCGTAAGTAAAGGCGGTAATTTGCTACTAAATAACGGTCCTACTGCAAAAGGAGAAATAACCCCATTGGCAAAGGAAGGATTAGCGAAAATAGGAGAATGGATGGATAAGAATGGAGAGGGAATTTATGGGTCTAAACCTTGGGAAATTCAAAATGAAATACTTACCAATCAAAAAAAAACCGAAATAATTGAAAAAAAGGAAGGTAAAAATACCTTAAAAGATGCAGTGCATGATGCTACTCCAAAAGACATTATTCCAGAAGTGCAATTTACCTTTAAAAATGGTAATGTGTATGCTTATGTATGTAGTTATCATAAACCAGAAGTACTTATAAAAAGTTTCGCTTCAAATTTTAAGGTGAAAAGTGTAACTCAATTAAGCACCAACAGAAAAGTAGTTTGGAAACAGGATGGTGTAGGATTGAGAATTGAAATGCCAAATTATACTGAAAATGAAATTCCTATTACAGGTTTTAAAATTGTAATAAGGTAAAAACAATTATCCTTAGTATATTCACTGCATGAAATATGCTTTTTTAAATTTAATAATATTTTTTTCTTGTTTGGTTGAGGCTCAATCAAATAACGTTATAGAGCTATGGCCAAATAAAGTGTCAGGAGAAACCCAACCTAAACAAGAAGCAAAACAAACAAATAATACCACAGGGAATGTTATACGGCTAACAGATATCACCAACCCTATTTTAACGGTTTATAAACCCAAAAAACCTAATGGTTCTAAAGCCGGAATTATAATATGCCCTGGAGGTGGTTATAAAATATTGGCAATTAATAAAGAGGGAACAGAAATTGCCAAATGGTTAAATAGTTTAGGGTATACGGCTTTTGTACTACAATATAGAGTGCCACAAAAAAGAGAAGGTGCTTTACAAGATTTACAACGTGCTATAAAATGGGTAAGAAGCAATACTGCACTGTATAATTTAGACGATGAAAGGATAGGTGTTATGGGATTTTCAGCTGGCGGACATTTAGCTGCTAATGCTTCTTTAAATTTTCAAAAGCAATCCTATATGGCAATAGATAGTATAGATAAAGCCTCTAGTCAAGTCAATTTTACCATGCTTATTTATCCAGCATATTTAGACAAAGGAGAACATAATAGTTTAAGTCCCGAGTTGAAAATAGGAGATAAAAAGGCTCCATATTTCATTTTTGGGACTATAGATGATCCTTACGGAAACAGCTCTTTGGTTTTTACTACAGCTCTAAGAAATAATAAAATCCCTGTAGAATTACATATGTTACCAAAAGGAGGTCACGGTTATGGTTTAAGAAAAGGGAAATTAGCAGCCGAAACTTGGCCTGTTTTAGCCGAAAAATGGTTGCAAAGTATATTAAGTCAATAAATATCTAACAAGTAAAAATTAATAAATTCCATTATAAAAATTGCTTGATTTAGTTTGAATAGTAACAAGGTATTCAATATAAAAAGTATTAACATCATGCTACAACGCTTTGTTCTTATTTTTATATTAATGTTCTTTTTTTGTTCACATGCACAGAACATAAAATTTGAACATTATAACGACAAAGGAGGCTTGTCGCATAACTCTGTGCGCCATATTGTGCAAGATAAACACGGGTTTTTATGGATAGGTACTTTTTCGGGACTTAATAGGTTTGATGGTTATGAATTTAAATCGTATCTAAGTTCAGATGAAGGTGACAATAAAATTAATAACGACGATATTACCGTATTAGAGCTTGATGACGATACAAATAATCTATGGATTGGAACAAGAAGAGGGCTAACGCTTCTGCAATTAGACACCTATAAATTTACCACATTTTTAAATGATAAAAATAACCCAAAAAGTTTACCAGATGAAGAGGTGCGCTCCATTTATGTTGATGAATATAAACGAGTTTGGGTAGGTACAAAAGATAAAGGACTCTATATTTTTTATTTAGAAGAAAAGCGGTTTGAAAAAGTTAATTTGCCTAATTTTAATTATATAAAAGAAATTTTTGAAGATTCTAATGGAAATATTTGGATAGGAAGTTATGAAGAAGCTTCGGTAGCTAAATTAACTCTAGATAGTAAAGGTTTTATTCAGCAAACTACAACTTACACGCTTAAAGTTCCTAACACCACAGATGTAAATCCCTATTTAAATTTTATTTATGAAGATGACAAAAAAGACATTTTTATAGGTACGCGTAAAGGTCTTTATAAATTAGCTAAAGACACCAATAAGTTTGAAAATTTATATATAGAAAATAGCGAAATACGCGATGCCTTAGGTCCTTATTTTGTATCTATGGAGCAATCACCTAACGGAGAATATTGGGTAGGTACTTTAGGTGGCCTTTTAGTATGTAATCAATTAGAAGATATTGCAAAAGGGAAATTTCAATGGTATTATTCTATTTTGTCTGATCAAACATCGCTTGTAGATAATTTGGTGTCTGCTCTCTTTTTTGATGCAACCGGAATTTTATGGATTGGTACAGAAGATGGTTTAGATAAATACGACCCTTATGAAAACCAGTTTCATTTCAATAAAGATATTTCAAAATACATAGAAGGACAAGCACCACGTATTAGAGGGTTTGCCAAATCATACAATAATAAAATTGTGGCAGCTACAAGGCATAATGGACTTTTTATTGAAGAGGAAGAAGGTTTTGTGCCTATGTTTAGCAGTCAAAAAGATATAGCATGTGTGCACTCTAATGATGGTACGAATTTTTACTGCGGTTTGTGGAACGGAAATGTGCTAGTGTATAATTATTTAAACAATACTTCCGCAGAATTGTATGTAGGTTTTAAAGATATTCCAATTTCAGATATTCAAATTATCAATAATAATACAATTGTAATTAGTTCATTTGGTCAAGGAGCCAATATGTTAACCATAAAGCAACCTAATAAATTAACAAATAATACCGTTTTGTTAGATAATGGAAACGTTAATGAATTAGTAATTGATAGTTTGGGTAATTTTTGGTTTGCTACAGAAGCCGGAGTAATAAAGTACAACACAACATCTAAAACAAAAACCACTTATATTCCATCATTAAATAAAAGCGAAGGTTTGCCACATTATAATGTTAGTGATATTGCTTTTGATAATTCTGGAAAATTATGGGCAGCCACCCGAGAAGGGCTAAGCTATTTTGATGTAAACAAAAATAATTTTGTACCCATTACAGGATATAACGGATTAGCCTCAAAATGGGTTACAGATATGCTCTTAGATATTAACGGAAATCTTTGGCTAAATGTAAATAATAACAGTGTTGCTAAAATAAATCCGGTTAATGATAGTTATAATATTTATCATGTAAACAGTGGTAATAGGCTAGATTTTTTTAGTTCGCGCGGATTTTACAATTTTAACGATTCTAATATTTATTTGGGCGGAAAAAACGGAATTATTTATTTTTCGCCCTATAGCATTAAAGAAAATCAGCAATCACCATTACCCATAATAACAGAAATTAAAATTGATAATGAAATTATTCTTCCTGGTTCTAAAATAAATGATGAAACACCAGTTATAAAGGATATAAACGAAACCAAAACGTTAAACCTTAGTTATAAAAATAGAAACTTTTCATTTCAGTTTTCTTCACCATCATACAGCAATGAACGTCTTAATAAATTTCAATATAAACTAGAAAATTTTGATGACGATTGGATTACCACTAGCAGTAACTCCAGAACCGTACAGTATACCAATTTATTTCCAGGAGAATATATATTTAAAATAAAGTCTAGTAATAATGATGGTCATTGGAGTGAAGTTGTAGATTACAATATTAAAATTGAACGTCCGTGGTGGTTAACTTATCAAGCTTTATTAGTGTTTTTATTAATCATTACAGCCATAATTTATTTTATAAGAATTGAAGTAAAAAATCGCATGCGTTTAAAACAGGAATTAGTAACCGAAAAAGTAAACCGAGAGCGTGATGTAAAACTTAACAATGAAAAATTACGATTTTTTACCAATATTTCTCACGAGTTACGTACACCATTAACACTTATTTTAGGGCCAGTTACGCAGCTTTTAGAAGAGTCTAATCATCAAAGTACAGATTATCAAAAAAGTAGATATAATCTAATTCATCAAAATGCAAGTAGGTTATTAAATTTGGTGAATCAAGTACTAGATTTTAGAAAAGCCCAAACAGGTGAGTTAAAGTTAAAAGTATCTAAAACAGATATTTTACAATATACCCAAAACACCTTCGATTCTTTTAAAGAATTTGCATACAACAAACAAATTCAATTTAATTTTAATAAGGAAACCGATGCGCTTTTTGGTTGGATTGATAGAGATAAATACGATAAAATTCTATATAACTTATTGTCTAACGCTATAAAATTTACAGACAAATATGGTCATGTAGATTTGTATATTGGCATAAAAGATAATGCCGATGGCTTTTTGATTATGGAAGTTAGTGATGATGGTATAGGAATTCCTAAAAGGAGTCAAGAAAAAATATTCACAAGATTTTACCAAGCTACAAATAGTAAAGAAAATAATACCGGCTCTGGTATTGGCTTGTCTTTGGTTAAGTCGTTGGTAGATTTACATAAAGGAGAAATTAATGTAAAAAGTGTACCAAATAAAGGTAGTGTGTTCACGGTTACATTGCCAATAGAACGCGAATTTTATGATGATGATGAAATATTTGAGATTGTTGCCAATAAAGAAAAAAACAATATAATTCCTAAAATACAGGCTAAACAAACAACTACTAACACCAACATTAAGGAGAAGATTTTGGTAATTGAAGATAACCTTGAACTTCGTAAATATTTGGTAGATTATTTATCAAATTACTACAAAGTTTATGAAGCCGAAAATGGAAAAGAAGGCCTGCAATTGTGTAGGCAAATAAATCCAATATTGTGTGTGGCAGATGTGATGATGCCAGTGATGGACGGATTAGAGTTTTGTAAAGAGCTTAAAAATGATGAATTTATTAGTCACACCCCTGTAATTTTGTTAACAGCGCTCTCTGAAAATGAAGATATGGTAAAAGGGTTTGATGTTGGAGCCGATGGGTATTTAACAAAACCATTCGATCCATCATTGTTAAAATCAAGAATAGTAAACATTATAAAAACAAGATTAGAGTTAAAATCTAAATTTTCCGATGAGGCTGATAGTGATGTAGGGCTGTTAACTCATTCTCCTATTGATGAAGATTTTATGAAAAAAGTGTCTGAGACAATAGAGAAAAACCTTAGTAACCCAGATTTAACAACTAGTTTTTTGTGTAGTGAATTAGGGGTGAGCTCATCAAAACTTTACAGAAAAATTAAAGAGTTAACAGATTTGTCTCCAAATGAATTTATTAGAACGGTTAGGTTAAAAAAATCAGCACAACTTTTAAAGACTAGAAAATATAACGTGTCAGAAGTTACAGACTTAATTGGGTTTAATGATCCGCTTTATTTTAGTCGCCGTTTTAAACAGCAATTTGGATTTCCACCTAGTAAATTGTTAAAATAATAATTACTAGTTTCTCTGTTGTCTTTTAAGAGATTATTTTCATTATACTTTAAACCTTTGTAATAATCAGTAGCCGTAGTCATAGAAACAGCAAAAGAGCAATAGTTTATAATCAATGCGCTATGATTTATACTCAAAAAACACTGTAATTTTTATTATTGTAACTATTATATGTTTTTACATTTAAAAGCAAATTTTAAAATGAAAAAGGTTGCAATTTTAAGTTTATTACTGGCTCTAATTTTAAGTTCAGCATGTAAACAAAATATTAAGGAATCTAAAGTTTTAAAAATAGAAACTAAAGAACAGATTTCGGATGAAGAACGAATGGAGTGGTGGCAGGAAGCTCGTTTTGGTATGTTCATTCATTGGGGTATTTATACTAAACTGGCAGGGTTTTATAACGGAAAAGCGCAACCTAATAGTGCAGAATGGATTATGAACCGCGCCGAAATCCCCATTGCAGAATATGAAAAACTAGCTAAAGATTTTAATCCAACTAAATTCAATGCTAAAGAATTTGTGTCTTTAGCAAAACAAGCAGGCATGAAATACATGGTTATTACTGCAAAACATCATGATGGATTCTCAATGTTCAATTCTAAAGCTAGTGATTATAATATTGTAGAAGCAACTCCTTTTAAACGAGATATTTTAAAAGAATTAGCTGCAGAATGTCAAAAACAGGACATTAAATTTGGGTTTTATTATTCACAAGCTCAAGATTGGCATCACCCAGGAGGCATGGGTAACCATTGGGATAAAACCATAAAGCGTGTAAGTAGTGATGAATATGTTTATGAAAAAGCGTTACCTGAAGTAAAACAACTACTAACCGAATATGGCCCCATTGCTATTTTTTGGTGGGATACACCAAGAAAAATGACTAAAAAAGTGGTAGATAGTTTATATCACATCACAACAGCTTTACAACCTAGAATTATAACAAACGACCGCTTGGGCGATGATTATCCTGGAGATCATAAAACCTTTGAAAGAAATGGTCCCAGATATAAACCAGAAGCAAAATATTGGGAATTATGCCAGCCAATAAGCGGAAGTTGGGGCTATAGAAGTGATGATGATAATTTTAAGCCTATTCCAACCTTAATTAGAAACCTAATAGATCAAGCCAGTAAAGGAGGTAACTACTTGCTTAATGTAAGTCCTACACACGAAGGAACTTTAAAGCAAGAAGCTATAGACCGATTAAAAGCTATTGGTGCTTGGATGGATAAAAACAGCGAAGCCATTTATGGCACACAAGCAAGCCCTACCGAAACCATACCAGATTGGGGAAGAATAACCATGAAAAAAGTTGAGGGTAAAGCCTTATTATATTTGCATGTTTACAATTGGGAAGATGGAGGAGCTCTACCTGTTCGATTAAAAAACGAAGTAGAATCTTGTTATTTACTAACCAACAAATCAAGAACTTTTCAAACAGAAATCCATGATAACGGTATTAATGTGAAATTAACTGGTAAAGCACCAGATAGTGTGTCATCTGTTATTGTTTTAAAGTTGAAAGGTTTGCCAAATGCTTTACCACAAAAACCATTGGCTCAAAATGAAAAGGGCGAAGTAGTTTTACCAGCGTATAGAGCGCAGTACGAAAATCTTCAAGGACCAGGAGCGCAATATGACGAGCGTTTAGATTGTATAAGCAGTTGGGAAAGTGAAACGGCTAGAGTGTATTGGAATTTTGAAATTAAAACACCAGAAACTTTTCAACTAATTGGAAACTACTCAGCAAAAGATCCTACTGAAATTACGGTTTCGGTAAACGGTCAAACAAAAAACATAAAAATTCCTGCAAGTGGAAAAAATATTAAACGATTCAAAAAATTAGAATTGGGAACTATTACTATAAATAAAGAAGGAAAGCAGGAATTATCTCTAATGCCTGTTGTTGGAAAATGGACTGCACTAAACTTAAAAGAGATAAAAATTCAACCTATCAAAAACTAATTAATAGCAGAGTTATGAAATATCTTTTTCTTTTTTGTATTGGGGTTTTAATGTCGTGTAATGCACAAAACTCTATTTACAATAACTTAAAAGAAGCTCCTGTAAATGGCGGTTTGCAAATGGATGATTATTGGGTATGGGGCAGTTCTGTAATTAAAGCCGATGATGGCAAATACCACATGTACGCTTCTAGATGGCCAAATTATTTGCCATTTCACCCAGGGTGGATGGTGGCGTCAGAAATTGTTCATGCTATTTCCAATACTCCCGAAGGCCCTTACCAGTTTGAAGATGTGGCTTTGGGCAATCGTGGAGCACAATTTTGGGACGGACGCTCATGTCATAATCCTAAAATTGTAAAATATAAAGATACTTATATTCTCTACTATATGGGATCTACACATCCTTTTGAAGATGTAACACCAAATAATGTAAATGAATTTGGTTTGGGTACAAAATGGAGTATCGCGGCTCGATGGAGAAAACGAGTAGGAATTGCCACCTCTAAAAGTCCGTATGGCCCATGGAAACGTTTAGATATGCCAATTTTAGATGTAAAACCTGATTCGTATTATAGTTTTTTAACATCCAATCCTTCACCATTAATTAAAGAAGATGGTTCCGTTGTGTTGCTTTTTAAAGGAAGAAGCTATCGAGAAGATGGTATAAAACATAGTGATATGTGTATTGGTGTGGCTACAGCACCTTCTTTTGATGGCGAATATACCGTGGTGGGCACAAACCCATTGTTTTCTATGGAGCATTTAGGAGAAGTGGAAGACCCTCATTTATGGAGCGATGATGACGGATTTCATTTGGTAGCCAAAGACCAACGCGGATTGATAACCGGAGGAAAAGGCGACGGACTTTTAGCGCATTCCAATGATGGTATTCATTGGGAAGTTGATAAAAACCCAAGAGCCTATACCAAAACCGTAAAATGGGATAATGGTAAAACTATAAAACAAGGCCAATTAGAGCGCCCATTTGTGTTAACAGAAAATGGTAAGCCAACACATATTTTTTTCGCAACTATGGATGGTTCTGGCGGTTTTGGAAACGGTACAAAAACATGGAATATGGTTATTCCTTTAGATAAATAATTAATTAAACTAATTAACACTTTATATAAAATGAGTAAAAAAATATTATTATGGTCTATCACTGCAGCATTAGCAGGGTTTCTTTTCGGATTCGACGTTGTGGTTATTTCGGGAGCCGATAAAAAATTACAAACTTTATGGGGGTCTTCAGAGGCTTTTCATGGTATTGTAGTAATGGGAATGGCGCTTTGGGGAACAGTAGTTGGTGCAATTTTTGGAGGGTTCCCTACTAATAAATTCGGAAGAAAAAATACTTTAATAGCTATAGGGATTTTGTTTGCAGTGTCTGCCATAGGGTCTGCTTTAGCAAACGATCCGTATGTTTTTGCATTTGCACGTTTTATAGGAGGCCTTGGTGTAGGTGCTTCAACCATTGCTGCACCAGCTTATATTTCTGAAATAGCTCCAGCAAAAGATAGAGGAAGGCTAGTGGCTATGTACCAATTTAATATCGTTTTTGGTATCATGGTGGCTTATTTGTCAAATTATTTATTAAGTGATATTGGTGAAAACGCATGGCGATGGATGTTAGGTGTTGAAGCTATTCCTGCTGTATTGTACATTATTTTTGCTTTAGGTGTTCCTAAGAGTCCTCGATGGTTGTTATCAAAAGGTAGGGTTGAGGAAGCTAAAAAAGTATTGTTGATTATAGATCCAAATGTAGATGTTAATGAACAAATAAATGAGTTTAATGCGCATGCAAATAAAAGTGATAAGTCTGAAACTATATTCATAAAAAAATATCGTTTCCCGTTAATTTTAGCATTTTTAATAGCTTTCTTTAATCAGTTTTCTGGTATTAATGCAGTTTTATATTATGCACCACGTATTTTTGAATCTGCAGGACTGGGAGAAAGTTCAGCCTTATTAAATAGTATTGGTTTAGGTGTTACTAATCTTATTTTTACATTGTTAGGTGTATTTTTAATTGATAAATTAGGAAGGAAAACTTTAATGTACATAGGGTCTATAGCCTATATTGTATCATTAAGTCTTTTATCTGCAGCCTTCTTTTTAGAATGGACAGGAATACTTGTACCTGTGTTTTTATTTTTATTCATAGGAGCACACGCTGTAGGTCAAGGCGCTGTAATTTGGGTGTTTATTTCAGAAATTTTCCCAAATCATTTAAGAGCTTCAGGACAAGCTTTTGGTAGCTCAACGCACTGGGTTTTAGCAGCGGTTATTCCGTCTTTATTCCCACTATTATTAAAAGTTGCAGGAGGAGGTTATGTTTTCTTAATATTTGCAGGTATGATGGTACTACAATTATTATTTGTAGCTTTTATGATGCCAGAAACCAAAGGAAAAACTTTAGAAGAATTAGAAGATGTTATGCTAAAAAAATAAATATTTTTCATGAAAAGGAACCTTGCACTTTTATTGTTTTTCTGCTGTTCATTTCAACTGTTTGCTTCAAAAGTAGATACGCTTTTGGTGTATAGTGAATCAATGAACAAAACCATAAAAAATGTAGTAATTACACCTAATTCTTATCCAGAAAAGGGGAAGTTATACTCAGTTGTTTATTTATTGCATGGTGCCGGAGGCAATCACAAGGCATGGCTTGAAAAAGCACCAAAAATTAAAGATTATGCCGATGTATACAATGTGATTTTAGTCTGTCCAGATGGACACAAAACCAGTTGGTATTTTGATAGTCCTAAGGAAAAGCACATGAGGTATGAAACCTATGTTTCAAAGGAGTTGATAGCAGAAGTAGATAAGGCTTATAATACTAAAGCAAATAAAGAAAATCGAGCTATTACAGGATATAGTATGGGTGGTCATGGCGCTTTATATTTAGCTTTTAGGCATACAGATATTTTTGGTATTGCTGCAAGTATGAGTGGCGGAGTAGATGTTAGAGGCTTTCCTTTACAATGGGAATTGAGCCTCCGTTTAGGTAAATATGCTGAACATCCTGATAACTGGGATAAAAATATGGTAATTAATCAAGTGCATCTGCTTAATGGGAAGAATTTAAAATTTCTTTTTGATTGCGGAACAGGTGATTTCTTTTATGATGCCAATGTTCGTCTTCATAAAAAACTTTTAGAACGAAGAATTCCACACGATTATATTGAGCGTCCAGGCGGTCATACCAATAAATATTGGGCAAATTCTATTAAATACCACATGGTGTTTTTTAATGATTTTTTTAATAATTCAAATAATAAAAACTAATGAAATTTAAAACAGTTTACTTTTTTTCATTAATAGCTTTATTGTGCATTTCATGCAAAAACAGTACGAGTTCAACTCAAAACACACAAGAAACATCAACTCCAACTTTAGCAAATACGCAGCCTAATATTGTGGTGCTTCTATGTGACGATTTAGGTTATGGTGATTTATCTTCATTTGGACATCCAGTGATTGAAACCAAAAACCTAGATAAATTAGCCAAAACGGGTATAAAACTTACTAGTTTTTACTCTACAGCACCAGTTTGTTCACCTTCTCGTGCAGGCTTGTTAACTGGTAGAAGTCCAAATAAAGCAGGTATTTACGATTTTATTCCAGGTTTAAAGAAAAGCCCAGATAATAGAGATTTGGTACATCTTCAAGCACACGAACAAACCATTCCAGCCATGTTAAAATCGGTAGGATATGCTACTTGTTTAGTGGGTAAATGGCACTGTAGTTCTAGATTTAATAGCAATAAGCAACCCCAGCCAGACGATTTTGGTTTTGATTACTGGATGGCTACACACAATAATGCAGCTCCAAGCCATAAAAACCCAACCAATTTTGTTCGTAATCGTGAAAAAGTTGGTGAAATAGAAGGATTCAGTAGCCAAATTATTGTTAGTGAAGCTATCAATTGGCTAGAAAATAAAAAAGATGATAAGCCATTTTTCTTAGAAGTAACATTTCACGAGCCACATGAACCAATTGCTTCACCTGAAGATTTAGTTCAAAAATACCTTCCAAAAGCTAAAAATAGAGAAGAAGCTGAATATTTTGCTAACGTTGAAAATGTTGATATAGCTGTAGGACGTTTAATAGATTACTTTAATAAAAATAATATAGATAATACCTTAATCGTATTCAGTTCAGATAACGGGCCAGAAACCTTAATGCGTTATAGTAGAGCAAAACATTCTTATGGAACTCCAGGACCATTAAAGGGAATGAAACTTTGGACAAACGAGGCTGGTTTTAGAGTGCCAGGAATCATTAATTGGATTGGAAAAGATATTCACACAGGAACTACAGACCAAGTAGTTTCAGCTTTAGATTATATGCCAACTTTTGCAGAATTATCTGGAGCAAAATTACCCAATAGAAAATTAGATGGTGAATCGTTTGTTTCTCTGCTAGAAAAAGGAGAATTCACAAGAGAAAAACCATTAATATGGGCATTTTATGATGCTATAAATGAGCAACGTGTTGCTATGCGAAATGGTGATTGGAAAATTTTAGCTCGTATTGAAGCTAATGGAAAAACATTACCAAGAATCCACAATTTATACGATGGCAATGAGGCTTTAGTGAAAAATGCCAAATTAGTAGACCACGTGCTATTCAACTTAAAAAATGATATAGATGAATCTGAAGATTTATCTACTCAAAAGCCAGAAGTTTTTAAAGAGATGAAAGAGTTATTAGAAGTTGAGTACAAAAAATTATTAGACGAAAGTCATATTTGGGTAAGAGAAGAATAGTCTTATGATTAAAAAAATAACTTTACTAATATGCTGTATTAGTATCTTTTTTATGAAAGATGCTAATGCTCAATTCGTATTTCCTGAAAGCATAAAAAGGGAACACCCACGATTAATTTCTTCTGAAATTAATCGTGAAGAATTGTTGCATTTTATAGACAATTCAGAAGAGGTAAGGGTGTCTTATGAATCTATAAAAAGTAAAGTGTCAAAATATGTTCAACAATTTAAAACAGATCCCAATTGGCTGTCTTCACGTTTTCAAATGTATTGGAAAAGTCATGCCACAGATGTGTTTGTAGATGGCAAGTATTATTCGCACGCTACAGGAAAAGCACCAGTACCAACTGTAATGTTTACAGGACAGCGTGATTATATTACAGATTATAAAACCCCCAGAATTGAAGATGTAAAACCTTATTTAGAAGATAAAAGAGGACTTTACCTAGAGAATAAAAATACAGGAAAATGGGAGTGGGTGCAACCTAAAGTAACAGGTCGGGTTATTGAAAACATCAATGAAAATATTATGAGAATGGCTCGCGATGCAGCTTTGGTGTATTTTATTGAGCGAAATACAGACTACGCTAAATTAGCACATCATTTATTTGATGTTTACACTCACGGATTGTATTACAGGAAAGAGCCCGTAGATTTAAGAAAAGGTAATGAGCAGAATGTAATTGGGTTAACATCCTTTCAAGTCATTAAGGAAAATATTGTAGATGAATTGGCCGAAACTTACGATTTTCTTTATGATTACATAAAAGAAAATCACGAAGACAAAAATCACATTTACACGACTTCCTTAAAGAAATTAGCCGAAATCATCATCAAAAATGGTGTGCCAGATAACAACTGGAATTTACATCAAGCCGAAAAAGTCATTAACATAGCTCTAGTATTAGATGATAACAAAGTCTATGAAGATGGAAAAGGTTGTCAGTATTACCTAAATAGAGTTTTTAACGAATCGGAAGACAGACAATGGTCTGTAAACGATGTATTAGATTATGGCTACGACCATAACAATGGGGTTTGGAACGAAAGTTCTGGTTATGCTTTAAGCGTAGCAAAAGGCTATACGCATTTGGCTAGAATCATTCAAGATGCTTTAGAAGTAGATATCATGCCCAATATGCCGGTAATCTCAAAAGCGGTAGCCGTAATGCCTCAATATTTATATCCAAATAAGCATATTGTAGCTTTTGGAGATTCACATTATGGCGAATTAAAAACCGAACCTTTTCTAGACTTAATCAGCAACGCTCAAAAATTTAATAAAAGAGCGCAAGAAGAAAAGTTTATGGCTTTACTGTATATGCTGAAAGACAAGGAGCAATTATTAAAAACTACTAAACCTAAAAATGCTTTTAAAGACTTGCTGTACAATACTAAAGTGGAATTAGATGCTAGTATTGAAGCGGCAAATATTTCCGATTATACTTCTGCAACCTTTTACGCACCTACCGTAAGTTGGTTAAATATGCGAAATGGTATGAACGAAAAACATGGGTTAATGGTTTCTCAAGTAGCATCTTTAGGAAATCATACACATTCTAATGGTATTGCTATGGAACTCTACGGAAAAGGCTATGTGTTAGCTCCAGAGGGCGGACGAGGTTCAAGCTATTACCGTCCAGATTACCGTGAGTACTATTCGCAGTTTGCAGCGCACAATACGGTTTCGGTTAACGGAAAATCGCAGTATAATAAAATGCGTAGCTATTATGCTTTTGAAGTGAATCACGTTTACCCAGCTTCAGAAAGGAAAACTGGATATTACCCTAATATCAACTTTTCGGACTTATATTTTCATGAACCAAGTACCAATGCAGACCAAAATAGAGTTATGGCCATTGTAAGAACAGGTGAAACTTCTGGATATTATATCGATGTTTTTAGGTCGAGAACTAAAACGGGAGATGATAATTATCACGATTACTTTTATCATAATTTAGGTCAGAAATTAGATTTTTCAACCTTAGAAAATCAATCTATTGATTTGAAACCATCTTCAAAACTGAATTCAAAATCAGGAAATATTAAAGCTTACGATTATTTTTCAGATGAAACTTCAGTGGAGGTAGACAGTCCGTTTAAGGCAACTTATAATCTGTCTATCAACAGCGGAAATGTAAAAATGAATATGTGGATGAATGGCAACGAAAACCGAGAGTTGTTCAAAGTAAAAGCACCACATTCCGAAGCTTTCAGAAAAATACTTCCGAAGGAAATTGAAGAAGCACCGCAACTTACTACCGTAGTAAGACAATATGGAGAAGCTTGGAAAACCCCTTTTGTGGCGGTTTATGAACCATCGTCTTCAGATGAACCAGCAACTATCAAGTCTGTTAAGACGTTTAAGGTAGATTCAAAATCAAGTTTTGTAGGTTTAAAAATTGATAGTAAAAGCAATAGAACTGACTATGTGTTTTCTTCCGATGTTTTTGATTTTTATAGCTATAACAACATAAATTTTACAGGCACATTTGGGTTGGTTACCGAAGAAGATAAGGGAGCAATACTCTTTATTGGTGCCGGAAAGAAATTAAGTTACCAGGGCTATACTATCGAGATTTTAGGTAAAAAATCAGGGGCAGCCACTTTAGTTACTGGCAGTCAGTTTAAACTAACCTGTAACGATGCTATTTTACTAACCGTACCAGATATTTACAAAAAAGGCGATGTGGTTTTAAATATTGGCTTTAAACAGTTAAATGGCGGAAGAAAACATATAAACGGACAAAAAGTGGTGCAGTTTAAAGTGCCACCAACAAATTTTCAAAATATTTCAATCAAACTAAAACAATAAATTAATGAAAATCTTTTTCAAAAAAAGTAGTGTAGCGGTTTTGCTATTATTGGTTTTAACAAGCTGTAAACAAAATGAAGTCATTGAATTAGCTTCACCAGATGCATCAAAAAAAATTGTGTTTATGGATGGCGAAAACTCAAATGATATCTCGTTTTCGGTTCATTACAATAACCAACAAGTTATTCAAACATCCATTTTAGAATTACTTTCAGAAGAGTTAAATTTTTCAGGAAACATAATGGTTGAAAAAGTTGAAAACACTTCCGAAAATTCAACTTGGAACTCAAAGTTTAGTGAATTAAGTACCATTCCAGATCATTATAATCAAACTAAAATTTATTTAAAACAAGGCGAAGCTAAGCTTAATATTATTGCACGTGCCTATAACGAAGGTGTTGCGTTTGCTTACGAAATTCCTGAGCAAAAGGGTATTAAGGAAATTGGTTTAAGCGAAAATATCCATTATAATTTTTCAGAAGATTATCCAGTTTGGTCTACACCTAAGCGTGAAAAAGGCGTGTTAACTGCACAAGGAAAATACCGAAAAATTCCAATCACCAAATTGGAAGAAGGTGCAGAACGCCCTTTGTTAATTGAAGTTAGCGATAGCATAAAAATAGCCTTAGCAGAAGCACGTTTGGTAGATTATGCAAGAATGAGTTTTAATAGAGGTAATAGTTCAAAGTATAGTATTACATCATCCTTAGATGGAAAAGTAAGCGAGCAAATACACGATACTATATCAGGAGCTGTAATTGCCGAAAGAAAAATGGAAGGTGCTCAAGTACATAAAAAATTACCGTTTCAATCACCATGGCGTGTAATTATGATGGGCGATAGTTACGGTGAGTTGTTGGAGAATAATTACATAATTCAAAATTTAAACCCGCCATCAGCTATCGACGATTCTTGGGTAGAACCCGGGAAAGTATTACGTGAAACCACTTTAACCACCCAAGGCGGTTTTGCAGCTATAGATTTTGTAGCAAGCCATAACATGCAATACGTGCATTTTGATGCCGGTTGGTACGGAAACGAAATGGATAACGCTTCTGATGCCACTACGGTTACTTTAGACCCCAAACGTTCTAAAGGTCCTTTTGATATTGAAGCCATTTGTAAATATGCAAAAGAAAAAGGGGTAAAAGTGATGCTTTACGTAAACCGAAGAGCCTTAGAGGGAAAAGTAGATGAAGTTTTTCCTGTACTTAAAAAATGGGGCGTTTCTGGAGTAAAATATGGTTTTGTAAGAGTGGGAGACCAAGATGCTACTACTTGGATGCACGAAGCGGTTAAAAAAGCAGCAAAGTACCAATTGGTTATAGATATACATGATGAATACAGGCCAACGGGATTTTCTAGAACCTACCCTAATTTATTAACCCAGGAAGGCATTCGAGGTGATGAAGAAACTGTGCCAAACGAACATACTTTAATAACCATGTTTACCAGAATGTTGGCTGGAGCAGCCGATAACACCGTGTGTTACTACAACAAACGCGTAGATAGAATGGGCTCGCACGCTTCACAACTGGCAAAAACGGTGTGTATTTTTAGCCCGTTACAATTTTTATACTGGTATGATAAAGCACCAGCAGCCCCAATTAAAGAAGATGGACTTTGGGGTGATACTAAAACTATTGGTAACGAGCCAGAATTAGAATTTTTTAATAATGTGCCTACCACTTGGGATGAAACCAAAGTGTTACAAGCCGAAATTGCAGAAATAGGAGTTATTGCCCGCAGAAAAGGAAGTGATTGGTTTGTTGGTTGTATCAACGGAACAACAGCGCACCAAGTAGAAGTAGACTTTTCATTTTTAGAGTCAGATGCTAAATATAAAGCCAAAGTATATACCGATGACGAAACGGTTAAAACTAGAACGCAAGTTAAAATTGAAGAGATTGAAGTATCAAAAGATTCAAAATTAAATTTAGATGTGAAAAGTAACAATGGATTTACTATTCACATCACTAAACTATAGTAAATTAAAAAATGATGAATAAAAAAACTTTTTTAAAATTATTATCTGTTGTCCTGGTTATAGGTATAGTGTCTTGTAAATCAAAAGACGATCAGAAAATTGCAGAGAAAAAAGAACTACCCACTAAACGCCCAAACATCATCTTTATGATGTCTGATGACCATGCGTATCAAGCCATTAGTGCCTATAGTGATCGTTTAATTAAAACACCTAATATAGATAGAATAGCAAATGAAGGAATTAAGTTTACCAATGCCTGTGTATCTAATTCTATTTGTGCACCGTCAAGAGCTACCATTTTAACAGGTAAACATTGCCATATTCACGGGAAAGTAGATAATGTATTTCCTTTCGATGAATCACAAACTACCTTTCCGCAGTTAATGCAACAAGCAGGTTATAAAACAGCTATGTTTGGGAAATTACACTTTGGAAATAATCCGAAAGGTGTTGATGAATTTAAAATTTTACCCGGACAAGGGCGTTATTACAATCCTATTTTTAATACAAATGATGGTCAAATTACTGTTGAGGGATATGTAACCGATATCATTATGGACATGACATTAGAGTGGTTAGAGGAAAACAAGGATGATGACCAACCATTCATGTTATTCTCTATGCAAAAAGCACCACACAGAGAGTGGTTGCCAGCTCCCCGTCATTTTAAAGAATACACTAAAAAAACATTTAAAGAACCAGAAACTTTGTTCGATAATTACGAAGGAAGAGGTACTGCTGCCAAAACAGCCGAAATGAATTTGTTAAAGCACATGAATTGGGCTGGAGATGCTAAAATTTACCCTGAACTTATGAAAGAACTCGGTTTAAAAGACGAATCGGGTTGGGATATTGAAGCTTTTCATCGTGAAGTTGGAGCAATGAATGAAGAACAACGTGCCGTTTGGGATTCTGTTTATGGTCCTTTAATGGAAGACTTTAAAAAACAATATCCAAACATGAACGACACTGAGTTGATGAAGTGGCGTTACCAACGTTATATGCAAGATTATTTAGGGTGTATTGCAGCGGTTGATGAAAACGTAGGACGTTTATTAGATTATTTAGAAGAATCTGGTCTTGATGAAAACACCATAGTAATTTATACTTCAGACCAAGGTTTTTATTTAGGAGAGCATGGTTGGTTCGATAAACGTTTTGTATATGATGAGTCGTTTAAAACACCATTGCTAATCAAGTGGCCAAATGTTATTGAGCCAGGTATTACCAACACCGAAATGGTTCAAAATTTAGATTTTGCACAAACCATTTTAGAAGCAGCTCATATAGAAGCGCCAAGCGATATGCAGGGAGAAAGTTTAATTCCTCTATTATTAGGTAATGATGAAGAGTGGACTAGAGATGCTGTGTATTACCACTATTACGAATACCCAGGAATTCATATGGTAAAAAGACATTACGCCATCATCACTCAAGAATATAAATTAGCTCATTTCTATTATGATGTTGACGAATGGGAATTATACGATCGAAAAAAAGATCCAAATGAAATGAAAAACGTTATTAATGACCCTGCTTACGCCGATATAGTAGTTAAACTAAAAAAACAACTTAAAGAAATGCGCGCGCATTATGGTGATAGTTCAGAGTTAGATCAAGAAATTTTAAGAAAATACCTTGAAGCAAAAGATAATCCAGATATTGAAACCGTACCGCTTCATTAAAAAAACATAAAATACAGTATGAAACTTATATCTTCCATATTTTTAATTCTAATGCTAAGCGGTAATTTCTTGGTAGCACAACAAATAGGAGATCATCCTAGGTTGTTTGCAACAAAAGAAGACAGGCAAGCTGTATTACAAAAAATAGAAAATGAAGATTGGGCAAATGCCTCGTGGAATTACCTCTTAAAAGAAATTGATGGTTATGTAAACCGTCATATAAAAGACCCAGAATGGATAGTGTCTCGCTTAGCAATGTACTGGAAAGATGGAGAGAGATACACCCAATGTTATATAAAAGGTCAAGATTGGGATTATGGAGAAGGCAATGCCCCCGTACCAACAGTACGTCTTCCTGGAATGCGTAAATGGAACGATTATGTAAATGTACCATTAGAAGACCGTACACCATATAACGAGACTGGAGATATGTGGGGCATAAGTCGCTCCAGTGGCGATAAAACTCCTGTTTTGGTACCGTATAAAAAAAGCGGTCACATGATTCGCCAAAACAATATGGAAATTTTAAAACTGGCCGAAAAATCTGCATTTGCTTATTACATAACTCAAGATGAAAAATATGCCAAATTTTCATCAGATATTTTTTGGACCTGGCTTTTGGGAACCTATTATATGAAACCACCTTTAGATCCTACTGAATCTGCAGGAGGCCCCGGTGGATACAAACCTGGAGGTATTTTAGGATATTATGATTATGAAGTTATTCATGATGACAGACAAATTCCTGCAGCCATTATCTATGATTTCTTATATAATTACTTAAATAAACATCCGCATGAACATTTAAAGACTATTAAAAAAAATACAGTTGATGTAGCCAGTACAGTTTTTAAAAGGTTTATAGAAATAGGATTGGTTAGAGGTGGTAAAAAAGGCAATTGGAATGTTAACCGATATAAAAATATTATTGGAAGCATACTAGTTTTAGAATCTAATAATTTCTATAAAGATGGCAAAGGGCGTGAATATTATATTCCGTTTTATACAGAAAAATCAGGTAAGCATTATGCAGGATTACCTGAAATTATGGCAAACTATAATGAAGTAACTGGTTTGTGGCCGGAGTCTCCAGGCTATGCATCGGGCATGATTCCTTTTGTTTTAGATATGGGATTGAAACTGTATAAATCGGGCGTGAATACGCTATCTGGTAACCCAATAGTAAATAAAGCAGCATTAGCAAATTTAGGTTGGTTAGATGCTCGTGGTAATTTGGTGCTTTTTGGAGATATGAGAGGAGGTCCACCAAACATGTCGGCTTTTGAATCTTTGTTAACTTATGCAACATGGGAAGGTGACACCGAAACAGCCAAAAAAATGGCAACCGTAATTAGAAAAAACATAGCCTCTGGCTATTACGATAGAACACAATCTGATTGGAAAGGAATTCTATTTAATCAACCACTTCCTGAATCAGGTAATGAAATACCCTTTCATAGGGCAGCTTATTCACCATTCCACAGGCATATTATTATGAAAAATGGAAATGATGAAGAAAACGGATTAATGTTTACTCTTTATGGAGGAAAAAAGAAATCACATTTATCAGAAAATGGTTTAGCAATGCAGTTTTATAGCAAAGGTTGGGTTATGTCTCCCGATGCTTCTGCCTACGAATCGTATTGGTCTAAAGATGCGGGTTATCACCGAGGTATAACTGGGTCTAACACAATAGTACCTGGTTATAAGTCTGGCGAGATAACGATTAACGCTATGGATCCATGGGTAGACACTACTAAAAGTTTTTATAACACCAACTATACTTCCAATAAAGTTTCTTTTGCCGATGTATCTGCCAATGAAAAAAGACGTTTGGTAGCTATGATTCGTACTTCGGAAACATCAGGGTATTACGTTGATATTTTTAGATCTAACCAAGACGATAACGATTACATCCACCATAACTTAGGAAATGTAATGGAGCTGAAAGATGTATCGAATAATACATTGACTTTAGAGCATGTAAACAATTTGGGCACTGAATACGATAAAAACTATAACTTTTTCAAAAACCAAAGAAAAGTAGATTATACTAATGATTTTAATGCCACTTGGACGGTAAACAATACACAACCTGCTTTGGTAACAGATATGTGGATGATGGGACAAAAAAATAGAGAAATCTATACTGTTGATGCTCCACCAACTACTTTAAGAGATGATGTAACTCCCGGACAGGTTAATAAAAGTCCAGAAACTACACCAACTTTAATAGTAAGACAAAATGGAATTAATGGAAGTAAAAATCCGTTTGTTTCTGTTTTTGAATCGTATGAAACTGGAAAAAAGCACATAACCAATATTTCTAAGCTTGGGCAATTTGTTGATATGGTAAGTTTAAAAGTAGAATCTAAAAATAGCACGCAAATAATTTGTAATTCTATTGATGAAAACAAGCTTTACAAACCATCAAAAAACATCACATTTAAAGGAATATTTGGGGTGGCTTCTGAAAAAGATGGAGACTTTGAATACTTGTATTTAGGAAAAGGAAAGGTGCTTCAAAAAGAGAACTATAAAATAGAAGCCATAAACGGAACAGTTTCTGCAGAGTTAAAACAGGTTAATGGAGTGTTTTATTATACCGCAAACAAGCCTGTTTCAATTCAATTAAAAAAGGGAAAAGCAAAAACTTACCCTGCAGGTAATAATGTGAAAATTCAATAAAATAAAAAGAATGAATACACTAAAACTATATATTGTTTTAACAGTTAGTTTTTTAATGAGTTCTAGCACATTGATAGGGCAAGAATTAGGACACCCTAGAATTTATATAACCAATGATACTAAGGAAGATTTTATAAAAAATCTTGAAAATGTTTCGTGGAAAAAAGCACTGGTTGAAAAGAAAATTAAAAAGCTAGAAAAGTACATTAAATTATGGAATGAAGACCCTACATGGTTGGTGTCTCGTTTACAAATGAACTGGAAAACTAAGCATGATAAAGTGTATTTAAAAGGCGGAAATTTTTCACATTCCGAAGGTTCAGCGCCCGTGCCAACCGTTAGGTATTCGGGTACTCGAGATTGGGCTACTGATTACAAACGTCCAAAACTTGAGGATGTTGAACCTTATTTTGATGACCCACGCGGACTTTACTTAGAGCATAAAGATACAGGAGAAAAAGAATGGATTCACCCATCAAAAGCGGGGTTTGCTATTGAAAAAATCAATCAAGAAATAATGCAATTGGTTGAAGATGCTGCTTTTTTATATTGGTATACTGGAGATGAAATATATGCCGAATTTGCAACGCCTGTGTTTTTTACATATATAAATGGTATGTATTACAGAGATGCACCAATAGATTTGAATAAGTCTAATCAGCAATTTATTTCAGGGTTGGCCACATTCGAGGTTATTCACGAAGGAATTGTTATTCCGTTGGTAACAACTTACGACTTTTTATATAATTATTTTAAAACGAAAAACAGAGATTTATCAAATACCGCAGCGGTATTTCAAAAGTGGGCAGATCAAATTATAAAATATGGCATTCCCGATAATAACTGGAATTTGTTTCAAGCCCGATTTTTAACCTATATCGCTTTAGTTTTAGAAAATAACGAGGCTTACAAAAACGGAAAAGGACGCGAATATTATTTAGATTATACTTTTAATATTTCAACCGACAGACAAATTGCTGTAAGCGAATCTTTAAATGTTTACGATCAAGAAACTGGTATTTGGCCAGAGAGTCCTACCTACTCAGTGCATGTAATAACTACACTTTTAAAAATATTTACCTTGTTAGACCATGTAACTAATGAAAATGAAATAGCTAAGTACCCCATTTTAGAAAAAGCAGTGTGGGCTTCATTTCAATACTTATTTCCATCGGGTTATATGATTGGTGTTGGTGATGGCGGACATAAAATTTTACCTCCAGAAAATTTCGAGCTTTTAATAGCAAATTACAGAAAGTACAATCAAAAGGAAAAAGAAACACTAATTTCTGGGTTTTTATCAGAGTTTATATCAAAGAATCTTTATAAAAGAGAAGCTAAAGATTTATTCAATTTATTCTATTATGTTGATGATGTTGTAGATGCACAGGCTAATTTAGAAGCCATTACAACACCAACATTTTACGCACCTAATATTAGTGTGTTTAATCAAAGAATAGGAACAGGTAATGATGCTGTTATGTTATCTACAGCGGGGTCTTTTGGTAATCATGCTCATGCTAACGGAATATCAATTGAGTTGTTTGCAAATAATTATGTGCTAGGGCCAGATTCTGGTAAAGGTCCAAGTTACTGGCATCCTACATTTAGGAATTATTACGCTAGAATGCCAGCTCACAATACTGTAATTGTAGATGGAAAATCTAATTACAGTAACATGCGTACTTATCATCCGTTTTCATTAGATAATAGTTTTCCAAAATCTGGCAAGTCAACTATTTTTGATAAACTTACGTATTCAAAAGTGTCTTTTTTAGAACCAGAAACGGTATCCTATCAACAGCGTTTTTCAGCAATTATTAAATCGAAATCCCAAAAAGCCTATGTGGTTGATGTTTTTAGATCTAAAAAACAAAAAGAAGGAAAGCAAAAACATGAGTATTTTTATCGTAATATAGGGCAAACCTTAGATGTTTATGATGATAATTCAAAAGCTCTAAAGTTTCAAAACACAAATGATTTAAGCTCAAAACTTGGCGATTTAAAAGGCTATGACTTCTTTTCAGCTAAAAAGAAAGCAGTCACATCAAAAGATGTAAAGGCGGTGTTTACTTTAGCAGAAGCCAATAATCCAAAAAATAAAATGAAATTATGGATTAAAGGGAGCCCAAATCAAACCATTTACAAGGTAAAAGCACCAAACTCAAATGCTTTAAGTAATGGTACTGCTCCTAAAGAAATTTTAAAAGATTCGTTACATACTTTAGTTATTAAAAGAGAGGAATCTGCTTGGAATAACCCTTTTGCAGTGGTTTTTAATCCTTATAAAGAGGACGATTTAAATCCAGTAAAAAACGTGTCCTATACTTCGTTAAAAGACTATCCCAATGCGCAAATTATTGATGTGTTATTATCAGACAATATAACCACAGATAGAATAGTTGTAAATGCTTCGGAAAATGATATTGCAAAAACCGAAGATTTATATCAAAAAGGATTGCTTTCGGTTATAAGAACATCAAAAAGTAATTCACCTTTAGATTTTATATTTTTATCTGGTGTTAGCAGAGTAGATTATAAAAAGTGGACTATAATTGCATCTGCAAACCCAGTAACTGTATCTATTGAAAAAGTTGATGATGGTTATCTTATTCAAAACGATAACCCAGTTACTATTAATTTACCTTACAAAAAAGGAGAAGAACGCGCTAAAATATTGTTGTATAAAGATGGAGAAATAGTGTCTACAAGAAAAGCAATGTTAAATAGAAACAACCCAGAACAACAATATTTTAAATTAGAAAAAGCTTATGATAAAGTTATAGTAGCAAATTAAAATAAAAAGATGAAAAAGAGTATTTGTATTATAGTATTGTTGTTTGTTGTTACCCTATCCTATGGGCAACAAAACAATAAAAAAGCAGGTAAATTTACACATGAGCTAATTTATAAAATAGTTAATAAGGATACCTTAAAACTACAAATTTATAATCCTGTTAATTTTAATTCGAAAAAAACATATCCAACCATAGTATTCTTTTTTGGAGGAGGTTGGAATGGCGGAACCATTTATCAATTTTTAGATCAAGCCAAATATTTTGCATCTCGAGGTATGATTTCTGTTTTAGTAGATTATAGAGTGAAAAATAAACACGGTACTACACCTTTTGATGCCGTTAAAGACGCTAAATCTGCAATGCGATTTTTAAAAATAAATGCTGAAAAATATAACATTAATGTAAATAAAATAGTTGCTTCTGGAGGTTCTGCTGGTGGGCATTTAGCTGCGGCAACCACTTTGATAGAAGGACTAAACGATTCTACCGATAATTTGTCTATTAGTCCAAAGGCTAATGCACTTGTTCTATTTAACCCTGTTATCGATAATGGTGAAGGCGGCTATGGATATGAAAGAATTGGTGATAGATATATGGAAATTTCACCCCTGCACAATATTAAAAAAGGGGCGCCACCAACTATCTTTTTTTTAGGTGATAAAGACAAACATATTCCTGTATCAACCGCATATAAATACAAAGAAAAAATGGAAGAGGTAGGAAGCAGATGTGAGGTTATAATTTATAAAAATCAACAACACGGATTTTTCAACAAAGGAAAGCAAGAAAATGATAGATGCTATAAAGAAACCGTGAGAGAAGCCGATATATTTTTAGAATCATTGGGCTATTTAAAAGGAAAACCAACTATTTAATTGATTAATAAATTTTTATAATGAACAAACCTTATATTTTTTTACTACTACTATTACTTGTTTTTTCTTGTAACACAAAAGCAGATATCAAACAACTTTATGTTTCAACAGAAGGAAAAGATATCAATGCAGGAACTAAAGAACAACCATTAGCAACCATAGCCAATGCTATAAAAAAGGCAACTGTGTTGAAGGCAGAAAATAAAGACGTTAAGATTGTTATAAATATACTTCCCGGTGATTATCGCTTAACAGAAGCCATTAAAATTACACCACAATTAAGTGGTTTAACCATTAAAGGAACCAATGCCCAAGAGGTACATATTAAAGGTTCACAATTATTGGTGCCTAATTGGGAAAAATACAGTGATAATATATACGTAACTTCTGTAGATGAAAATTTAGATTTTGACCAACTGGTAGTAAACAAACAAGCTCAAATTTTAGCACGTTATCCTAATTACGATGAAAGCGGACATTACTGGCAAGGGTATGCCGCCGATGCTATTTCAAAAGAACGATTGGCTTCTTGGAAAAAACCTGAAGGCGCATTTTTTCATGCTTTGCACAAAGGCAGATGGGGTGGTTTTCATTACGAAATTACCGGTGTTGATGAAAGCGGAAATGCTATTTTAAAAGGAGGGCATCAAAATAACCGAGGGTCAAGATATCATGATGAATACCAAATGGTGGAAAACGTTTTTGAAGAATTAGATAGCCCCAGAGAATGGTATTTAGATAAAGAAAACAACAAGCTATACTTTTGGCCATCTAAAAATGTGAATTTAGAAAAAGACGAGTTTGAAGTTGCCATTTTAAAAGATTTAATTCAGGTTGAAGGTACGCTTGAAAACCCTGTTAAAAACATAACCATTAGCAATATTACTTTTGAAAATACTCAAAGAACTTTCATGGAGGAATTCGAACCTTTATTACGAAGCGATTGGACCATTTACCGTGGAGCAGTAGCATTTTTTGAAGGTACAGAAAATTGCAAAGTTGAAAATAGCGTGTTTACCAATTTAGGTGGTAACGTTATTATGGCTAGTAAGTATAATAAAAACTTAATAGTAGAAGGTAACCATATTTATAATTGTGGTGCCAGTGCAGTGTCTTTTGTTGGAGACCCATCGGCTGTAAGATCACCGTCTTTTAATTATGGTCAATTTGTAGATTTAAAAGATATGGACACTATCCGTGGTCCAAAAAATGAGTTATATCCCCGTGAATGTTTGGTAGTTAATAACTTAATTCACCGAATAGGTCGTACAGAAAAACAAACTGCCGGGGTGCAAATTTCTATGGCAATGGATATTAATGTACGCCATAACAGTATTTACGATGTGCCAAGAGCCGGAATTAATATTGGAGATGGTACATGGGGCGGTCATATTTTAGAATTTAACGATGTGTTTAACACGGTTTTAGAAACTAGCGATCATGGATCGTTTAACTCTTGGGGGCGCGACCGTTTTTGGCATCCTAACCGTCGTAAAATGGACAGCATAACCACGGCAATTCCCGATATGTACACTTGGGATGCCATTAAAACCACCATTATTAGAAATAACCGTTTTCGTTGTGACCATGGTTGGGATATCGATTTAGATGATGGTTCTTCAAACTATCATATTTATAATAATTTAATGCTTAATAGCGGACTTAAATTACGCGAAGGTTTTAATCGTGTGGCCGAAAACAATATCATGGTAAACAACTCCTTGCATCCACATGTGTGGTTTGCAAATAGTGAAGATGTATTTAAATACAACATTGTGGGTGATACCTATCAAGATGTTGGGCTGTTAGGATGGGGAAAAGAATTAGATTATAATTTATTTCCAACCGAAGAATCTATGATGAAATCTCAAATTTATGATAGAGATTTGAATAGTGCTTTTGGAGATCCAATGTTTAAAGATCCTAAACATTTAGATTTTTCAGTAGCTGAAAATTCACCAGCTTTAAAATTAGGTTTCAAGAACTTTCCAATGGATCAATTTGGAGTTCAAAAAGCCTCGCTTAAAAAAATAGCAAAAACACCAGAAGTTCCAAAACTAAAAGACCCTTCAGAAAGTAAAAGTAGTCCTGTAGTCGCATGGTTGCGTAATCAACTAAAAAGTGTAGAGTCTGAGCAAGAACAATCGGCCTATGGTTTAAATACTGCCGAAGGTGTTATTGTGTTACGCATCTGGAAACCTAGTCCTGCTGTAAAAAATAACGGCATTAAAAAGGGAGATGTAATACTTGAAGCCAACGGGCAAAAGGTGAAAAATATTCAAGATTTCTTTAAAATAAATTCAGAAAATAAAACAGACAAGCTAGATTTGGTTATCATGCGTAATCAAACAGAACAAGAAATAACTATTAATACTAAATAAATAAAAATGAAAACTTTAAAAAACATAGTACTATTTGCATTGGTTGTTGTAATGGGCACCAATTTAGGGTTTGCACAAAGCTCTAGTTCTAAAAAGCTCTCTGACGATGAGCGCATGGCTTGGTGGAGAGATGCTAAATTTGGTATGTTTATCCACTGGGGAGCTTACTCTATAATTGGTGGAGAACGTGGCACAAAAATAGCTGGAGGAGGTGCAGAATGGGCCATGGACAAGTTAGATTATACGGTTGAGGAATACGAGAAATTCCCAAAAATGTTTAATCCTGTTTTGTTTGATGCTGATGCTTGGGTGAAAATGGCTAAAGACGCAGGAATGAAGTATATTGTAATTACTTCTAAACATCATGAAGGTTTTTGTTTATGGGATTCTAAAGTAACAGATTACGATATTATGGATACCTCGCCATTTAAACGAGATATCATAAAAGAATTAGCAGAGGCTTGTAAAAAACAAGGTATTAAATTTTGTTTTTATTATTCTATTGTAGACTGGCATCACCCACATGCGCAAGGTAATTTATATCCTAATTATAATATTGCACAGCATGATGATCCATCGGTGGTTAACCCAAAGTTTCCTAAGTATTTCAAAAATTATATGAAGCCTCAAGTAAAAGAATTACTAACCAATTATGGCGATGTTGGAGTGGTTTGGTTTGATGGAGATTGGATTTCAGATTACACTACCGAAATGGGTAAAGAACTTTACGATTTTATTCGCGAAATTCAACCAAATACCATTGTAAACAACAGAGTTGATAAAGGTAGAAAAGGAATGGAAGGAATGGATGCAGAAGGTGATTTTGCTGGTGATTTTGGTACGCCAGAGCAAGAAATTCCAGATACCGGAATAGATGAAGATTGGGAAGCATGTATGACAATGAACGGCACTTGGGGTTACAAACCAGATGATAATAAATGGAAAAGTAGCGAAGATTTAATTCAAAAATTAGTAGATATTGTGTCTAAAGGCGGTAACTTTTTGCTAAATATAGGGCCAGATGGTTACGGAAGATTTCCTGCGCAAAGTATTCGACGTTTAAACGCTATGGGACAGTGGACACAAAAAAATGGAGAGGCTATTTATGGAGCATCGGCTAGTCCTTATGAAAAACCTAAATGGGGACGCTACACTGCAAAAGATGGTGTGATTTATGCTCATGTTTTCGATTGGCCAAAAAGCGGATTATTAAAACTTCATAAAGATATTAAGGTTAAAAAAGCAACGTTATTAACCAATCCTGATGTTGAACTAAAAACATTAGGTACATCAAGGGAATTATTAGTTGAAGTGCCAACTTTAGCACCAGATAATCCTGTTTCTGTGGTAAAAATAGAGTTGGCTAAATAATACCACAAAAAATAAATAATTAAAAGGTTAACAGGCAAGCAATTCATTATTGCCTGCCTGTTTTCTTTAATAATAAAATTTTATAAAATACAGTGAAAATTCAATTTGGTGAATTACCTAATTACTTATTATTTTATAGAATTTTAAAAATAAATAAGATGAATGTTCTCAAGAAAATAATTGTTGCGCTGTTAATTCTTTTAAATGTTTTTCAAGGAGTTGCTCAAACTAATTCTTATGCAAAACCAGAATGGGGGTATTACAGTGCAAAAGACGGGTTTTTATTTGCACATGTAGTTAAATGGCCAAAAGATGGTAAATTGGTTATAGATAGAACAATTAAACCAAGAGAAGCAAGGTTGATTTCAGACCTATCAAAAAAAATGAAAATAAAATTAATTAATGATAAATTAACCATTTTTTTACCAGAGAAAGCTGTTAATACTGATGAAACAGTAATTAAAATAAAATTAATGCCAAATGAAGATTGGGCCAATTTAAAAAGATACAAAAAAGTTAATGAGGCATTGAAAGCTCCAGGAAAAAAAGAAAAACGAGTGGTGTTTATGGGGAATTCCATAACAGATAGATGGGTCGATTTTCGTCCAGAATTCTTCACTAAAAACAATTATATAGGAAGAGGCATTAGCGGACAAACCACATCGCAAATGCTCCTAAGGTTTAGGCAAGATGTAATAGGTTTAAACCCTGAAGTTGTAGTAATACTTGCAGGAACCAATGATATTGCCGGCAATACAGGGCCTATTACAGTACCAGAAATAGCCAATAATATTTTTTCTATGGCAGAACAGGCAAGAGCACATAATATAAAAGTGGTTTTGGCTTCGGTCCTACCTGCAAGTAATTATTCTTGGAGCCCTTCTGTAAACCCCGTTGATAAAATTGTAGAGCTCAATAAATTGATAAAGACTTATGCCGAAGCTAACAATATGGTGTATCTAGACTATTATTCTGCAATGGTTAATGAAGATAAAGGGTTAATAGAAGCGTATGGAAGGGATACTGTGCATCCCAATGCGAAAGGCTATAGTGTAATGGAACCTTTGGCTAATAAAGCCATAAAAAAAGCACTTAAAAAATAGAGAAAGTATTGTGTTATACTGAACTAGGTTGATTTTTTTAGTTAATATTTGTTCGTTTAAAAGTCAGAAAAATAGTTTGAACTAGGTCTGATTTTAAATAGTAAGTCTAGATAAGAGATATTGTTAAAAACTTAGCAGAAAAAAGTAATTTGCATCAGCCTAAAACCAAAATTAATTGTTTTGGAGATTCTATTATAATAGGTGAAGGTAATGGTAAAAATTATCCAAATTATTTGAATAAGTTATTAACCAAGTAATGGTTGGTCTATTAATCTACTTAACTTAAAGATATATATATGTTATTAGTCTATTCTCTTTTAGTTAAAAGTTTAATAAAATTAGATTTGCACAAACAAAATAATACTCATTTTATGAAAAAAACAGCATTATCATTTGCTTTAGTTGTTACTATGTTTAGTTGCAATAGCGTTAAAAATATTAATACATCTTCAGTAACAGAGGCCGCAACATTATTAAGCTCGTTAAGTTCAAACTCTACAGTACAACAAATCTCTACACTTTTTAATTTATTAGATAGTAATGAAGATGAGGCTATTAGCAAAACAGAAGCTATAGGTTCTGTAGCCGAAAACTTTGGTGTTTTAGATACAGATAGCAATTCTAGTTTAAACCTTACAGAATTAACAGGTTTACTAAATTTATTAAAATAGTTTTTAGATTAAAAAAATAAAAAGGGTATAGCTAAAACTATACCCTTTTTTTGTTCAATATAATGATATTGTTTTTTCTTGCTATTTCATCAATAGAATCTCTGTTTTTATTTCAGAATTTTTAAGGTTTCTTTTTAGTAGAATTAATAGTAAAACATTTAAAAATAGTAAAATAGCAAGAAAAGTTAATATTGTTGTTTTTCTACATTTTTTTTCAATATATAACACTGTTTTGAGATAAATGAATCATAATTTAAAGTCATTTGTCATTAGTTTATATGTTAAAAAGTTCTTATGGTCTAGTTTTGTACAAACTAAACTAAATATTTTAAACAATGAAAAAGAACTACTATTTAACTAAATCAATTGTAATTGGTTTTTTATTACTGATTGTGCAACAACTACAAGCCCAAACAGTTACTGTAAATTCTTTGGAGGATTTATTGCCATATTTAAAGCAAGATAATGTAGATGTTAAATTGGCTCCTGGAAATTATTCTATTAGCGCTTTTGATATTACTGCAGGCAAATTTTCTAATCCATTGCTTTTATTTGAAGGTTCCAATAGTACTTATGATTTTACAGATGTTAAAATTAGTATTAATACTTACGTATTTACAAAATTTGGAAATGTAGATGTTAAAGAAATTCAAATATTAGGCAATAACAATGTACTTAAAAATTTAACCATTGAAGATATAGGTAATACTAGGCCAACTAAAACAGCATTAGGAATTGCCATGGATGGTAGGGATAATTTAATAGAAGGTTTTCATTTAACCGTCCGTGGGTCATATCCTTATGGTTACGGAGATGCTTTTGGTAAAGGAGGAACAAATACAGTTATTAAGCACTATAAACATTCGGGTATTTTAATAAGAGGATTAAGAAACCATCTAAAAAACACTACAGTAATTTCACGTTCTTATGGGCATTGTGTTTTTATGCAAGCAGCTAGTTATCCTATAATAGAAGGTTGTTATATAGAAGGTGAAATGCGTACCACAGATGATATGTTAGCAGAAACCTCTGGACCTGCCTATGATGTAGATTTTATGACCACTTGGGGTTACAAGCTTCCCGCAGGTTATATGATGAGTTTGCAAGAAGGCGGTATTAGAGCGTATAATGCTGGCACCACATATATTGATGGTGTTGAAATTCAAAGAGGAACAGATAATCCTACTGTTAAAGATTGTACTATTAAAAATGCAAGAACAGGAGTTGTTCTTGCCCATGCCACAGGAAAAAAATATGTTGAAAATTGTGTGGTTTTAGGGTGCGAATCAGGCTATTCTATAGGTTCTGGTATAGTTTTAAATTGTGGTGCCGATGCAATTTACGGGCCAGTGTATAAAAATGCTTATGCTAGCGATACTGGGTATAATGCAGATATAACCATTTTACCACCAAGTGATGATTATTACAATGGCCATGGTGCAGTAGCCTATATTGGCGGTAAAGAACATAACTTAACGTTTAGATCTGAAGAAACAGATTTTCCAAGTGATTTAAAAATAATGATGGCAGGAGATTTACAAGGTTTAAGAGTGCTTAACGGAAGCAATCCATCACAGAACAATCATACGGTAAATGATGTTTTTCTTAAAAATATGACTAACTTTCCAGTAGTTTTACATGCCGATGCCACTAATAATCTAGTACAAGAATGTAATATTGATGATGTAGTTAATAATGGATCAGGTAATACCATTGAGGCAATAGATTGTAATTCTACTAATTTAGCATTAACAGGAGCAGCAGTTCAGTCTTCAACAGCTTATACAGGTTTAGCAAATAGAGCAATAGATGGTAATACCGATGGTAATTTTAATAATGATTCGGTTACTCATACAAATGCTTCAGATACTGAGGCTTGGTGGCAAGTAAATTTAACAGAAGAAAAACCTATAGGAGATATTGTTGTTTGGAATAGAACAGGAAGTCAAAGCTATATTGATAGATTAGCCAATTTTGAAGTTAAAGTTTTTGATGCTAATGGAGTTGAAACATTTTCGCAAACATTTACTAATGATGCCCCAAACCCTTCAAAGACTATTAATGCCGGAGGTGCATTAGGAAAGGCTGTAAGGATTATTCAATTAAACAGCTCTAATGTGCTGTCTTTAGCAGAAGTACAGGTGTTTGAGTCTTCTTTATCTGTAGAAGATAAAAGTATTTCTTCAATAAACTTATACCCAAATCCAGTAAAAGACGAACTTAAAATTTCTTTAAATCAATCCAATGTTAACGCAGCTAATACTAATTTGGTTTTATATACTTTAAGTGGGCAAAGAGTTTTAGAAAAGAAGGTTATAAACTCTAAAGAAGTTACTTTAGATTTATCTCACTTAAATAAAGGAGTGTATCTTTTAAAAATTAGTGATAGTAAGATAATTACAACTAAAAAAGTAATTAAAATGTAGTTAGTAAATTCAATAAAAACTATAAAAAAATAATTTTCTAAAAGGCTTGGGGTTTCTATCCTAAGTCTTTTTTGTTAATAATAGACAATAATTTCAAGCTCAAACAATAAGTATAAATTCTTTATATAAATTTACTAGCCTATTTGCAGCAAGATAAAGTAGATGCTAAATAATAAGGTAAAAAAAAATAAGCTGTTCTTATTTTAAAATGGGCTATAATTTATCTAAGTAGATTCATAGTTTATACCCAAAATAATTAAGAATTTTTAATATTGTTTTTAAACCGTCATTACGCTAAAAAACAAAAATAAATCAATGCAAAAACACTATATATTTTTATTCATAGCACTTATAGTAACAGGTAATTTAATTTCTCAAACAATTCCGTATACAACAGGTAGAATAGTAATAAGTTCTGATGGGAACGAACATGACCATGATGATTGGGCAGCAACTCCATTAACACTTGCTTTGTTAGCATCTCAAAGCTTGCAAGATAGCTTAACGGTTTATACGTTTAGTGATCATATTTGGGGGAGCAACCATGATAAAACTGATGGTAAAAAGCAAATGCAAATTAGTGCTCTTCAAGGAAAAAAAATTTATAATTTCAAAAATAGTAACTTCATAGAGGCTGTGGAAAAACCAAATAAAGCTATAAATGCCATAGTGCAACAAATAAACAAATCTAACAAGAACAGTCCATTAACAATTATAGCTGCAGGCCCTATGGAGGTTGTAGGAAGCGCCATAGCTTTGGCAAAAACAGAAAAACTAAAATTTGTAAGACTCATTTCGCATTCTAATTGGAATAACAATCATTCAGATAAACCACATAATTGGGAAAAACATTCTGGTTGGAGATGGAATGAAATAAAAGAAAAGTTTCAACCTTATGGTTTAATTTTTGATAGAATTTTAGACCAAAACGGAGGTAAGGATTATGAGGGCTTAAAAGCACCTAAAGAACAATATGATTGGATGAAAACATCAAAGATAAGACAACAGTCTAAAAAACAAAAAAAACAATTAGATTGGTTGTATAGCAGGCAATTAACATGTGTAAAGAAAGGTGATTTTGACCCCTCAGATGCGGGCATGATTGTTTACCTTTTAACAGGGAAGCAAAAAACAAGCCCTGAAGATGTTAAGCAAATTATAGAAACTCCTAAATTTTAATCTAAATAGAATAACTAAGACTTAATTAAAAAATGAAAAGTAAAAATGTACTAAACTATTCAATACTAGTAGTATATGTTTTTTTGTTAATGGGCTGTAAAGAGTCTAAAAAAGAAGTAGAAAATATTCCAAAAGAATCTAAACCAAATATTATACTCATAATGGCCGATGATTTAGGGTATGGAGAATTATCAAGTTACGGAAGCCCAAAGGTTAAAACACCTAACCTTGATAAATTGGCAGAAAAAGGAGTTAAGTTTACAGATTTTCATGCTAACGGACCGGTGTGTAGCCCTACAAGAGCCGCATTAATGACAGGTAAATATCAACAAAGAACAGGGGTAGAAGGTGTTATAACTGCAGTAGGACATAGAGAAGTAGGTTTAAGCTTAGATGAGATTACACTTGCCGAAGAACTAAAAAATCAAGGATATGTAACAGCAATGTTTGGTAAATGGCACTTAGGCTATGCAGAACCTTATAACCCAACATATCAAGGATTTGATGATTTTACAGGCTTTGTTAGTGGTAATATAGATTATCATTCACACATCGATCAAGCTGGATATCTAGATTGGTGGAAAAACAAGAAAATAGAAGACGAACCTGGTTATACCACAGATTTAATTACGAAATACGGTAAGAAATTTATAAAAGAAAACAATCCTAAAAAAACAGGAAAACCATTCTTTTTATATCTAGCACAAGAAGCTCCACATTATCCTATACAAGGGCGCAATGACAAGCCTTTAAGAAAAGAAGGTAGTGGTAAGTTTATTAGGAAAGTACCAAAAGATAGTGTGCCAATTATTTACAAAGAAATGATTGAGTTAATGGATGAAAGTGTAGGTGAAATTATAACAACCTTAGGAGAAGAAGGCCTCAATGAAAATACTATGGTTGTTTTTTGTTCAGATAATGGTCCCGCCGGAAGCAGAGGCGATAGCGGGGGCCTAAGAGCGGCAAAAGCATCCATTTATGAAGGAGGACACCGTGTGCCTGCCATAATAAGTTACCCAGGAAAAGTTAAAGAAGGGTGGGTAAGTAAAGAAACAGTATTGACAATGGACTTTTTGCCAACCTTTGTAGATTTTGCAAATGGAACGCCATCTAGTAAAAATATTGACGGTATAAGTATCAAAAATCATTTATTAAAAAATGAAAGCTTACCTAAAAGAGATTTGTTTTGGAGTTTTAAAGGAAAAACAGCTATGCGCAGTGGTAGTTGGAAGTTAATTGAAATTCCAAAAGAAAACCAAATAGTTTATGAGTTGTACAATTTAGAAAATGATTTGGCCGAAACCAATAATTTAGCTTCGTCTAACCAAAGTTTAGTAGAACAAATGAAGCAAAAAATGAGTGATTGGAAAAAAGATGTAAGACAAGGTGTAGAACCTGTCGCTAACTAAATAATCAATAAATTAAATTTTTGTTAAATGATAAAAAAGTTTGTTCCTTTTGTCTTTGTATGTTTTTATACTGTTTTTTATTCTTATCATTTATTAGCACAAAATAATAAAAACACTAATCAGCGTCCTAATATCATAATTGTTATTACCGATGATCAAGGAAAAGGAGATTTAGGTTGCGAAGGCAATCCGTACATTAAAACACCTGCTATTGATAAATTTTATTCAGATGCAGTTCGCTTTACCAACTACCATGTGTCTACAACCTGTGCACCTACTCGAGGCGCTTTAATGACTGGGCGTCATACCAATAGGGTAAATGTTTTTCATACCATAACAGGGCGTTCACTTCTTTTTGAAGATGAAGTCATCCTACCTCAAATCCTGGCTCAAAACGGCTATATAAATGGCATGTTTGGTAAATGGCATCTAGGAGATAATTATCCTTACAGACCAGAAGACCGAGGGTTTTCAGAAGTGGTACGTCACGGTGGTGGAGGTATTACCCAAGGACCCGATTATTGGGGAAATGATTATTTTGATGATACTTACTGGCATAACGGTAAACCCCAAAAGTATAAAGGCTATTGTACAGATATTTTCTTTTCTGAAGCATTAAATTTTATTGAAGAAAATAAAGATCAGCCGTTTTTCTGTTACATAGCTACCAATGCACCACATGCACCATATAATGTAGATAAAAAATATATTGATATGTATGCAGAATACAATGAAATTTCAGAACGTACACGTCGGTTTTATGGCATGATTACTAATATAGATGAAAATTTTAAAGCCTTAGAAGCCAAACTTAAAGAATTAAAAATTGACGATAATACTATTTTAATATTCACTACCGATAATGGTACTGCTGCAGGCAGAAGTGTTTATAATGCAGGCTTAAAAGGAGGTAAAGGTAGTGTTTATGAAGGCGGACACCGAGTGCCACTATATATACGTTGGCCCAACGGACAACTTACAGGAGGAAAAGACATTGATGAGTTAGTTGCTCATTATGATTTACTACCCACTTTTGTTGATTTATTAGGCCTTGATTTCAATCCTGTTAAGCCTTTAGACGGTAAAAGCTTAAAACCATTAATAAAGGAAGAAAACCCAAAGTGGGAGAATCGTATTTTATATATGGACACCCAAAGAAAACAGAATTTAATCAAATACAAGGCTTATACCGTAATGGATGATAATTGGAGGTTAGTCAATGGTAAAGAGCTTTATAATATAAATCAAGATTTAGCTCAAGAACATAATGTTATAAACCAATATCCAGAGGTAACTTCAAGATTAAAAGAAGGTTATGAAAAATGGTGGCAATCCATTATGTCAGAAACTCCAAATGAACGTTATGCTTATATAAAGGTGGGGTCGTCAAAAGAAAATCCAAGTCGTATTTCATCACATGATATGCTAACAGGTAAATTTGGTCATATGTGGCACCAATACGGGGCTGTAACTGCATCACAGGCCACAGGTAGATGGAAAATAGAGTTTGTTGAAGATGGTGAATATACCATAACATTAAGACGTTTTCCTCGAGAAAGTGGTCTACCCATTAATGCTGTTTTTCCAGAAACAGAGAAAACCATTAAATTAGATAGGGCAATGCCTGCCAGTGTAAAAAACGATTTTACAGAAGCTTACTTATATGTAGCTAATTTAAGTAAGTCTGAAATAATTAAAGAAAATCAAGAAGAAGTTACCTTTAAAGGGTTTATTCCCGAAGGTAAGTATGATATGGAAGCACAATTAATAGATAAAAATAATAGAGTACATCCAGCATACTATGTATATATTGAAAAATTATAAAATGATAAGACAATTTAAAATAACAGCATTTTTATGTTGCGTTATAAGTATTGCTTCAGCCCAAGAAATTAATAAAATTCCATTGCCAGAAAATTTAGAACAAGGCTATCCAAGAATATATATTACGCAATCTGAAAAGAAATCATTGCAAAAAACAATTAAAAAAGAAGCTTGGGCAAAAGAGGTGCTTTCAGGTATTCATAACCGTATAGATAAACATGTAGAACGACATATCTCAAACCCCGAGTGGATGGTTTCCAGACTAATGATGTATTGGAAAACAAAAGCCACCAATGTTTACGTTAATGGTATTTACTATTCGCATGCCGATGGAGAGGCGCCTGTGCCAACGGTGCGTTTTACGGGTTCTCGAGACCATACCACCAATTATGTAATGCCAGATTTAGAAGATATTTTACCTTATATGGATGATGAACGAGGACTCTACCTACGAAATAAAACCAAAGAAGGAAGGCCTTTAGAGTGGGTAGAACAGTCTAAAACAGGAGGTATTATACATCGTCATAACCAAAAGTTATTGGGATTAGCGCGTGATGCAGCTTTTTTATATTGGTTTGAAGATAAAGAACCATTTGCAAAATTCGCATTTGATATTTTTGATACTTACATGATGGGGATGTATTACCGTAATGCACCTAAGGATTTAATGAATGGACACATTCAAACCTTAGTGGGTATGGAATGCTTTCAAGTGATTCATGAAAGTTCTTTAAAAATAGCTTCAGAATTATATGATTTTTTACATCAGTACATTGAACAAAATTATCCAGATAAAATTAAAATTTATGATGCAACTATAAAAAAATGGAATCACCAGATTATTAAAAATGGTGTGCCACAAAATAACTGGAATTTGCATCAGGCTAAAATCATCTTAAAAGCAGCTATGGTGCTGCAAAGCGATGAAAATTATGAAGATGGAAAAGGAAGAGAATATTACATTAATTATATTCTAAACGTAACTTCACCTCGCCAATGGTCTTTAACAAAGTTGTTAGATTACGGATACGATAAAGACAACGGTGTTTGGGCAGAATGCCCAGGGTATTCATTTGGTGTAACTAACGATGTCATGCGTTTTGTTTATGATTTCGATAATACATTCAACCATAACATTCTTCCATATTTACCAGTAATGGAAAAGGCTGTAAAAGTATTGCCACAGTATTTATTCCCTAACAGACAAACCATAGCTTTTGGAGATAGCTATTATGGTTCTTTAAGAACAGACGCTATAAGTGATATTATTCGTATTGCTCAAAAAAACAACAATACGGAACTAGAGAAAGAATTTACAGAAATGTACCGTTTGTTTACTGAAGCTTCAAATCAATCAAACCGCAAGAGAAAACCAAAAGCCGATATCAGTTCGTTTTTTGCTAGTAAACCTCTTGTATTAAACAAAAAGTACGGTACAGCAAAACTAGAAGATTACATTACACAAACCTTTTACGCCCCCAATGTAAGTTGGCATGTACAACGTATGGGGCAAGGCAAAAATGGTATGATGGTGTCTTTAAACGGTTCTTTGGGTAACCACATGCACGCCAATGGAATTAACATGGAATTGTATGGAAAAGGATTTGTTCAAGGTGCAGACCCTGGAAAGGGCGCTGGCTATCTTCAGCCTATTTACTTAGAATACTATTCGCAATTCCCTGCGCACAATACTGTAATGGTTGATGGTGCCTCTTCATACACCGAAATGTTGAGTTACCACGCATTCGATTTAATAGGTGAATATCCAAAATCGGAACAAAAAGATGGATATTATTCTGATATTACATACTCTAATGTTTACTTTTTAGAACCAGAAACCAGAAGTGACCAAACCCGATTGGTAAGTATTGTAAAAACAGGAGAGGAAACAGGGTATTATATTGATATATTCCGTTCCAAAAAACAGCGTAAAGGTGATAAATTTCACGATTATTACTATCACAATTTAGGGCAAACAATGAAAGTGATGGATGTCAAGGGCAACCCTTTAAAACTTACTCAAAGTGAAGAAATGGGCTTTGCGGGAGGACATTTATATGCTTTAGATTATATGTGGGATAAAAAATCTTTAAAAACCAATAAAGACTACCAAGTAGAATGGAAAATAGATTTTGAAGATGGTAAAGACGATGTTTTTATGAATTTATGGATGAAAGGAACCCAAGGTCGTGAAGTGTTCTCAATAAAATCGCCTCCAAATAAGGCTTTTAAAGGTAATCACGGTTTACCATACCAAGTAGATAAACAACCGTATTTAACTTTTGTAGCAAGACAACACGGAGCCGCTTGGGAGAAACCCTTCGTATCAGTTTATGAACCTTTTACAACTTCTAAAGGTAAAAGCATTAAAAGTATCTCTAGTTTTGAAGATGAAAACGGAAATAAAGAGTTTGCGGGCTTAAACATTAGCCATAAATCGGGTCGTCAGGATATCGTATTTTCATCAGCAAATCATAAAAAAGTGAAGTATAAAGATATTGCTACCGATGCCACTTATATGGTGATTGCTAATGAAGAAAACGATGATTGGGTAATCTTCGTTGGAAACGGAAAAGAGGTTACGGCAAAAGGTTATACAATTTCAGCTACTACATACGGAAATATTGTTTTGAAACAACAAAATGGTCAGCTCATGCTACATAATGAGGTACCTGTTGAAATCATTCAAAACTCTAAAAAAGTAAAGTTTGATGTTGGTGATTATAGGGTAATTAAGTTTAAATAAAACAAATCGATTTTTAAATGAAATTAAGCATAAAATCTATTAAAATAATATTTGCCTTAGTGTGTTTCCCGTTAACACTAACGGCTCAAAAGCCTAATGAACAAGAGATTCTTGATACATTTCCAAACAAGGAAACCGTAGTGTATAAAACGGTAAATGGTCAAGAATTAGACATGCTTATTTTTTATCCAGATGCTAAAAAAATGACATCTAAAAACCCATGGATGATGCATGTTCATGGAGGAGGATGGGCTGGTGGCAGTAAATACAATATCCTTAAAAAAGCATTTTTAGGTAGTCTAAAATCTTTATTAGAAAATGGAGTGGTTTGTGTAACCATTCAATACAGAAAGGCAAAAAGAAATTCAAATGCCTACGATGCTGTAGTAGATGCCAAAGATGCGGCGCGTTTTCTTTTAAAAAATGTTAAACGTTTCAAATTAAATAAAAAACGCTACGGTGTTTGGGGTGGTTCTGCTGGGGGGCACTTGAGTTTAGTAACTGCTTTAGGAGATAACTCTGATTTTATAGGAGATGCAGAATTCATTAAATACAAACCCAATTTTAAATGTGTGGTGTCGTACTTTCCTTTTACATCTTGTGTGAATCCTGACCTTAGACCAGGTTCTATTTTTGAAGACGGTAAATTATTTGAAAGATTGTTGGGAGCACCTTTAGAAGAAAAACCAGAGTTGGCAAAACTACTAAGTCCAACCGAACTTTTAAATAAGAAAAGTCCACCAATTTTATTAGTACATGGTGACAAAGATACTGTATTGCCTATCATTAATTCTACATATATGGTAAAGGTTGCTAAAGAAAAAAAGGCTGATGTAGAATTGTTAACCATTAAAAACGCAGCCCATAGTTTTCACGGAGAAAACCTTTCACCATCTATCAAAGAGTTGAATGATGCAGCTACAAAATTTATTCTTTCACATTTAAAATAACTTTCATAAGGTATGAAATTAAATAGAGCTCACTTAATCATATATTTTGCCATTTTAACAATGTCTATTTGTAGCTATGGACAAAACCCAATCTTAAAATTAGGAGAAAAAGATTTTATGTATGCTGCAGATCCATCAGCCGAAGTTTATAACGGAAAAGTATACGTCTATTGTTCTCACGATCAAGATACCGCTGTAAATTATAGTACTATGCAAGATTACATCGTGCTAGAATCTGATGATTTAAAAACCTGGAAAAACCACGGTGTAGTTTTAAAACCGCGTGAATACAGTTGGGCACACGGACAAATGAATGCTCCAGATGTGGCGTATAAAAATGGTTGGTATTACTTCTATTTTCCATATAACAAAACCCATATAGGTGTAGCTAAAAGTAAAACGCCTGTAGGTCCTTGGGAAGAAGCAGTAACCGATAAAATAACAACCATTTTTGATCCTACTGTTTTTATTGATGATGATGGACAAGCCTATATTTATGGTAGTGATACTAAACAGGATATTGGAGACAAAGGCAGGCATGTTATGGGAGCAAAACTAAAAGATAATATGATAGAGCTTGATGGTCCATGGATGCGTTTAAGTGAAGAAACCGTTGCAGAGGCAGTGCATTGCTTTAAGCGAAATGGTAAATACTATTTTATGGCACGTAAAGGCTGGAGAACGGGTTATTGGATGGCAGATTCACCACTACCTACAAAACCTTATGCAGAGTTTAAAGGTTACATTACCAAAAGACAAATAGATGCTCCTACGCATATGTCGGCCATAGAATTCAAAAATCAATGGTACTATTTTTATCAAAGAGGAGATGTAAATAATGGAACATTTCACAGGCGGTCAGCTTGTTTTGAAAAGCTAAAGTTTAATAATGATGGTACTATAATTCCTATAGAATACACTTTAGGAGAAGGAGTTAAAACCAATAAACCCGTAACACCAATAAAATAATAGTGACTCAAAAATCAACACATATGAAACTTAAAACCGTATGGACGGCAACATTTTTAGTTCTTATAATAATTGTAAGCTCTTGCGCGAATAACGAACAGAAAACCCAAAGCAAAAATTCTAATTTAAAACTGTGGTACGATGCTCCGGCTGCCAACTGGAATGAAGCTTTACCATTAGGAAATGGTCGTTTAGGAGCCATGGTATTTGGTAATCCTACAAATGAAAATATTCAACTTAACGAATTAACACTTTGGGCAGGCGGACCTCATAGAAATGACAACCCATTAGCTAAAGGTGCTCTTTCAGATATAAGAAAATTATTATTCAATAAAAAATATGAAGAGGCGCATCGTTTGGCAAACGAAAAGTTTATTTCTAAAGTAGCCCACGGCATGCCTTATGAAACAGTTGGGAATTTAAGGTTGAATTTTAAAAATCAAGATAGTGTTTCTAACTATTACCGTGAATTAGATATTGAAAATGCTATCAACACCACCAAATATACCATTGATGGTGTGGAATTTCAGCGTGAAATTTTCACATCTTTTCCCGATGAGGTTATTGTCATGAAACTAACGGCAAATAAAAAAGGAAAAATTAGTTTCAATGCAACAATGGATCGTCCAGAGCCTGCAAAGGTTTCAATATTTACTGAAAATGATAATGTGTTAGTAATGACTGGTTTTGGAAGTGATAACAAAAACAAACGTTTACCAAAAGAAGCACCTACTATTGAAGGTAAAATAGAGTTCGATTCTCGTGTAAAAATTGTGCCAGAAGGTGGAAAGTTAACGGCATCAAACGATGCGTTGGAGGTTGAAAATGCAGATAGTGTTACCTTATATATTTCAATAGCCACCAACTTTGTAAATTACAAAGATGTAAGTGCCGATGCGCATAAGCGAGCAGCTAATTATTTAGCAAAAGCAGAAAAGAAAGATTACAAAGATCTGGTAAAAGGCCATACCGATTTTTATAAAAATTACTTTAACAGAGTATCATTAGATTTGGGGACTTCAGAAGCAGCTAAAAAGCCAACCGATGTGAGGATTAAGGAATTTAGAGATGGTTTCGACCCAGCATTGGCGGCTTTGTATTTTCAATATGGAAGATATTTGTTGATTTCGTCTTCCCAACCTGGGGGGCAACCTGCCAATTTACAAGGCCTGTGGTGTAAAGATTTAACACCTCCTTGGAAAAGTGCGTACACCATAAATATTAATACAGAAATGAATTATTGGCCTGCAGAGGTTACCAATTTAACCGAAATGCACGAACCGCTTATAGAAATGGTAAAGGAGCTTTCTGTTACTGGTCAGGAAACCGCTGAAGTAATGTATGGTGCTGATGGTTGGGTTACACATCACAATACCGATTTGTGGAGAATTTGCGAACCAGTAGATGGTGCTACTTGGGGTATGTGGCCAATGGGCGGCACTTGGTTAACACAACATGTTTGGGATAAATATATGTTTAATGGTGACTTAGAATATTTAGAAACCGTTTACCCTACCATGAAAGGCGCTGCCAAATTCTGCTTAAGTGTTTTAACTCCAGAACCTGAAAATGGGTGGTTGGTAATTGCGCCCTCAATTTCTCCAGAACACGGACCAAGTATTCGTAAAAAGAATATTACTATAGATGATGGTACAACTATGGACAATCAGTTAGTGTTCGATATGTTAACCAAAACAATAGAAGCCGCTAAACTGTTGAATAAAGATGCCGATTTAGTTAAGAAAATGGAAACTACACTAGCTAAATTACCACCAATGCAAGTTGGGAAACACAACCAACTTCAAGAATGGTTGGAAGATTTAGATGACCCTGAAGACAATCACCGTCACGTATCTCATTTGTACGGTTTGTTTCCTTCAAATCTAATTTCACCTTACAGAACTCCAGAATTATTTAAAGGGGCAGAAAATACGTTGATTCACAGAGGTGACCCGTCAACAGGTTGGTCTATGAACTGGAAAATCAATCTTTGGGCACGTTTGTTAGATGGTAATCATGCTTATAAACTCATGGGAGATCAAATAAAATTGGTAGGAAGACCAGGTTCAAAAGGTGGTGGTACTTATGCTAATATGCTTGATGCACATCCACCATTTCAAATTGATGGAAACTTCGGTTTTACTTCTGGTTTAACCGAAATGTTAGTGCAAAGTCACGATGGGGCTATTCATTTAATTCCAGCCTTACCAGATGTTTGGAAAGACGGAAAAGTGTCTGGATTAAGAGCACGAGGTGGTTTTGAAATTGTAGAATTGGAGTGGAGAGATGGTAAAGTGGCGAAGGCTATCATTAAATCTAATTTAGGAGGAAATCTTCGAATTCGTTCATATAATGAATTAATACTTCAAGATGGAGGTGATTTGAAAGTGGCAACTGGAGAAAACCCGAATGCGTTTTATCAGGTGCCTAAAATTAAGAAACCATTAATTTCAAAAGCAGCCAATATTGAAGAAGTATCATTAAAGCCAACGTATTTGTACGATGTAGAAACCAAGAAGGGCGAAGTGATAGTAGTGTTACAAAAGTAATAAGGTTTAAACAGTATGAACGTAATATGTGTTTGTATCTAAGTACTTAGGTTTTTAGTCGAATTTAAAAGTAACACAAGAATAAAATCAACTAAATTTTTGATTTTAATTTTAATACACAAAAAATGAACTATTCTAAAATTATAATAAGTTTTGCGCTAGCTGCTTTCACATTTGTTTTAAGCGCTCAAAATACTAAGCCAATTACCGTTGAAACTCTTTTAAAAGACATGGTTGATAGAGACGCTATTGCACGATTTCCAACAACCAACTTTAGGTTGAAACAGGAAAGCAGTTATAACAGGGCTTCTAAAACTCCCGAGGACACAGAAGGCTGGTTTATAAATCATGATTTCAACAGTAAAGAAACCGACCATAATTTTGTAAGAACAGAGGAAAAAAACGGAAAAAAAGAATGGGTATTAATGGAGCATATTGGTCCTGGCGCCATTGTTCGAACTTGGATGCCCTTTTTAAAACCCGATAAACCCGATACCGATATAAACATAAAAATATATTTAGATGGTAATGATGAGCCCGTTTTTGAAGGCAATATGTTGGGCTTGTTAGATGGAACAAGTGAAATTCCTTATCCATTGGCGCATCAATCATTACGTTCTGCGGTGTCTTTTTTCCCTATTCCGTATGCTAAAAGTTGTAAAATAACAACCGATGCGATGCCTTTCTTTTATCAATTTACCTATAGAGCATACGATGATTATACACCAATAAAAACCTTAACGAAAGAAGATTTCAATAACGCCATGCCACTTACTAAAAAGGTTGGCGAGTTATTGTTGAATCCTAAAAAGGTAGAAAACGGAGAACAGGTTTCGTTTAGTGCTAGATTGGGTTCCAAAAAAGAAAAGTCGGTAGCATTACCAAATGGCACTGGTGCCATCCGTGAGTTAAGTGTTTCGTTAGACAATTATAAAAACCCTGAAGTAACCCGTACCGTAGTTTTAAAAATGGAGTTTGATGGAGAAGAAACGGTTTGGTGCCCCATAGGAGATTTTTTTGGTAGTGGTATTGGTTTAAACCCGTACCAAGGCTGGTATAGAACAGTGAACGAAGACGGTACTATGACCAGCAGATGGGTAATGCCGTATCAAAAATCAGGAAAAATATCAGTTGTAAACTTAGGTAAAAAATCCGTTAAAGTAAATGTGAAAGCTACAGTGGGTTCTTGGCAATGGGATGACGACAGTATGTATTTTAACGCAGCATGGAGAGGACAATATCCTGTATCCACACGTCCGTATTCAGACTGGAATTATGTAATGCTTAAAGGGCGTGGTGTATATGTTGGCGATGCTTTAACAATAATGAATCCTGTTGAAAAATGGTGGGGAGAAGGCGACGAAAAAATCTGGGTAGATGGTGAAGATTTTCCATCTATTTTCGGCACAGGAACAGAAGATTATTATGCCTATTCTTGGGGAGGACGAAGTACCGATTTTTACGAGCATCCATTCCATGCGCAACCAAAATGCTACGTTTATAATAAGTTAAACCGAAAAACAACCAAAGAAAGAAATACTTCAGGTTACAGTACCGAAACGAGAAGTAGAGCACTAGATATTATGCCGTTTAGTAGCTCGTTGCACTTGGATATGGAAATTTGGAGCTGGACCGATTGCGAAATGGGATATGGTGTAGGCATGTATTGGTATGGTGATAAGCAAACCACATCGAACAGAATTCCAGATGAAAAGGAAGTTTTAAATGTGCCACCATTACCTAAAGGGTTTCCTAAAAACTAAATCAACAATCAATCAAAACTAAACTTAATAATTAATGCAAACCATCAAGAAAATCTATTTTATCCACCTAGTAGCGTTAACCTTTTTATTGGTTAGCTGTCAAACAAAATTCAAACACGAATTCAACAAAAGTGATAATGGAGTAACCATTCACCAAGACAGTACCATTATCAACATAGAAGTCATTAACGAATCGATTATCCACATTAATAAGATGAGGTTGGGCGATAAACCATCAACACTTCCGGATTATGTTACGGTTTTAAAGCCTCAAAAAGTAAATTGGGAGGTTATTGATGCAGAAGATGTTCTAACCATAAGCACAGACTCTTTAAATGTATTAGTGAATGCGAATGGCATTATTGAATACCAAACCAAAGATAGTCTAAGCTTAGTGTCTGAAACTAACGAGCTCACCTACATCAAACCAAATTCTAAAGAAAACAAAGTCTCGCAAGCGTTTTTGGCAGGTGATGAGGCATTGTATGGCTTAGGGCAATTTCAAAGTGGTATCATGAACTGGAAAAATGTACCCATCCGTTTGCAACAATACAATCAGGAAATTGCTATTCCGTTTTTAGTGTCAACTAAAGGCTATGGTATTTACTGGCATAATTATAGCCTTACGGACTTTAACAAACCTCAAAACGAAATTGAGTTTGGTTCAACTGAAACTGTTTCAACAGAAAAAAATAATAAAGAAGCATCGGTTGAAGGTGAAAAAGAAGATGTAGCAGCGCATATTACCAAAACCGAAGCAGAACAAAAAAATATTCGCGAAACCACATTTACACCTGCAAAAACGGGTGAATATACCTTTTTAGCCTTGAGTGACAATGGCGGACGTATGCGAGGTGAAATAAAAGTTACTATCGATGGCGACGATATCATCAACTACGAAACCATTTGGATGCCACGACGCTATTCTGGTAAAAAACATTTAGAAGCTGGAAAAACCTATAAAGTGGTGTTTCAAAATACGGGAGCCAAAATTCCTGGAAGATTATTTTATAATGAACCCGATTTTAACAAAACGGTATTCAGCAGTACACAAGGTAATGCCATCGATTATTACCTAGTTCAAGGAGGAAATCCAGCCGAGGTTATTTCAGAGTACCAAAACCTTACCGGAAAAGCGCCTTTATTCCCAAAAACGGCATACGGTTTTTGGCAATGTAGAGAGCGTTACCACAATCAAGAAGAGCTGTTAGAAAATGCTCATGAAATGCGTGAGCGAGAAATTCCTGTTGATAATATTGTGCAAGATTGGTTTTACTGGCCAAAAGGTACCAAAGGACCTGAGTGGGATAGAGCAAAATATCCAGACCCAGAAGCTATGGTTGAAGAACTTACCAAGTTGAACTTGAAATTGATGGTTTCGGTATGGCCAGAGGTGAAAAATGAAGCTTTAGAGAAAAAATACAACCTAAAGAAAATTAAAAGTAGCAACTATATTGATATTTACGATAAAGGGGTGAGCGAACGCTTTTACCGCATGTTGAGCGACTCGATGTTCCATTATGGGGTGAGTTCCATTTGGTTGGATGGTACAGAGCCAGAAGGCGTAAAAGACGCAAAAGCCATAACTGCCGTTGGTCGGTTTGAAGAGGTTCAAAACCCATATTCCTTGGAGGTTACTCGAGCGATGTACGAAGGGAGAAGAGCCGAATTTCCAAACCAGCGTGTGTTTAATTTAACGCGTTCAGCCTATGCGGGTCAGCAACGTTTCGGAGCGACCTCTTGGTCGGGAGATGTGGAAGCATCATGGGAGCAATTAGAAGAACAGATTTCAGCAGGCCTTAACTTTACCATGGCTGGAATTCCGTATTGGACACATGATATTGGTGGCTTCTTCAGAGATTCAAAATCTATAAACCCAAGATTCGATAATCAGTACACCAATCCAGAATTTATTGAGTTACTTACCCGCTGGTTTCAGTTTGGAGCTTTTAGTCCTATTTTTAGAATTCACGGGTATAAATCAGAAACCGAAATCTGGCGATACAACCAAGAGTTTGAAGATATTGCTCGAAAGTTCATTGATATACGCTACCAACTGATGCCTTACATTTATTCCGAAGCTTGGAAAGCCACCTCACAGGGTAAATTAATTATGGCACCATTAACGTACCAATATCCAAACGATAAAAACACCTGGAGCATAAAAGACCAATTTTTATTTGGAGAATCTATGATGGTGGGTATCGTTACCGAATACAAGAAACGAACTATGGATATGTATTTTCCAGAAGGGACTTGGTATAACTTTTGGACGGATGAAAAAGTTGAAGGAAACCAAAACATTACTGTAGATGCACCACTTGATGAAACCCCCATTTTTGTAAAGGCGGGAAGCATTTTGCCTATTGGCCCTAAAGTTGAAAACGTTACCGATAGAACTCAAAAGCCAATATTTATTGTAGTTTATCCAGGAAAGGATGCCAAATATACTATGTATTTGGATGATGGCGAATCTTATAATTACGAACATGGCACGTATTCTGAAATTATATTTTCTTATTCCGAAGCTACTAAAACGCTAACAGTTAAAAAGGGTGACGGGTCTTATTACGATTTTGAAACCACACCGATAGAATTTGCTTTTCAAATGGTAGGTAAAAGAAGTAAAGAGGAAGCATATTTCTTAGGTGAAGATTTAACAATTCAGTTTTAATGATGAACAAAATTTCAGTATACATATTATGTGTTTTAACCAGTTTTGGAGTAAACTTCAAGATTGAAGCACAGAAACAGCAGCCCAATATCATTTTTTTAATGACCGATGACCAGCGTTGGGATAATATGGGATGCTATGGGCGACCAGAATTTTACACACCCAACATAGATAAGCTAGCAGAAGAAAGCGTGGTTTTTGATAATGCCTACTATGCTGTGGCTATTTGTATGCCTAGTCGTGTAACTATGATGACGGGCCGTTACAACTCCAATCATCGTGTGGGGTTTGTAGCGCCATATGACTATACTTTGTCACAAGCCGATTTTGCAAAAAGTTACCCAGCCATATTAAAAAAAGCAGGATATCGTACCGGATTTGTAGGTAAAGTGGGCTTTACAGTTTCTGAAAAAGCACAACGTCCTAGTACTCCAAAAGAACATTTTTACAAAGAAAATATGCGTAATACTTTCGATTTCTTTGCCGGAAGTGAAACGCGTCCCGATAAAGGTTTAGTGTTATGGCCAGAAAACGACCAAGGGTTAAAAGACATTTATCGAGAAGACAGAACCAATACCGGAAGAACCCTGAAAACAGGCGAGGCTATGCTTCGTTTTTTAGAAACACAACCAGAAGACCAACCATTTTGTTTGTCGGTAAGCTTTTATGCTGTAAAACATGATTCTGATAAACATATATATATGCCGCATTATGAGCAGTTTAAAGACTATGATTTTTCAGTTCCTGAAAATTGGGTAGAAGGTACTAACGAGGAGTTGCCTAAAGTAGTTAAAGAAAATGCAAGAGGTTATTATTTGCATGAACAACGATCTTCAACACCAGAAAAGTATCAGCGTTTAGTACGTCGTTTTGCAACACAAGGCTATACTGTAGATGAACAAGTTGGGAAGTTGATTGAAAAATTAAAAGAAAAAGGAATTTTAGAGAATACAATTATAATTTACACTAGTGATAACGGTCGCTTTCAAGGATCTCATGGACTTTTCGATAAATGTTTGCTTTATGATGAGTCGGTAAAAGCTCCTCTAATTATTTATGATGGCCGAAAGCCAAAATCTCAACGAAAAAGAAGAGAAGATGCTTTAATATCTTCAGTTGATATGGCACCAACCATTGTGTCTTTAGCAGGCCTGAAACCTCCAAAAAGTATGCAGGGATGCGATATTACTGGGATATTAAATCAAACCGAAGATTTGTCGAAATGGAGAGACGCTGTTTACATGGAAGACTTGTTCTTAGTTGATATGTTTAAGGCTAAACATAATCCTAAAGCAGACGAAATTAATCAGGAGTTGATAAAGAATAACAAATCTTATAGAGCTCGAGGAGTAAGAACCAAGCGTTGGAAGTACTTTGTGTATTACGAACATACCCCCAAAATTGAAGAACTATATGATGTTGTTATGGATCCACAGGAGCAAAATAATTTAGCTAATAGTCCTCAGCACGCTCAAATTTTAAAAGAGTTAAGAGAGAAGACAGAAGAGTTATATAAGAAAGCTATATAGTCATGTTACATAAATATTCATCATGAAAAATAAAATCAATATTCTCATTGTGTTTGTTATAATGGTTGGTATGGTTCAAGCCCAAAGCTTACAAGAAAACTCAACTAACGATTGGCCTGTATTAACAACGTATGATGCTCATCATTTAGCTAAAATAGCCATGCCTATTGGAGGTATTGGTACGGGTACAGTTGCCCTTGGAGGTAGAGGAGATTTACGCGATTGGGAAATTATGAATACAGCCGCTAAAGGTTATATTCCAACCAGTGAAAAACTAAGATACATCGGACCATTTTTTGCATTGTACACTCAAACTGCCGATGGTAAAAAAGATACAAGAGTACTAGAAGGACCATTGGATTATTCGTTGTACGAAGGGGCTTTTGGGAGTCCTACCGTAAATCATGGTTTTCCTCGTTTTGAATCTTGTAGTTTTAAGGCTGCGTATCCTTTTGGACAAGTATTGCTTTCTGATAAAAAAGTGCCGCTAGATGTTCGTATCAAAGCATTCAACCCTTTAATACCTGGTGATGTCAACGCTAGTGGAATTCCCATTGCTGTTATTACTTATCAATTAATAAATACTACAGATAAAGCAGTTTTTGCATCCGTCTGTGCTAACATGCCCAATTTTATTGGAGAAGATGGTTCGGTAAGAGAGCCTATAGGGAGAGGTAATGCTTTAATTCCTGTAGGAGCTAAAGAGAATAAAAATGTTTTTAGAAAAGATAAAAATGCCCAAGGTATTTATATGAGTTCTGAGGGTGTAGAAAAGGATTCTGAAGCTTGGGGAACCATGGCTTTATCAACTTCTAGTAACGAAAATGTTACCTACCGTACGTCTTGGGGAAAAGAAGTGTGGGGGAATTCACGTTTAGATTTTTGGGATGATTATAGTGTTGATGGTCGTATAAATAATAGAGAACATAATGGAGAAGACAGACCTATGGCTTCTATGGCTGTAGAAGTATCGGTGCCAGCAAATACAAGTCGTGAAGTAACTTTTTATCTTACTTGGCATTTTCCTAATAGAGAAACTTGGACTCCTGCAGAGGATGGTTTGAGTAATATGTTAACCAATTATTACACCACTCAATACAAAGATGCTTGGGATGTAGTTGAAAAGACAATGCCACAACTACCAAACCTTGAAAGTAAAACAAAGGAGTTTGTAAATGCTTTTGTAAATAGTGATTTGCCAAAGGTTGTAAAAGAAGCGGCTTTGTACAACACATCAACATTACGTACCCAAACTTGTTTTAGAACTGCCGATGGACATTTTTACGGATGGGAAGGGACTAGCAATACCAAAGGAGTTTGCCATGGAAATTGTACACATGTGTGGAATTACGATCAGGCAACACCTTTTTTGTTTGGAGAGTTAGCACGTTCTATGCGCGAAATAGAATTTGCTCATGCTACCGATGATAAAGGAATGATGAGTTTTCGTGTGAATTTACCTCTAGAACGTGCCAATGAATTTGGTAGACCTGCTGCCGATGGTCAGTTGGGAGCTATCATGAAAATGTATAGAGATTGGCAGTTGAGTGGAAATGATGCCTTGCTGAAAAAACTTTGGCCAAAAGTAAAAAAAGCTATGGAGTTTTGTTGGATAGAAGGTGGTTGGGACCCTAATAAAGATGGTGTGATGGATGGTTGCCAACATAATACAATGGATGTACAATACTTTGGACCTAATCCTCAAATGGGAATTTGGTATTTAGGAGCTTTAAAAGCAGCATCAAAAATGGCAGATTTTTCTGGTGATAAAAAATTTGCAAAAACTTGTAATACGCTGTTTAAAAAAGGAAGCAAGTGGATGGATGAAAATTTGTTTAATGGAAAATATTATGTGCATCATATTGAACCTCCAAAAAGCAGAGATGATATTGCAGCTCCATTGCTAAAAGGATTGGAATCTAAAGATTTAGAAAATCCTGCATACCAATTGGGTAAAGGTTGTTTGGTAGATCAGTTGGTAGGTCAATTTATGGCTCATATTTGTGATTTGGGGTATTTAACCAATGAAGAAAATATTAAAACAACTTTAAATAGTATTATGAAATACAACTATAGAGACGATAGTAGTTCTGGTTTTAATAATATGCGTTCGTTTGTGTTGGGTGATGAAAAATCATTGGTGATGGCTAGTTATCCTGGAGAAAGACCCTTGTATCCGTTTCCTTATTTTACGGAAGCGATGACAGGTTTTGAATATACTGCAGCTATTGGTATGCTGTACGAAGGACAAACAGAAAACGGTTTAACAAATATTAAAAATATTAGAGACCGTTATGATGGATTAAAACGTAATCCTTTTAACGAGGCAGAATGTGGGAACAACTATGCTAGAGCTATGGCAAGTTGGGGAGCAGTTATTGCGCTTTCAGGGTTTCATTACTCCGCTGTCGAAAAATCTATTCAGTTTACAGCAACTCCAGGAAATTATTTTTGGTCAAATGGAAATCAGTATGGAACCGTAGAAATAAAAAATAAAGGAAATGAAAAACTAGTATTGCTTAAGGTTTTAAAAGGGGAGTTTTCATTAAAATCAGTAAAGCTGAAAGGATTTGGCAGCACATCATTTAAACATGAAAAAGTGCTAAAAGAAGGAACATCACAAGAATTTATAATTCAAAAGTAAAAACATAAAAAATGAAAATCATTTTAAAACTTATGGTTTTAATGATGTTGTTTTTTAGCAATGTTATCAATGCCAAAGACATCAAAATAAAATCGTTAAAAGAGCTAGCCAAATATGCTGCAGAAAGCGGAAATACCATTACGATGGAGCCCGGAGTCTATAAATTAACAGATTATTTAACTCCTGAAATTGTTAAAACTCGTAAAAATAATAAAGAATATCAGTATATCACTTTTAGTGGAAGCAATAATATTTTCAATTTAAGTGGCGTAGAAATAGAGTTAGATACCGAAATTAGAACTTGGTTAAAACCACCTATTCATTCAGATGAGTTTTTAGTTACGGGTTTGCATAATACTTTTGTTGGGTTGACTATTAGATGTGTTGGAAACGGAACATCCCCAGGAGGTACAGTGTTACAAGTTGCTGGAGAAGCCAATGTTTTAAGAAATATTACGTTGCACGTAGCAGGTTCTTATCCTTATGGATATGGCGATTTATTTGGAAAAGGAAAACAAAAAGAAACTACTGTAAAACACAGAAAACACAGCGGACTTTTAGTAACAGGAGATGAAACTAAATTGTATGGTTGTAAAGTACTAAATCGTTCTTTTGGTCACTGTTTTTTTATTCAGCAACATCCTAAAAATGTATATTTTGAAAATTGTTATGCCGAAGGTGAAGTACGCTCCACAGATGAGGTATTGGCAGAAACATCAGGGCCTGCTTTTGATGTGAATTTTAAAACATGGACTCAAAATCGTGAGGGGAAATATGTTGTAACTCCTGGTTATATGAAATCGCTTTGCGAAGATGGATTTAGAACTTATGGAACATGTGAAAACATCACCTTTAAAAATTGCACCGCCAAAAATACCAGAGGCGGATTTGAACTTCGTTTTAACAAAGCACATGTAGAAAATTGTACAACTATTGGAACTGAAAGAGCTTATTGGATTGGAGATAACACCAAATTGATCAATTGTAAAGGCGATGCTAATTACGGGCCTTTATTGTTTGTTGAGGGAGACAATGTAGATGTTGAGCTGATGGTTGATTCGGCAGAATCTGATAGAAAAGTACATTCATTAATCACTGTTTTAGGAACTGATAATAAAGTAGTACTAAAAGCTGCTGATGGAAAAAAGAGAACACAAGAATTACCAATTTTGGTAGGGTATACACCTCCAATGCACGGTGAATCTATGTCTCCTTATAGTCAAGCTGAAGTAAATAACCTTCATTTAATAAATAAAACAGGAATGCCTGTATCTGTTGGAGAAATGGCCGCAGATTGTACCATTGAAACCAATGGAAAGGTTATAGAAAACAAGGGTCAGAATAATCAAATACTAGAAAAATAATTTATGAAAAAGCGTCAAGCAGTTATCGTTTTTGTTTTTTTGTTGCTGTGTAATTTTATTCATGCTTCAGAAATTAAAATCAGCTCCTTAAAAGAATTAGTAACCTATGCTGCCAAAAGTGGTAATACCATTGTAATGGAACCGGGAGTTTATCAAATGGAAGATTATTTAACTTCAGAAGTTATTAAGAACACCAAACCCGATAAAGTGGGTAGGTATGCCATGATAAAGTTTTCTGGAAACAATAATGTTTTTGATTTAACGGGAGTAACTATTGAAGTTGATACAAAATTGTTAAGTGTTTTTAAAGCACGAGTAAGTGAGTTTTATGTAGAAGGGAGTCATGTACACATCAAAGGATTAACGGTTACAGATATTGGAAACCATCCAACGGCAAAAGGAGGACATTCGTTTACAGTGGCTGGAGATGATGCGGTGATAGAAAAAGTAACCTTAAATATGAGCGGATCTTTTCCTTATGGCTATGGCGATTTATTAGGAAAAGGGAAAGGCGCTTTGGTGCCTTTAAAAAAGCACAGTGGTATGTGCATAGAAGGGTTAAATGATAAAATTATTAATTGTTCTATTTACTCCAAATCTTACGGACATTGCTTTTTTGTGCAAGGTGGTCGTAATGTACTTTTTGAAAATTGTTATGCAGAAGGCGTCACTAGAACTACAGACGATATGCTATCTGAAATTTCAGGGCCAGCATTCGATGTAAATTTTGAATCGGTTTATAAAAATTATGCAGGTGAAAATAAAATAACACCAGGGTATACAAAATCTTTAAATGAATGTGGTTTTCGTATGTACGGAAAAGGTGGTGTAAACGCTATTAAAACAGGTGCGGTAACTGCTATTAATTGTACTGCCAAAAATACACGTATTGGTTTTGCTTTTGCTAAAATTACAGGAGATGTTTTGATTAAGAATAGTAAAGCTATAGGATGTGAATTAGGATATAATGTGGAAGGATTAACGGTTGAAAATAGTATAGGAGATGCAGCAAACGGACCATTATTATATGTAAATAAAGGAGAAAAGACAACGATAGAATTAGCATTGTTACCCACGGAATCTAAAACCAAAGTACACGTATTGGCTGCCATTGCTGGAGATAATCACAATATCACCTTAACTAATTGGAGAAATATGAAAAGAGGGCAAAATCTCCCTATAAAAATAGGAACAACACGTCCGCCAGCAAATAATGGTTTTTCTCCTTTAGGAAGTACCGCTACCTCTGGCGTGGTATTAAATAATTCAACAGGTATGCCAGTAGAGCTAAATACAAAAACAAGTCTATGTAAAATACAAACCAATGGACAGGTTTTAGATGAAGGCATAAATAATGAGATAATAAAAAATTAAAATAGTTATTATGAAAATACAACGTAAGGTAGTGTTACTTTGCAGTTTAGTTATCTTTTTAGGACTAACTGCATGTTCACAAAAAGCAGTCGAAAAAGTAAAAGTGTATCCTGCCCCCGAAGGTATTGAACTATCCAAAACTTTTAAAGTAAGTGTTGAAGGACAGAACGTTCCAGTTTACACTTCTAAAATCCCACCAGATAATCCAATTCCACGGTTAAATCCAAATCGTGGCGATTATGGATTAGCATCCATTGCTTTTTTCGATATGAATGAAAGCGTAACGGTTTCAGTAAACTATACTGAAAAAGTCAACTCGGTAAAAATTTTACCAACTTCGTATGGAATAAAACCTAAGTTTGAAGGAAATACAATTACTTTTGAAATAGACCAACCTGGTCACGTAACCGTAGAGGTTAATGATGATTGGCACGAATCCTTACATATTTCAGCTAATCCATTTGAAGAAAATATTCCAGACCCAAACGATCCAAATGTCATTTATTTTGGACCAGGAATACATAATGTTTCTCAGGTAACCATTTCAGATAATCAAACTATTTACATTGCAGGTGGAGCCTATATTCGTTGTGGAGTACCAGAAAAAGAAGAAGAAATTGAGGTGAGAGGTCATTTAAGAAAAAAGCCAACCTTTATTCTAGAAGGAAAAAATGTAGCAATTAGAGGTCGTGGTATTATAGATCAAAGTGCTATCCCTAAAAAGATAAGACGGTATACTATTTTAGCTCATAAAGCAAAAGAGGTAACTATTGAAGGTGTAACTATTTTTGATCCAAGCCATTGGACTATTCCTATTCAAAGTTGTGACAATGTTCATGTAGATAATATAAAAATTATTGGCTGGAGAGGAAATGCAGATGGTGTAGATATTACAAGTAGTAGAGACTTGTTAGTAGAGAATTGCTTTATGAGAACCTTTGATGATGCTGTGGTAGTGAAATCTTTTGGAGGCCATGGAGAGGTTAACAATGTTCACACACGTAAATGTGTGGTGTGGAACGAATTAGCTCATTCTTTAAGTATTGGAGCAGAGGTACACGAAAATATTAGTAATGTTCTTTTTGAAGATTGCGATGTGATTCACGATGTTGGAAGAGAAACGGCTTTAAGAGTATACCATTGTGATGATGCAGTAATTAGTAATGTAACTTTTCAAAACATAAGAATAGAAGAAGCACGCCGATTAATCTCCTGTTGGATAGGAAAGACTAGATGGACAGAAACAGAAGAGCGCGGTAACATTCGTAATGTTTTATTTAAAGATATTACAGCTACATCAGCGCCAATTGATACCACCTTAACGGGGTTTCAAGATGGGCCTGATTGGAAACCTTACATTATAAAAGACCACGCCAGTATGCAACTTATTGGTTTTGATGAAGAACATACAATTGAAGGTGTTGTGTTCAATAATGTAATACTAGATGGTAAACCTATTACTAAAGAACAGATTACAGTTAATGAATTTGTGAAAAATGTAGAGATTAAATAGATGAATTATTAAAATGAAAAATATTATAACTCTTTTTTTATGTTTTACAGTAATGAGTTTTGCTCAAAACCCAATATTCACAAGTGTATTCACTGCAGACCCATCACCTCATGTTTGGCCTAATAATCCTGATAAACTGTGGGTATATACATCTCATGATGAACCAGGGTCTAACAACCATTATGGAATGACAGGCTATCATGCTTTTTCTACTACCGATATGGTGAATTGGACAGACCACGGGCGTATTCTTCATCTAGAAAATGTAGATTGGGCAGAAAGTCATGCGTGGGCTATGGATGCAGCATATTACCGTGGAAATTACTACCTGATTTATTGTATGAAGGAGGCCGGAATTGGTTTGTTTAGAACCGGAATTGCGCGTAGCGACAGACCAGAAGGTCCTTTCACAGATTTAGGGTATGTAAAAGGTGTTGAATTTGGGCAAGACCCAGCTTTGTTTATCGATGATGACGGAACGCCATATCTGTTTTGGGGGCACGATAGGCATTGTTACGGAGCAGAATTAAACAAAGATTTAATGTCTATTAAAAAAGAAACTTATATAGAGTTAACACCACAGTTGAAGTATGTATTTGAAGGACCTTGGGTACACAAACGCAACGGAAAATATTATTTAACCTATCCCGGATTAACACCTAGACGTTGGCCAGAAAAAATGTTTTATGCAGTGGCAGACAAACCGCTTGGGTCTTATGAATTTAAAGGTGTTTTTATTGATGATTTTAAAGGACAAAGTGGAACCAATCACGGTGGTACAGTTACCTACAAAGGAAAAGACATCATGTTTTATCACAGTGCGTGGTTGTCTGGTGGTTTAAGTGAAACACGTTCTGTAATGGCAGATTATTTAAAGTATGATAAAGATGGAAACATCCTCCCAATTGTACCATCAAAAAAAGGTTTAGGTAATGCTAAACGTACCAGAACTACACTTAAGTTAGAAGCAGAAAATGGTTTTGCTGCTGGAGGAGAGTTATATAATGTTATTGTGGATACTTGGATAAAAGACTTTAGCGGAAGAGGCTATGTAACCAATTTTGATAATCCGTATGACCACGTCTCAATATTAGCACAGGTAGCAAAACCAGCAAAATATCGTTTTAAAGTAAGATATGCTTCACCAGATGGCGAGTCTAATCACAACATTTTAATCAATAGTCATTTGTATCGTGAGTTTAAATTTCCGCAATCAAAAGAATTTACAGAAATAGATTTTGGTATAGTCAATTTAAAAGCAGGAGATAATTTGGTTAGAATATTCAGAAGTGATTGGAAACCAACCAAAGGCGATTTAGCAATCGATTATATCAAGTTAGAACAGGTTTTTGAAGATGAACTATAAAACAAGTATCAAACAACTATAAATTATGAAAAAATTATTAATAATAGTGCTAATGGTAGCACAAACCACCTTCATTTTCGCTCAAAATGTTACCGTAAATTCTAAAGATAAAGGTGAAAAATTTGAACATTTTTGGAGTAAATGTGTGGGGGCAGGTCGTGCCAACGAAGGGTTACGCGCTGGTTGGTTAGAACAATTAGAGAAAGTGCAAAAGGAATGTGGTTTTGAGTATGTAAGGTTTCACGGAATTTTTCACGATGATATGTTTCCTGTTTTTGAAAAAGACGGAAAGTATACATACAACTGGCAATATATTGATGATTTATTTGATAGAATGTTAGATTTAAACGTGCGTCCGTTTGTAGAACTAGCATTTTTTCCTAAACCATTAGCAGCCAAAAACAGTAAAACCCAATTTTGGTGGAAAGCCAATATTACGCCTGATGAGTCTAAATATAACGAGTGGTATAATTTGGTAAAAGCATTTACACAACACTGTGTAGACCGTTATGGTATTGATGAAGTTCTTACTTGGTATTTTGAAGTATGGAATGAACCAAACCTACACTATGGCTTTTTTGATGGTACTAAATCGCAATATTTCGAATTATACAAGCAATCGGTTTTAGCAGTGCGTTCTGTAGATAAGCGTTTAAAAGTAGGAGGACCATCAAGTAGTAATTTTGTTGCAGATGGTCGTTACAAGGGTGAAGTAGAAAGTAGAGATGGCGATTTAATTACGTTTACTGCAGATAATATTAACGATTTAGAATGGAAGGGCTCCTGGATAGTAGACTTTTTAGAATACTGCGAAAAAGAGAAACTACCTGTAGATTTTGTGTCAACCCACCCATATCCAACCGATTATCCATTTAATCCAAGAACAGGAAAAGGAAAGGATTTTTCTAGGTATGTTAATTCAACAAAAGATGATATTGAATGGTTAAATAAAACCATTAAAAATAGTGCATATCCAAATGCAGAAATTCATTTAACAGAGTGGAATACAAGCCCAAATAGTAGAGATGCTATGCACGATTTTTTACCACCAGCAGCATACATTACAAAAGTAAATTTAGATTGTATAGGAATGACAAATTCTCTTGCCTTTTGGACATTTACCGATATTTTTGAAGAAAAAGGAGGGGGAGAAAGTATTTTTCATGGAGGTTTTGGTATGATAAATTATCAAGGTTTGGTGAAGCCCTCCTACCATGCCTACCGTATGTTAAATCAATTAGGTGATGAAAAATTGTATAAAAACGATTATTTATTTATTAGCCGTAAATCGGGTGATGGAAAAATTGTTGCTCTTGCTTACAACTATCCAGAAGATCATTATAATGCAGTACCATCAAGTATTAGAAAAATTGATCAATATGAGCGAGGTTCAACCAGACAGTTAAACATGAAACTTACCAATTTAAAACCAGGTACACAGTTTAAGTTAGAAACATTAGACAAAGACCACGGTAATGTTTATAAATATTGGGAGAAAATGGGTAAACCAGAACCACCAACACGCGAGCAAATTAAAGTAATGAAACAATATGCCGAAAGTTTAAAAACAGAAATATTTACTGCTAATGCTAAAGGAGTGGTGTCTATTAATAGAGAATTGTCGCCATGGAGCTTGGTTTTAATTAAACAAATCAACTAACTTAAACATAGTATTAGTTGTTGATTTTTTTCAGAACCTTGAGAGTAATAGAATGCTTTCAAGGTTCTTTTTTTATGGTATAAACCCTACTTGGATTTAAAGTTATAAAACTTGCATCATAGTTTATATTAAAATCCTTAAGTGCAGTGTATTTTTACGTGTTAAAAATGTTATTCAATTTTAAATTAATAAATAAATGCTCCTTAAACAAAACTTTTTTCAATTTGCTATATGTAAAAATAGTCTGTGTTTAGTTACGGTGTTGCTTATATCATGTTTAGAATTAACAGCACAAACTATGGTTAACTCATTGCAAGAACTATTGCTTTATTTAGATGATAATAACGTACATGTTAAACTAAAACCGGGCACATATACCATTTCAGCTAAAGATATACATGAAGGCCATTTTAAAAGTGCTACAGTAGTTAAAAATCAAGCTAACGTGCTTTTTCTTTTTGAAGGAAATAATAGTATTTATGATTTTACAGGGGTTACTATAAATGTGAAAACCGAAGTGCTAAGTGCTTTTCCTAGTAAACGAGAAGAACTCTATGAAATTCAAATTATAGGTAATAAAAATATATTAAAAAACCTTACTATGGTTGATGAAGGGTCAGTTCATGATGCACCAACCAGACGCGCTACAAATATTGTTATGGATGGTGCAAGTAACAGAATTGAAGGGTTTCATATTACAACAAGAGGAGCTTACCCATATGGTTATGGAGATGCGTTTGGAAAAGGTGGTAAAAGTGTGATAAATCACAGAAAGCATTCATCATTTTTAATTCGTGGATACAAAAATCATGCTAAAAATTGTACCATAATACATCGTTCTTATGGGCATGCTATGTTTATGCAAGCTGCCGACTGGCCTATTATTGAAGGTTGCTATGTAGAGGGTGAGATGCGTTCAACAGATGATATGTGGACCGAAAAGGGAATGGGGTCTGAAGCCGATAAGGTAGATTTTAAAACCGTTTGGGGGTATAAATTACCAAAAGGTTATATGATGTGCTTGGGAGAAGAAGGTATCAGAGCGTATAATGGTGGAGAAACTATTATAGATGGAAAGGAATATAGAAGAGGAACATCAAACCCAACCATAATAAATTGTACTGTAAAAAACATGAGAGCTGGGGTAACATTAACGCATGCTACTGGTAAAAAATACGTAGAAGGCACAACGGTTATTGGTTGTGAAAGAGGATTTTGTATTGGTTCGGGCAATATTGTAGATTGTTATGCCGATACACAATACGGTCCTGCCTTGGGTGTAGATTATGAAAGTGATCAAGGTACAAAAGCAGATATTACCTTGTTGCCTTATGAAGGAAAATCATATAACGGAAGCGGTCATGCTGCTATAATTATTGGTAGTAATCATAAAATTATCTTGAGAAACGCGGTGGGTAATGCCAATAAAAACTTAAAAATAAATATTGGAGGCGATAATAAAACTATAGGCCTTTTAAAGCGAGACGAAAACTATTCTGCTTCAAATATTATACTTCATAATTTTACAGACTACCCTGTGGTTTTAGATGATAATAGTAAAAACTGTACAGGAGTATCAGTAGGACAGGTTATTGATGAAGGAAGTAATAATCATATTTTAAAAATAGTTAATTCAATAAAATAATTAATATAAGGTTAATGCCTTTATACATTTAAATAAAAGACTAGTTAAACATGACAAACAAATTAATTACATCAAATTTGAAAAATAGTTTAATCTTTTTTGGATTATTGTTTTCAATAAATTTAATAACTAATGCCCAAATAAAAGTTGGCTCTTTAGAAGAGTTGATACCCTATTTAGATGATGATAACGTCAATGTAAAACTAAAACCAGGTGTTTACTCTATTACGGTAGAAGATGTTGCTAATGGCAAATACAAAAAAGAAGTAAAATTAAAAAATATGAGTAAAGTATTATTGCTTTTTGAAGGTAGTAACAGTACATATGATTTTACAGGTGTAACCATAAATATCGAAACTAAAGTACTTCAGGCTTTTGGTAAGTACCAAGTGCACGAACTGCAAATTATAGGAAACAATAATGTACTTAAAAATTTAACCATGATTGATGATGGTTCGGTACACGATGCACCAGCAAGACGTGCCACTAATATTGTTATGGACGGAAAAAATAACAGAATTGAAGGTTTTCATGTAACAACAAAAGGTTCTTATCCATATGGGTATGGAGATGCTTTTGGTAAAGGTGGAAAAGTAGTAATTCCACATCGTAAGCACAGTGCTTGTTTAATTCGAGGTGAGTCCAATCATTTAAAAAATTCTAAATTTATCCATAGAAGTTACGGGCACTGTATTTTTATGCAAGCGGCTAGTAACCCTTTAATAGAAGGTTGTTATGTAGAGGGTGAAGTTCGTAAAACAGACGATATGCTTGCTGAAACATCAGGACCAGCTTTCAATGTTGATTTTATGACGGTTTGGGGGTACAAACTGCCTAAAGGTTACATGTTAAGTACAGGTGAAGCAGGAATTAGAGCATATAATGCAGGAGAAACCATTATAGATGGTAAAGAATACAGACGAGGAACATCTAACCCAACAATTTTAAATTGCACTATCAAATACATGAGAACAGGTGTAACCATAGCCCACGCCACAGGAAAAAAATATGTAGAAGGATGTACTGCAATTGCTTGCGAAAATGGGTTTTCTTTAGGTTCTGGAGAGGCCGTAAATTGTAGTGCCGATTGTGTTTTTGGTCCTGTGTATTCTACAACATATGAAAGAGATAAAAACTATAATGCAGATATCACCATTTTGCCAGCTAGTGAACCCTATTATAATGGTTCTGGCTCTGTAGCGTATATTGGAGGTAGTAATCATAAAATAACCTTAAAAGGAGGAGATGAAACAGTAGCGGAAGGTTTATTCATAAAAGTAGGAGGAGATAAAAACAGTATTCGTCTTATGCACGGTAATTTTCCTCACCAAAATGATTTTAAAGCTCATAGTTTTAACCTGAATAATCAAACCAAATTTCCGGTAAAATTATCACATAAAAGTGAAAATGTTAAAGTGAAATCTGTAGGTAAAATAACAGATTTAGGTGTTGATAATAATATCGAACAAATAAATAAATAATGTAAATACAAAAAATGAGGTTAAAAAGAATAACTATAGCTTTATTTATAGTGTTATTAATGGTTTCATGTAAATCTTCATCTGTTAAAGAAGCAACAAAACAGCATACAAATTTTGTAATTATTTATACAGATGATTTAGGTTATGGAGATTTATCTTGTTATGGCGCACAAGGGTATAGCACTCCAAATTTAGATAAAATGGCTAGTGAAGGTATGCGCTTTACAGATTTTTCGGTGTCAAGTTCTATCTGTTCTCCCTCAAGAGCAGGTTTACTAACAGGACGTTATGCCGAGCGTTGGGGGTATAAAGATGGTGTGTTTTGGCCTTATAGTAAAGATGGTATGCCCGCTAGCGAGGTTACAATAGCCGAAATTCTAAAAGAAAAAGGCTACGAAACAGGAATGGTTGGGAAGTGGCACTTAGGTCATAAAACCGAATTTGCACCAACATCTCAAGGGTTTAATATGTATTATGGTATTCCTTTTAGTAATGATATGTGGCAGGATCCAGAAATGCCATTGGCTGATACTGTTGTTTTTAATGAAGGGCTTTCTTTAGAAGATTTTAAAACCAAAAATCCTAAAAAGAAATTTAGAAACAAAGTGCCTTTAGTTGAAGGTAATGAAGTAATTGAATGGCCTGTAGATCAGGCATTACTAACTAAAAAATATACCAAAAAAGCCATACAATTTATTGAAGATAATAAAAGAGAACCATTCTTTCTTTACTTCGCTCATAGCATGCCTCATATTCCGTTATATGTTTCAAAAACATTTAAAGGAAAAACAGAACGCGGTCTATTTGGTGATGTTATTGAAGAAATAGATTGGTCTGTTGGAGAAATACTAAAAACTTTAAAAACAAATGGTTTAGCCGAAAACACATTAGTAATTTTTGCGTCAGACAACGGGCCTTGGATAAGTAAACAACCAAATGCAGGAACTGCAGGCGGATTAAGAGATGGAAAATTCTCGCCTTATGAAGGCGGAAGTAGAGTGCCTTGTATTGTTTGGCAACCAGGTTTTGTGCCACAAGGGGTGGTTTCTAATCAACAAACATCAACATTAGATATACTTCCTACAATAGCTAATTTAGTAGATAAAGATTTACCAAACAATCGAGTTATTGATGGCATTGATATTACACCTACTTTAACTGGAAAATTACAGAATATAAAAAGAGAATATTTTTTATATAGAGGTAATAATGCTATTAGAGTTGGCAATTGGAAATATGTAAAAACCAAAAAAGAAGAACAACTTTTTAATCTTTTAACGGATAAAGAAGAAACCAAAAATCTTATAGAAGCGCATCCAGAAAAGGCAGAATTTCTTAAATCTAAATTAAAATCTTTGTTAGCATCCTTATAAATAAATAGTTTTATGATACATGCTTTATAAGAAATGAATCATAATTTATAAAGGTTTTTTATAAGATAAATACATTTGTAAAACACCAAAATTAAATCCAGAATAATTCTATTTTATGAGAAAATCTTTAAATATCTACATGTATTATTGTTTTGCTTGTTTGTTACTAGTATTTCTAGCAAGTTGTAAAGCAGATAAAAAAGAAGTAGAGGTTAAAAATGAAAATATAAAGCCAAATGTAATTGTAATTATGGTTGATGATGTAGGGTATGGAGATATAGCAGCTCATGGAAATAAGTGGATTAAAACACCAAACATAGATAAATTGCATAGCCAAAGTGTACGTTTAACAGATTATCATGTAAGTCCAACTTGTGCACCCACACGTGCAGCATTTATGACAGGGCACCACAATTACAGAACAGGGGTATTTTTCACTATTAAAGGGCGCTCGCTTATTCTTGAAAAAGAAAAAACCATGGCGCAGGTGTTTAAAGAAAACGGTTATAATACAGCTATGTTTGGTAAATGGCATTTAGGTGATAATTATCCGTTTCGTCCTCAAGACAAAGGGTTCGATGAGGTTTTAATGAATAATGGTGGTGGTGTAGGGCAAACTATGGATTATTGGAATAATGATTATTTTGATGATACCTATGTTCATAACGGTAAATTAGAAAAATTTGAAGGTTATTGTACAGATGTGTGGTTTGAAAACGCAAAAGAATATATTGGTAAACATAAAGACAAACCATTCTTTTGTTACCTGTCTACCAATGCAGCACATTCACCATATTGGGTAGATAATAAATATTCAGACCCTTATAAGGATAATGAAAATATCCCAAATGCAGCATTTTACGGCATGATTGCTAATATTGATGAAAACCTTGGCAAGCTAGTAGATTATTTAAAATCTATTAATTTAATGGATAATACCATTCTTATTTTTACTGCAGATAATGGTTCTGCAGCAGGAAACAAAATGGGTAAGGGGCAAGACAGACTAGATGGTTTTATTGCTAAAGGCTATAATGCTGGTATGCGAGGTGTAAAAGCTAGCATGTATGAAGGCGGACACCGAGTGCCATTTTATATTCATTGGAAAAATGGCGGGATAAACATAGGTAAAGATATAAACGATTTAACCGCACATTATGATGTGTTTCCAACTTTGGTAGACCTATGTGGGTTAGAACTTAAAGAAGATTTAAAGTTTGATGGTTCTAGTTTAGTACCTCTAATGAATGGTGATAATTCTAATTTTGAAGATCGAATTGTTTACGTAAATACGCAATTTTCTACAGATCCAGTACCATGGAAACGTACTGCTTTAATGCATAAAAATTGGAGATTGGTTGAAGGAACTGAGCTTTACGATTTAAAAACCGACCCCGAACAACGAATAAATTTAGCAGAAAAATTCCCAGAAAAAGTAGCAGAATATAAGGCAGCGTATGATAAATGGTGGGCAGAAATATCGCCTACTTTCAAAGAAAAACCATATTTTATTATTGGTAATGAAGCTGAAAACCCAACAACACTATTTTGCCATGATTGGCACAGTGAAACATTTACACCATGGAAACAAGATCACATACGTATGGGGCAAATCAACAACGGGTTTTGGCGTGTAAAGGTTGAAGAACCCGGAACTTACACCATTAAATTACGTCGTTGGCCAGAAGAAACGCATTTACCATTAGGAGCAAAAGCACCTGTGCGTCCTGCTCTTGAAGGAACTAGTGTTACCCCAAGTAAAGAAGGTAAAGCCTTAAATATCACAAATTCTAGAATTGAAATTCAGGACATTAAAATGTCTAACCCCGTTAATTTAGATGCTGAGTATGTGGAATATACCGTTAAATTAGAAAAAGGAGAAACTCATTTAAAAACCTGGTTTACTTTAGATTCAGGTGAAGAATTAGGAGCTTATTATGCTACTATTAAAAAAGAAAGTTAACATTAAACAATAATATAAATTAATGAAATATTATAAACTTTTAAAAAAGACCTTAATTACAGCATGTTTGTTCTTAATTGTACTTTCGGGCTGTAAGAATAAAACAGAATCAAAATCAGAATCTGTAAAAGAAACTAAAAAACCCAACTTTCTATTTGTTTTAGTTGATGACCAATCACCGTTTGATTTACAAACATATAATCCTAATTCTATTCTAGAAACTCCAACAATAAGTAAGTTGGCTCAAGAGGGTATTGTGTTTGATGGAGCTCGCCATATGGGGTCTATGAATGGAGCTGTTTGTACACCATCTCGCCACATGATTATGAGCGGACGCACCTTATGGCATTTACCACCAAGTGCAGAGTTTCAAAAACAAACAGATCCGCATGAAATAGACGAGCAAACTATAGGAGCGGTTTTTAATCGCGCCGGTTATAAAACTATGCGTACTTGTAAAAAAGGAAATTCGTATCCTGGAGCAAACAGGCAATTTAGTGTTGTAAAAGACGCCACAAAACGTGGTGGTACAGAAGAAACCGGTAGCGCGTGGCATGCAGAACAGGTGTTAACTTATTTAAACCAAAGAGAACAAACCAAAGAAGAAGATCCGTTTTTTATCTATTTCGGTTTTTCACATCCTCATGATACCCGAAATGGAACACCAGAATTGCTAGAAAAGTATGGTGCCATTAATCATAAAGATAAGAATTCATTACCACCATTAAATGAAAAACAGCCCCAATTGCCACCAAACTATTTAGAAGAGCATCCGTTTCATCATGGTCATCCAAATTTAAGAGATGAAGAAAGAGTAAGTGGCGTTTGGAAAAATAGAGATGAAAATACTATTAGAAATGAATTGGGTAGAGAGTTTGCTTGTTCAGAAAATATAGACATTCAATTAAATAAAGTTTTAACAAAACTAGAGGCCATGGGGGAATTAGATAACACGTACATTATCTATACCGCAGATCATGGTATGGCAATTGGACGTCATGGTTTACAGGGAAAACAAAATTTATATGAACATACTTGGAGGGTGCCTTTCATTGTAAAAGGTCCTAATTTGCCTTCAGGAAAACGAGTTAAAGGCAATATTTACTTATTAGATGTGTTGCCAACATTATGTGATTTGGCTGGTATAGAAGCACCAGAGACTGTTGAAGGTGAAAGTTTTGTACCTGTTTTAAAAGGAGAAAAAGAAACAGTTAGAGATGTTATGTACGGTGTTTATTGTGGCGGTACTAAACCAGGTATTCGTGCAGTTAAAAAGGGCGATTGGAAGCTTATAAAGTATGATGTTATGGGTGGTGCAGTAAGAGAAACACAACTCTTTAACATAGCAGAAAACCCTCATGAATTTTTACCAGAACACGGTAAAGAAGGAGAGATGTTAACCAATTTAGCAAATAATCTAAAATATGCCGATAAGTTAGCTGAAATGGAAGCTCTTTTATTAGAACAGATGGAAAAACATGATGACCCTTACCGCTTGTGGAACCAACCACAAGTTAAGTAAATGGAAAGCTGTTTTAGTTTTAATAAGTGCTGTATTCTTAATTTAGAATGCAGCACTTTTTGTTATTATCACCTTTATATTAATAAATATGAGTAATAAGTTTAAGTCATGGCATCATAATTTACAGTATTATTTACAATCTATTCATAATATTATAACAACTAACTAAATTAAATAACATTATAATTATGAATGATAAAAAAAAGAGGTTTTTCTTTCTTTTCATCTTTTTAGTACTACCTCTTACTTCCGTTTTTGCACAATTGGTACATCCTGGTATATCTCATAGCATGTCTGATTTAGAACGTATTAAAGCTATGGTAGAAGCAGGTGAGGAGCCTTGGGCTTCAGAGTTTGCAAATTTTAGTTCCAATAGTAAATCTTTATGTAGTTACACAGTAAAAGGTGATACTAGTATTACAGAGATAACTAATCATAGTGATTTTCAAAATGATGGTTATGCAGCATATTATAACGCGCTCATGTGGTATATAACAGGAGATGAATGTCATGCAGAAAAGGCTGTAGAGATATTTAATTCATGGGTAAATGTTACTAATACAACTGGTATTCCGCTAAATCAAGGTCGAGGCCCTTGGAAAATGTGTGAAGGTGCAGAAATTATAAAACACACATACGATGGATGGTCTATAGCAGATCAACAGAAATTTGCAGATATGTTGGTTTATCCCGGATATTCTACAACAACTGTCCCCACTGGTAATAAGACATTTTACTGGAATCTTTACCAAGGCGATCCAGGGCGTTATGGTAATCAAGGGTTATTTGCATATCGTTCACTAATGGCAATGGCTATTTTTTTAGATAATGAAATAATGTATGATAGAGCCCTTCGTTATTTGCAAGGGTTACCGCATAGAGCAGATGATTTAGCTTACCCTTCTGGACCTCCAGACCTTAACACAAACACCCCATACAATGACTGCGAGTATATAGAAGAACGTAATAGTACGGGTAGACTTAATACAATAGAAGATTATGGTTACAATGAAGTTATAAGTAACTATATCTATGAAAATGGACAATGTCAGGAATCGGCTAGAGATCAAGTACATTCTTCTGTAGGTATTCAAATTATTGCATGTATGGCTGAAATGGCTTGGAATCAAGGGGATAATTTGTATGGGCATTTAGATAACCGTTTATTAAAAGGTATAGAGTTTTTTTTCAGGTATAATGTAGGCGCAGATCAGTTTAGTGCTTATGGGCATCCAGATTGGAACCCTACTGTTGCCTCAGGGGAGTTTTTAGAACGATGGGATCGAACTGGTCGGTTCTTGGCAAAAAAAATAAATCCGCACGTAGTTTGTGATTATACTAGAGATAGTAGAGGTGAAGATGTGCTAGATCCATGGTATGAAATGGTATTAGGGCATTATAGAGATCGCATAAATTTACCATCAAATAATTATGAATGGACATTAAAAGGTCTGGAAATTTATCAGGACGTAATAGGTTTTGAAGGAGAGCACCGACCTTCAGAATTTCATGGTTGGGGTGGTTTGAAATTCCATAGAGTAAGTCCCGGAGATCCTATAAGTGGTTTTGATTTAAATGGACTTCCTGTGTTTAAAATGAATGATTTAACAGCTACCATTGAAGCTGAGAATTATGATTACTTACCAATAGATGGAGAAGGTCTGGTTTACAGTGATGATGACATAAACAATTCGGGTGGCGAATATAGAACCACAGAAAGTGTTGATATTGAAGCTAAATCTGGAGGTGGGTACAATATTACATCAATTAAATCTGGAGAATGGCTTACATATACTATCGCAGTTCCTGAAAGAGCCACCTATAGCATTGCTATTAACTATGCAGCTTCACAATCTGGAGCAACCATGAAGTTTGCTTTTAATGAAGAAGAAAAAACTACAGATTTACAAGTGCCATTTGGAGCCCCTAACTCAACAGGAGAAACAGATTGGAAAAGCTATATCATTGCCGAAGATATTGTTTTAAACCAAGGAGTTCAGAGTTTAAAAATAATGTTTAATGGCACTTCGGATGCGTTTAAATTAGATAGCTTTTCAATAAACAAAACAGGCATAACTAAAAGTGACCAAACCATTCAATTTTTTACAATTTCAGATAAAGTAGTTGGAGGTGCTGATTTCAATCCAGAGGCTACAGCAAGTTCTGGGCTTGATGTTAGTTACTCCAGTTCAAACCCTTCGGTGGCAACTATAGTAGGTGGTAAAGTGCATATTGTAGGAACAGGTATTACAACCATTACAGCTAATCAATCTGGGAATGAATTATATTATCCTGCACCAAGTGTATCGCAACAACTTCGTGTGGTAGAAGCCGTAGCGGGGACATTAAATTTAGATGTAGAAGCAGATGCCTATGTGCATTTATCTAATGTAAATACCAATTATGGCGCTGCTACGGTTTTAGTAACTAAAGGCGAAGGTAGGTATGCTTATTTGAAGTTTGATTTAAGTAGCGTACCCGGAACTATTATATCGGCTAAACTTAGAATTTATCAAAGAACAGGTTTTAGTCAGGTACGTACAGTTTACGATGTGGCGGATGATAGTTGGACAGAGACAGGTATAACATGGGCTAATAAACCAGATTATAACAATCAGCGATCTAGTGCTACAACTACCTCTACATGGAGTGAATGGGATGTGTCGTCATACGTAGCACAGGAGTACAATGGTGATAAAACAATCACATTTGTTGTAAAAGACGATAATAATAATTCAAGCGGTATTGATTTTCGTAGTAAGGAATTCGACCCCACATTAGTACCAGAACTTATTGTAGAGTATGCCAGTGAACCTTTAAGTATTAATGCTGTAGAGCAAAGTCTAAAATTATATCCTAACCCAGTTAATATTGAGTTTTCTCTAAGAGACTGTATGGGGTCAAATCTGTCAGTTTTTAATTTGTTAGGAAAGCAGGTGTTATCGGTTGATATTAAAAAAAATGAAGAAACTATTGATGTTAGCAATTTAACTAGTGGAGTTTATTTTGTTCAAGTAAAGAATAACGAAAAAGTGATTACCAAAAAAATTGTTAAGAAATAATGAGAAAAAAAAGTATCAATAATAAAATGTTTTTAAAACTTAGTCAACCGTTTTGTTTTGTGGCTCTTTTGATTTTGACTATAAATAGTTTTTCTCAATCCATTGTGGTAAATTCAACTAATTACAAGCAAACCATAGATATGATAGGAGGCGATATGGAGCGTAGTTCAAAGGCTATTCAAAATGCTCAGAATAAAGCAGATATTCTTCAGTGGAGTTTCAAAGATATCAATTTTAATGTTTGTAGAGTGCAATATGATAAAAACCAAGAATTGACTGAGGGCGTTAAAAATTGGGCGTTTTATGATAAGCAAGTTACTACTATGCAAGCTATTAAGGAAATAAACCCAGATATTAAATTTTTTGCCACAATGCGTTCAGATTACGATGGGTATGGTGATGATAATAATATGCCAGATTGGATACATACCTACAGTACAAAAGCAACTAATGTACAAAAATACGGAGTTTTTTTAGCAGATTATTGTGAATACATGAGTCAACAAGGGGTGCCTATTTCTATTCTTTCAACAGCAAAAGAATGGATGTGGCATGTTAGAGCATCAGAGGCCAAAGATATTATAAATACACTATATACTGAGTTGGATAATCGTGGAATTGATAAACCAATAATTATAGATCAAGGATTTTGGAGTATAACCGCAGGATTAACCTATTTAAATGATGTACAATCACTTGGAACTAAAGATTTATATAGTGGTTTTTGTAGTCATAACTATTCTAATTTAGGCCCAGAAAAATGGGTGGAAATAACAGAAAAAGCAATTGCTTTAGGCAAGCCAATGTATGATGATGAAACAAGTACGGGTAGTGGGTCTCCAACTTATGGGGAAGAAAGACCAATGTGGAAACAAATAGACGAGTACATTAAGAAAGCACAACGTTATGAAGCCGGTTTAAGTGGAGAGGTTTATTTTGAAATTTGGTCTCGAGGTATTGATAAAGAAACAAGAGCTATTTATTTTTCTAATAATGGAACAGGTAGAAGGCTTCGAGGGTATTATATGATGAAACATTTTTCTAATAACATTTTAAATCATAAATATCTTACAACTTCTGTAAATAATGCTCCAGATGTTTATACAATCACCTTTAGGAAAGATAACAAAATAGTACTTTGGGTAATTAACGAAGGTAATACTAGCTATACACTTCCAATTAAAATGGACCAATCTACCATTACTAGTGAAATTAGTACACATTATTGGACAAACAATACACCAATAGAAGGTGTAGAAACTACTTATATAGCTTCGGGAAATACGTTTATTCCTACAATAGAATCTGAAAGTATGAATTGCTATATTTTTAATGTTACTGAAGACGATGTGGATGTATGTAGTTTGCCACAAACAACTTTATATGAAGCAGAGTGTTATGATGAAATGTTAGGAGTAACTACAGAACCAAATACAGAGAGAACAGAAAGTGTAACGAATATAGAAAATGGAGATTGGATTAAATTTGAAGCTGTAGATTTAGGTAGTGGAGTTACTAATTTCAGCGCAAGGGCAGCTTGTAATACATCTGGAGGTTCCATAGAAGTTAGAATAGGTAGTCCAACAGGAACTCTAGTAGGAACTATTTCTGTAGTAAATACTGGTGGAGATCAAAATTGGGATAACTTTTCTACAACTACAAGTGTGCTTTCTGGAGTTAAAGATTTATACTTGGTTTTTAAAGGAGCTACATCAAGTTTGTTTAATCTCAATTGGTTTAAACTAGAGCCAATGCCAGCATCAGTAGTACTTAATGCAGAAACCTCTAATAAAAAGGTTAACTTAACTTGGTCTCTACAAAATATAGTGCCTGCTATTCAAAACATTTATAGAAACGCTCATTTTAGTGAAACAGGAAAAAGCTTAATAGCTGAAAATGTAGTAGGTACTAGCTATACAGATACGTCTGTAAATAATGGTGAAACGTATTATTATTGGATAGAAGCTGTCAATTCATCGGCAACTATTGTGCAATCTAATTTTGTAGAAGCAACACCTTCAATACCAAATTTAGCTCTGGCTTCAAGAGGATGTATAGCTACACAATCATCAACTGGTTGGGATGGTTTTCCAGAGCTAGCCATTGATGGGAATACAGATGGTAATTTTAACAATGGTTCTGTAACACATACTTCGGCAGATGCCATTTTAGATCCAGAACCATGGTGGCAAGTAGATTTACAAGCTAATTATAACATAGAGACCATTAGTGTTTATAACAGAACTGGTAGCAATTATGGTGATAGATTAAACAATTTTACTATTGAAGTTAAAGATGCCAATGGAAACACAACTTATAGTCAATTTTATACAGAGCAACCAGATCCTCCTTTATTAACTATTAATACAGAAGGTGTTGTAGGAAGGGTAGTAAAAATATCTAAAACATCATCAACGGCGTTATCTCTTGCCGAAGTTGAGGTTTATGGAGAGGGTACAGCCTTATCTAACAAAAAAAATGAATTTAATAATAGGGTGAGATTATATCCAAATCCAGTAAATAATAATTTTTTTTTAAGCCATTGTATAGGGGCTAAACTATCCATTTATAACATTTTAGGAAATAAAGTATTAACAACTAATGTTAAGCAACACAATCAAACAATAGATGTTAGTCATATAAACAACGGGGTTTATTTAGTGTGTGTGAATAAAAATGGTAGGCTAATAACAAAAAAAATAATTAAAAACTAAATTAAATAACTATGCTAATAAAAATGAACATTTTAAAAAGAGAAAATTTAATGTCCTTTTTAAGAAATACATGCTTTGTGCTTTTGTTTTCCATGTCATCAATCTTTAGTGTTTCGTCTCAAACAGAAGTAACAGTTTCCAGTATTGCAGAATTAGCTAGTGCAGCATCTCAATCAGGACAAATTGTAACAATGACACCAGGCGTTTATGAAATGAGTGATTATTTAACCCCAACGGTTATAGCTAACAATACCCCAGCAGATGAGTTTGGTAGAAGAGCTATGATTCGTTTTAGTGGTAGTAACAATACGTTTGATTTTACAGGGGTAACTATTAATGTAGATACCGAACTTTTAAACGATTTAGGAGGGAGTGTTATTGAGTTTCATTTAACTGGAAATTATATACATTTTAAAGGTTTAACTGTTACAGATATTGGTGATAGCCCTACGGCAAGTGGAGGGCAATCTATGACGGTATCTGGAGATAACATTACGGTAGAAAATGTTACGCTCAACATGAGTGGTTCGTCACCTTATGGCTATGGTGACCTTTTAGGAAAAGGAGGAGGAAGTTTAGTAGCAATGCGAAAACATAGCGGCTTGTTAGTAGGCGGGTTAAATGTTTCTATTATAGGATGTAGTATTTACTCAACCTCTTTTGGTCATTTATTTTTTGTACAAGGTGGTAGAAATGTGCTTTTTCAAGATTGTTATGCCGAAGCAGTAACTAGAACAACAGATGATATGTTAGCAGAAACCTCAGGTCCTGCTTTCGATTTAGATTTTGAGGCCGTATACCCCAATTATGAAGGTGAAAAAGTAATTACTCCAGGTTATACTAAGTCTCTAAGTGAGTGTGGTTTTAGGGCTTATGGTTCTGGTGCAGGAAATACAACCGAAGGAATAACACTTGTAAATTGCACCGCAAGAAATACACGTGTAGGTTTTGCTCTAGAAACAGGAGGACCTCTTTTAGTTAAAAATTGCGAAACTACAGGCTGTGAGGCAGGTTTTAATGTTAAGGATGTTACTATAGAAAACAGTCGTGGTGATGCTGTAAACGGACCATTACTATACCTGTCTGGAGATGATTCTAATGTTGAATTAGAGCTAATACCAACACTTCCAACAACTACACTCCACGCAGTGGCTACTATAGCTGGAAATAATCATAATGTAACACTAACAAAGTTTAATGATGAAACCAGAGCACAAGACCATAAAATTTTAGTTGGTGCAACCAGACCAACAGGCACCAATCCGTTTTCTCCCTTAGGTAGTAGTGCTACCTCTGGTGTTACCTTAAATAATTGTACTGAAATGCCTGTAGAAATCCTTTCAACTACAAGTTCTAGTATTGTTAATACTACAGGAGCAGTTACAGATAATGGCTCAGGAAATACAGTTATTACTAATTCGTGTACTGGAATAGAAAATTTAGATTTTAATGATGGTACTTTCACATATAGAGTATTGAGTACAAATCCCAATGAATGTGAGGTTACAGGGTTTGTCTCTGGTCAAGATATTGCTAATGCAATAATACCAGAACAAGCTAGTAATAATTCTATTCCGTTTAATGTGGTATCAGTTGGTGTTGGTGCTTTTCAAGATAATACTATAATTACCAATGTAACGCTTCCAAGTAGCGTAGTAAATATTGGTACTGAAGCGTTTCGTAGTTGTACAAACTTAACAACTATAAATTTAGAAAATATTATCACATATGGAAATTCTAGTTTTCAAGGTTCTGCTAAATTAGCCTTATCTCCTTTAAATTTAACAAAAGCAACAACTGTAGGTAATTATGCCTTTTATCAGTGTAGTTTAGTTACTTCTGTTATAATTCCTGGAACGGTAACTCTAGGGGTTGGCTCACTTAGAGCAACAGGTATTACTTCTTTTACCATTCCTAGTGAATGGACGGTACTTCCAGACCAAATGATAAGAGATTGTAAATCAATCACCTCAGTAAATATTCCAAGTACAATAACAACAATGGGGGTAGCATCTTTTAGAGGTTGTACAGGAATAACAGATATACAGGTAAATTGGGTCTCATCTTCTAGTATTCCTGATGCTACCGTAAATAATTTGTTTAGTGGTTTAACTTTAAGTAATATAAACTTGCTTGTACCATCAGGGACAGCACAATTTTATGAAGAGGCACCCATTTGGACAGACTTTAATATACAAGAAGGGGTGTTAAGTACCAAAGATGCAGCTTTAGAAGCTAATTTCAGTATTTATCCTAATCCAACTAAGGGCATAGTTTCAATAAAAAACAAACAATTAAAGAACGCTACTATTTCAGTTTATGATTTAAACGGAAGTAATTTATTTAACAAAATAACAAGCACTTCAGAAATTCAAATAGACATATCTAACTTGTCACAAGGTGTTTATTTACTCAAAATTAAAGCAGGAAATAATCAATTTATAAAGAGGCTGGTAAAGCTATAAGTTTCTTAAATGGTTATAAACTAGATCTCTAGTGTTTTATAAATGGTATTTAAGTCTTTGTTTGTGAGAATTTAAAACAAACAAAAAGCTCTTTTAATCTAAATGAGCATTGTTTTATAGGTTTTGGGTAATAAATGATACTTTAAAAAAGGCTTTTTTTATTAATTGTGGTCACTAACTAAAAATTTATTAATTAACTAAAAATTAATGTATTATGAAAAAAACATTACAATTATTGGTTGCTTTATTAGTAACAGCAACAATGAACGCTCAAGCAGTAGGGCTAGAATTTGCAGAAGGAGATTTTAATTTCAGAGTCACAGTATCTGTTGCTGATGGTGGTGCTACTAATGAAGTAGAACTTATTAGTTGGGCTAATGCACCAACTTCTGATGTAGCTGTGGTTGTCCCAGAAACAGCTACTCCTACTGGGGCATTTTTTCCTTTTACGGTTACCTCAATAGGTGATGGTGCTTTTAGTGCTAGTGGCACTAAAGGAGCAGGGCGTAATCCAGCAAATGTATATGTAACAAGTGTAACTTTGCCAGCATCTGTAACTACTTTTAATGGGGCTCACCATTTTAGAGATAATCCTAACCTTTCATCTATCAATCTAGACAATATTGTTGTTTTAGGTAGCAATACTTTTGTTGGTTGTACTGGTTTAACAGGAGAGATTAATTTACCAGCATGTAAGGATCTTGGTGCTTACCCTTTCTTTAATTGCAGCAATATAACAGCAATAAATGCTCCTGTTGCTGAAAGTGCTGGAGCTGGTGTTTTTTATGGAATGGATGGGGTTAGAGAATATAATGTTCCAGCTACTCTTACAACTATTGGTAATCTGTTTTTAGGTGATGATGATCCTACCAATTCTTTAGAGCAAGTACAACTTAATTGGGATGCAACACAGCTTGCAGCGGTTAACTTTGCTAATGATTCTAAATTTTTTAGAAATGAGTGGGCTAATCATCCTACTAATCCTAATGAGCCAGGAAGTGCTGGTGATACTAGTGGTTTTGCTGGTAATTATGCAGGTATGGGAGTTCCTGAGCTTACAGGTATTTTTGAAGGCACGCCAGTTAAAATTTATGTGCCAGTAGGTACTAAATCTGCGTATGAAGCTCATTTATCATGGTGTAGGTTTCCTTCTGCAAGTATTATAGAAGGTGAAATGCCAGAGTTATTAAGTACAAAAGAGGTTGCTTTAGAGTTAGGCTTTAACATGTATCCTAACCCAACAAGAGATGTTGTTGTAATAAAGAATAAGCAATTAAGAAACGCTGCAGTTACAGTTTATGATTTAAACGGTAGAGCCTTATTAAACAAAACAATAAGTGCCGCAGAATCTCAAATAAATATTTCTAATTTATCAAACGGTATTTACTTATTTAAAGTAAAAGCAGACAATGGTGAGTTTACTCAACGTATTGTTAAGCAATAAATAATTAATTAAATAATAATATTTCAAAAAGTCGTAACATTTGTTACGGCTTTTTTTATTCTTCTACATTACTAAAACTATCTCATTAAAAATTATAAGTAAAATATTAAAGGTTAAATATTTTTAAATACTAAAAACAGAGTTTAATATTAAAAGAACTATTATTTATAGTCTATGCATAAATAGTTATACATTTAAAATTTATTTTTTGTCAAATTGCATAGTAAATCTAAAGAACAGATAATTTAATATGAAAGCAAAAATAATAGTAGCATTTTGTATAACAGTTGCTTTGCCTTGGGTTTTGTTTGCCAACGTAAAAGTAAATAGTTTGTTTGCTGATAATATGGTTATTCAACGAGAGGCTCTAGTACCTGTTTGGGGTTGGGCAGATGCAAATGAGAAAGTGATTGTAACCACAAGTTGGGGAGAAGAGGTTAAAACTGTTACTTCCGCAGATGGTAATTGGCGTGTAGATTTACAAACGCCAAAAGCAGGCGGTCCATTTACTATTACCATTACGGGTAAAAATAAAATTGAAATTAACAATGTCTTATCTGGTGATATTTGGTTATGTACAGGACAATCTAATATGGATTTTTCTATGTCTAAGTTTATAAACAATGCTAGAGAACCACAATACCAACCGTTGGTAGAATATATAAGAAAAGAAGTTGCTACAGCAAAAGACGATTGGATACGTCATATAGAAGTACCTCAAGCAACGTCGCTTTTCGAAAAGAAATTATCTTTTAAAGATAACTGGCGAAGCGTAAATCCAGATCAAATAGGAAAAATAACTGCCACAGGTTACTTTTTTGCTAAAGAATTAAGAAAGCATGTGAATGTGCCCATTGGGTTGTTAGAATGCTCTTGGGGAGGTTCGCGCATTCAACCGTGGATTTCCGAAGAAACTTATATGGCAGACAAAAACCTAAGAGATTATTTTAAAGCAAGTCGGTCTAAAGCAAAAGCTACTATAAAAAAATTAGAGGCTAAAAATTATAAAGATAAAGCCTACCAAAAAGCCTTAGAAAAGTGGGAAAATAACGGAAAAAAAGGTAAGAAGCCTAAACCAGCTACTAACCCAAGAAATGAAAAACAAGAACCTGCAACACTATACAACGGGATGCTTTCAGCCATTATACCCTATGCTATAAAAGGTGCTATTTGGTATCAGGGAGAAAGTAATGCCGTATTTAAACCAAATGAATATGAATATTATTTAACCACCATGATTAATAATTGGAGAACCGATTGGAATCAGGGTGATTTTCCATTTTACTATGTACAATTAGCGTCCTGTAAAAGAGCCAACCCAGAAGCAGATGCAGGTTGGGCTATTGTTAATAATCAACTAAGGAGAACGTTGCAGGTGCCAAATACGGGTATGGCAGTTTTACATGATATTGGAGAAGCCAAAGATATTCATCCGCATAATAAAATGGATGCAGGAAAACGGTTGGCGCTATGGGCATTAAAAAATGATTATAGAGTAAATGTTGATGCAGTTAGTGGTCCATTATATAAATCGTTTCAGGTAAAAGGTAGTAAAATTCAAATCGAGTTTACAGAGGTGGGTTCTGGTTTAATAACAGCACATAAACATTTGCTGCACAAACCTTTTATGGTAGATGAACCTTTAGGAGCTTTTGAGATAGAAGATGAAAATGGTATTTGGAAACCAGCAAAGGCTAAAATAATTTCAAAAAATCAAATTGAAGTTTGGAATGAGTCTATTACTCAACCCATAAACGTTCGTTATGCATGGTCTGGTACTCCAGTTGGTGCTAACCTTTATAACAAAGAAGGATTACCCGCAGCAGTATTTACAACCAAAAAATAAAACCAATAAATAGAAATCTAAAAAAGACTATTAAAATTATAATGAAAAAAAACAAATTAAACTTAAGTGTTACTCTATTAGGAGCTTTTTTAATATGCAATACGCTATTTGCCCAAAAAGTAGATTTAGTTTACACAACACCATCACAGCGATGGGTAAAAGCAAAAAAGTTTTTAAAGAAGGATGTAGAAAAGGTAGATGTTGTTGTATATACAGATAGCCTTTTACAAGCAATAGATGGTGTAGGAGGAGCATTTAATGAATTAGGTTGGGAAGCCATTTCAGCATTACCAAAAGAATCCGCCAACCAAGTTTTTAATGCGTTATTTTCAAAGGAAGGTTGTAATTTTTCAATGTGTAGAATTCCACTAGGAGCCTCAGATTATGCATTGAGTTATTATTCAAGTAACGATGTACCCGAAGACTTTGAAATGCGCGATTTTAATATAGATAGAGACCGATATATTTTAATTCCATATTTAAAGGAAGCTTTAAAAGTAAACTCAAATTTACAAATATGGGCATCGCCATGGTCGCCACCTGCATGGATGAAAGTAAATGAGCATTACGCCATGAGAAGTGGTGAGTTTGGTAATGCTATAAAGGGGAACAAAATGCATCCAGGAGCTAAAATTTTAAACAATGCAACGGGTTTTAAAATGCAAGAACGCTACTTAAAGGCCTATGCCTTGTATTTTTCAAAATTTGTACAAGCTTATAAAAATGAAGGTATTGAACTATTTTCTATTCAACCACAAAATGAAATAGCTTATCAACCCAACTGGCCTAGTTGTACATGGAGACCAGAAGATATGGCCTATTTTATTAATGATTTTTTAGGCCCGCAATTTGAAGAAGATGGACTTGATACTGAAATATGGCTGGGTACAGTTAATTCGGGAGACCCTAATTATGTTAAAACGGTTTTAGAGTATAAAGATGCATCAAAGTATATCGCAGGAGTAGGATTTCAATGGGGAGGCGCAAAATCTATTCCAACAATTCATAAAGAATATCCTGATTTAAAGTTAATGCAAACCGAAAATAAATGTGGTGAACATGAAAACAACTGGACATCGGTAGAGCGTTCATGGAAAGATTTGGTACACTATATTAATAACGGAGCAGGCTCTTATATGTACTGGAATATGGTTTTAGATGAAACAGGAAAAAGCGCATGGGGTTGGCCACAGAATTCTATGGTGGTAATTGATAAAAATTCAAAATCAATAAAATACACAGATGAGTTTTATTTATTCAAACACCTGTCTCATTTTGTACAACCGGGAGATTATTATTTAAAATCTTCAGAAGGAAAAAATCATTTAGCATTTAAATTAAAAGATGGTCGCATATTGATGTTAGTATACAACCCAGAATCTAGCTTAAAAGAGGTGAATTTTAAAGTTGGAGATAAAACATTTGGGGTAGAACTTCAACCTACATCAATAAATACCGTAGTAGTAAATAATTAAAATTTAAAGCGCACATAATATTATAAATCTTAAAATGAAAGTATTAAAAGGTATAATTTACAGTTTAATTTTTTGTAGTGTTTTAACTTTAAACGCACAAAATAATATTCAGGTTGATGTTAATCAACAAGGTGAAAAATTTGATCATTATTGGAGTAAAATGGTTGGAGCAGGTAGAGCCAATGAAGCTTTACGTGCTGGTTGGTTAGAGCAAATGGAACAAGTACAAAAAAACTGTGGATTTGAGTACGTTCGTTTTCATGGTTTGTTTCATGATGATATGTTTCCAATAGTAACAGAAAGAGGAAAAAACCATTACAACTGGCAATATATAGATGATATTTTTGATAGATTATTAGAACTAAATGTACGCCCATTTGTAGAATTAGCTTTTTTCCCAAAAAGTATGGCTGCTGAAAATTCTAAAACGGTTTTTTGGTGGAAAGCCAATGTTACACCAGCCGATGATACATTTGAAAAATGGCACGATTTAGTAAAAGTCTTTACACAACATTGTGTAGACCGCTATGGTATTGATGAAGTATTAAAATGGTATTTTGAAGTTTGGAATGAGCCCAATTTATATCCACATTTCTGGGATGGAACCAAATCACAATATTTTGAATTATATAAACAATCGGCTATTGCAGTAAAATCTGTTGATAAACGTTTGAAAATAGGCGGACCTTCTACTAGTAACTTTGTGCCCGATACTCGTTTTGATGGAGAAACTACTAATCATGATGTGTCTGAAGCTGTTTTCAACGCAAAAGATATTAATGCCCTTAAATGGCATGGAGTATGGATTGAAGACTTTCTTAAATATTGTAAAAAAGAAAATTTACCAGTAGATTTTGTAACAACACACCCTTACCCAACAGATTATGCTTTCAATCCTGAAACTGGAAAAGGAAGAGGACTTACTCGTTATGTACACTCAGTTAAAGAAGACCTAGAATGGCTTAACAAAACCATAAAAAAAAGTGCTTTTCCAGATGTTGAAATTCATTTAACAGAATGGAATACTAGCCCAAGTAGTAGAGATGCTATGCATGATCGTTTACCTTCGGCAGCTTATATTGTTAAATCTAATTTAGACTGTATTGGGTTAACAAACTCTTTATCTTTGTGGACTTTTACAGATATTTTTGAAGAAAAAGGAGGCGCTTCAAGTATTTTTCACGGTGGTTTCGGTATGATAAATTTTCAAGGCTTAGTGAAGCCCTCGTACCATGCTTACAGAATGCTACACCAATTAGGAAATCAAAAACTATATAAAGATGATTATCTCTTTATAAGTAAAAAATCAAAAGACAATAAAATTGTAGCGTTGGCTTACAATTACCCAAAAGAATATGAAAATGCAGTACCTTCTGGTAGCAATAAACGAGAAACAGGAACATCAAAACACTTAAATTTTACACTAAAAGGATTAAAGGCTGGTACTATGTTTAAAATTGAAATTTTAGACAAAGATCATGGTAATATTCACAATTTTTGGGAAGCCATGGGTAAACCAGAACCACCTACAAGAGAAGAAATTAAAATTATGAAAGAATATGCAAACACCATGAAAACAGATTATATTAAAGCTGATAAAAATGGTGTTTTAAAAGTTAAACATGAAATAACTCCTTGGAGTTTAGTATTGATTAAACAAATAAATTAAAGCCCTATTATATGAAGATTCTAAATGTACTACACTTGTTTAAATTGTTAATTATAGCACTTTTTTTGGTGTCTATTACCAGTTGTAAAAATGCTAAAACCTTCACTATCAAAAATGAATCGGTAAAAGCTACTCTTATTTATGAAGAAGATTTTAATAAAGATTTGAAAAATTGGCAGGTAGAACAAATGGAAGGGGGAACCGTAGAAATTAAAGATGGAAAATTAGAAATAAACGATGTTAAAGGTTGCACCGTTTGGTTAAAGAAAAAGTTTGAAGGACCTATTATTATTGAATACGATGTATTCATTATTGAAAATGGAGGAGCCAATGATAGAGTATCAGATTTAAATTGTTTTTGGATGGCTACCGATCCTGAAAACCCAGATAATTTATTTGCGAACTCTAAAAAACGTGGTGGTAAATTTTCAAACTATGATAGCCTACAATTGTATTATATGGGAGTTGGTGGAAACAACAATAAAACCACCCGTTTTAGACGTTATGTAGGTAATGGCGAAAGACCACTATTGCCAGAACACGATTTAAGTGATGCTAAATATATGTTAGAACCCAATACCCCTTATCACATAAAAATTGTAGCCAATAAAGGATCAATTCAATATTATAGAAATGATGTTTTATTTGCCGATTTTGAAGATGAAAATCCTTATACTTCGGGGCATTTTGGATTTAGAACGGTTAAAAATCATATGACCGCAGATAATTTCAAAGTATATAAAATAATTTCAGAATAACATCTAATCTAAATAATAGTTTTTTCTGGCATGAATCTATAATTTTTCACAATGAAGTTTTACAAAAAACTACTAATTATTTTTGTTGCGTTTTTGTTTGTTGGACACAAAACTGGCAAAAAATCAATTTACCATAAAGATTGGATTGATTTTAATAAAAACGGGGTAAAAGATATTTATGAAGATGCTAAAGCGCCTTTAGAAGCTAGAGTGCAAAATCTTATTTCGTTAATGAATGTAAACGAAAAAACCTGCCAATTAACAACGCTTTATGGATTTGCAAGGGTTTTAGAAGATGAAATGCCTAATGACAAATGGAAAAAACGTGTTTGGAAAGACGGTATTGCCAATATTGATGAACACTTAAATACCATTTGGAATCAAGAAAAAACACATACAAAATATGCGTATCCGTATAGCACACACGCCGAAGCCATCAACACAGTACAAAAATGGTTTGTTGAAGAAACGAGGTTAGGTATTCCGGTAGACTTTACTAACGAAGGTGTTCACGGTTTATGTCATGAACGTGCTACACCTCTACCAGCTCCTATTGGTATTGGCAGTACTTGGAATAAAAATTTGGTACGTAAAGCAGGAGAAATTGTAGGGCGAGAAGCAAAAGCATTAGGTTATAGTAATGTATACGCACCTATTTTAGATGTTGCAAGAGATCAACGTTGGGGACGCGTTTTAGAATGCTACGGAGAAGAACCGTTTCATATTTCTGAAATGGGAAAACAAATGACTCTTGGAATTCAATCCCAAGGTGTGGCTTCAACCTTAAAACATTTCGCCGTTTATAGTATCCCAAAAGGCGCTAGAGATGGCGATGCAAGAACCGATCCGCATGTGGCGCCTCGCGAAATGTTTCAACTACATTTATATCCTTTTCAAAAAGTAATTAAAGAGGCTGCTCCCATGGGGATAATGAGTAGTTATAATGATTACGATGGCGTACCTATAACAGCAAGTAAATATTTTTTAACCGATTTACTTCGTCAAAAATTCGGCTTTAACGGTTATGTGGTTTCCGATAGTGAAGCGGTAGAATATGTTTCAGAAAAACATAGAGTAGCTAAAGATTACAAAGAAGCCGTACGTCAGGTAATTGAAGCAGGACTTAACGTGCGTACTACCTTCAGAACACCAGAGTCTTTTATTGAACCGTTACGTGAATTAATTGCAGAAGGTGCTGTTTCTATAAACACAATTGATGAGAGAGTTGCTGATGTATTACGCGTAAAATTTAGATTAGGACTTTTTGATAATCCATATGTTGAAAACCCAAAAGATGCCGATAAATTAGTACATACCAATGAAGACCAAGCGTTTTCAAAACAAATCAATCGAGAGTCGTTAGTACTTCTTAAAAATGAAAATAACACGTTACCATTAAATATTGATAATTTAGATAATATTTTGGTTACAGGGCCATTAGCAAACGAGGTGAGTTTTACATATAGTCGTTATGGTCCTGCATTTAATCCTTCGGTTTCGGTATTCGAAGGCATAAAACAATATGCAGGTAATAAAGCAAATGTTGTCTTTGAGAAAGGATGTGATATTGTAGATCCTAATTGGCCAGGGAGCGAAATAATTCCAACACCATTATCGGTAAAAGAACAGGCAGATATTGATGCAGCGGTTAAAAAAGCAAAACAATCTGATGTTATTATTGCTGTTGTTGGTGAAGATGAAAAACGCGTTGGCGAAACAAAATCTAGAACCAGTTTAGGCTTACCTGGGCGTCAGTTCCAATTGGTACAAGCCTTATATGCAACCGGAAAACCAGTAGTTTTAGTATTAATAAATGGACAACCATTAACCATAAATTGGGAAAATAAATTTTTACCAGCCATTTTAGAAGCTTGGTTTCCAAGTACGGCAGCCGGTGAAGTTATTGCCGAAACTTTATTTGGAGATTATAACCCAGGTGGCAAATTATCGGTTACCTTTCCAAAAGCAGTGGGGCAAATCCCTTTAAATTTTCCTTACAAACCAGGGTCGCAAGCAGGTCAACCAGGTGCAGGACCAAATGGTTATGGGAATACACGAGTTTTAGGTCCGCTGTATCCCTTCGGATATGGTTTAAGTTACACAACTTTTGAGTATAGTGATTTGGTGGTAACACCCACTATAATTAAAGCGCAAGCCAATGTGAATGTTTCATTTAAAGTTAAAAATACAGGACATAGAGCTGGTGATGAAATTGTTCAGTTATACATTAAAGATGAAGTAAGTAGTGTAACTACTTATGAATCTGTGCTTAGAGGGTTTGAAAGAGTTCCCTTAAAACCTGGTGAAACAAAAACTATTAATTTTACACTTCAGCCAGACGATTTAGCTATTTTTGACAAAAATATGAATTGGACGGTTGAACCTGGTTATTTTGAGGTTTTAGTAGGAAGTTCTTCCGAAGATATAAAACTTAAAAAGCAATTTAAAGTAGTAGCCGTAGATGAATAGACTAATTTATAAAACATTTAAAAAGTAAAATAATTAACAATTATGACAAAGATTTTTGCTCTAAAAGGGAAGATTCAAAATTATGCATGGGGAGGTAAACAATATATTCCAGATTTACTAGGAATAACACCAGAAAATAAACCATATGCCGAATATTGGTTAGGAGCTCATGTAAATGCGCCCTCAGTTGTAAAGAGCGAAACAGGGTTGGTTAATTTAGATACTTTTTTAAACAATAACTTAGAAGAAAGCTTAGGAACAAAGGTTACAAACCAATTTGGTAGACTCCCGTTTTTGTTTAAAGTACTTGATGTAAATGATATGTTATCTATACAAGTACACCCAACTAAAGCAGAAGCCGAAAAAGGATTTAAACGCGAAAATGAACTAGGAATCCCTATAACAGCTCCTCATAGAAACTATAAAGATGATAACCATAAACCTGAAATTATGGTTGCTTTAAGTGAGTTTTGGTTGCTTCACGGTTTTTTAACTGAAGATAAATTAAGAAAGGTCCTTAATTCAGTACCTGAATTTAAAGAGTTTTTACCAGTTTTTGATAACGAGAGTTATTTAGGTTTGTACCGTACAGTAATGGAACAAACAGAAGAGGAAACTAACAGAATTCTAAAACCTTTAGTAGAGAGAATATTACCGCTTTATAAAAAAGGTGGATTAAGTAAGTCAGATCCAGCTTATTGGGCAGCAAAAGCTATAGATACAAGTAATCATAATTCTATTGATAAAGGAATTTACTCTATTTACTTCTTTAATATTGTTAAAGTTGAAAAAGGAGAAGCGGTATTTCAAGATGCAGGAATTCCACATGCTTATTTAGAAGGGCAGAATATGGAGCTTATGGCTAATTCTGATAATGTATTAAGAGGTGGTTTAACACCAAAACATGTTGATGTGCCCGAGTTATTAAAGCACGTGACTTTTGAAGCTACAGTCCCAAATATATTAAAAGGAGAAGCGCAATCTGACGGTCTAGAACGCATATATAAAAGTCCCGCACCAGATTTTGAGTTGAGTCAAATAAAACTTTCAAACAACAATGTTTATACTTCAACATCAAGCAGTGCTCAAATTTTAATGGTTTTAGAAGGAGATGTTGAGTTGTCTGAAGAAAACGAAAATGTCATTAATTTAAGTAAAGGAAAATCGGCTTTAATTTTAGCTAACTGTAAGTATGCTATAACAGCTAAATCTTCAGCTATAATTTTTAAGGCTACAGCACCATAAGTGTAATTCAACTTAATTAAAATCGAGTTAAATACTCTTTAGTTGCTAGATATATCAGACGAATCTCTTACAACCAATTTAGCATCTAAAATTTGCTTGTTTAAAGATTGCTTTACAACATCTTTTTTCATGTGTTCTAAAAAAGTTAAAGCAGCAAGTCTTCCTATTTCTTTACTATGTTGGTTTATGCTAGAAATAGAAGGTTTAATTAGAGCGGTAAAAGGTTCGTCTCCAAAACCAACCAATGCCATTTCTTGTGGGATATTAATTTTATTTTCATTTAATACTTGTAAAGCACCTAAAGCAGCATAATCACCAGCAACATATACGGCATCTGGTTTGTTTTCTAAGTTTAAAAGTTGTTGCATTTTAGCTCTTCCGTCTTCAATAGTTAAGCTACTTTCAATCAACAATTCATCTTCTAAAGGCAGGTTGTGTTTTTTAATAGCATCAATGTATCCTTTAATCCTGTTATTAAAAATTCTAGTACGTTTAAATCCACCAATATGGGCAATCCTTTTACATCCTTGATTAACCAAATGCTCAATTATCATATGGCTACTTTCATAGTCATTAATTCCAATATAATCTACATTTAAATCGTTTTCACCACGGTCAAATAAAATAAGCGGGATGCCCTTAGATTTAACCTTTTCATAATAATCTAGCTTAACGGTTTCATTAGCCATAGAAGCAATTATGCCATCAACCTGTGTAAATAATAATGCGTCTATATTATCACATTCTTTTTTATAAGATTCGTTTGATTGGGTAATGATGATATTGTATCCTTCTTTATTTAGAACTTCTTCAATACTTTGAATAACCGATGAAAAAAAATTACTATTGGTTCTGGGTACAATAACACCAACCAAATTACTTTTTCCTTTTCTTAAAGCACTAGCTAAATGATTTGGCTGATAGTTTAAATTTTTAGCAACTTGCTTAACGGCTTTTTTAGTTTTTTCACTAATTCTAGAATCGTCATGAAGTGCTTTAGAAACAGCTGCAGGAGAGATATTTAACACATTTGCAATATCTTTTATAGTAGCTTTTTTTTTGTTTGCCAATTTTTTATATATTTGCTTAATCGTTTAAGCAAATATATTGTATTACTACCTATAATCAAAACCCCATAGCTATTTATTGAGTTTTGATTTATTTTTAAAATATTGCTTAAACGTTTAAGCAAACTAATTAATGTTAAAATAAGAATTAAAAAAATGAGTAAAGTAGTCACATTTGGAGAAATCATGTTAAGATTAGCTCCACAAGGGTTTTTAAGATTTTCACAAGCAAATAATTTTGATGTTGTTTATGGTGGAGGGGAGTCTAACGTAGCTGTTTCTTTAGCTAACTATGGTGTAGATGTAGATTTTGTTACACGTTTACCAAAAAATGATATTGGTGAGTGTGCCATGATGGAAATGCGTAAACGAGGTGTTGGTGTAGATAAAATTGTTTGGGGTGGAGACCGTTTGGGTATTTACTTTTTAGAAACGGGTGCTGTATCTCGTGGTAGTAAAGTAGTGTATGATAGAGCACATTCTGCAATGTCTGAAATTGAATCTGGAATGATTGATTGGGATGCTGTTTTTGAAGGTGTTGAGTGGTTTCACTGGACAGGTATTACACCAGCCATTTCTCAAGGTGCTGCAGATGTGTGTTTAGAAGCTGTAAAGGCTGCCAGTGCTAAAGGTATTACTATTTCTACAGATTTAAATTATAGAGCCAAACTTTGGAAATATTGTGATGCTGCTCATAGAGAAGCTATCATGACAGAGCTAACGTCTTACTGTGATATCGTTTTAGGAAACGAAGAAGATGCCGAAATGCACTTTGGTATTAAGCCAGAAGGAATTAGTGTACAAACTGAAGGACATAATGTAAAAGCTGAAGCATTTTTATCGGTTTGTCAACAAATGATGGAAAAATTCCCAAGAGCTAAAAAGGTTATTACAACATTGAGAGGCTCTATTTCTGCATCTCATAATACTTGGGCAGGTGTTTTATACGATGGTAAAAAATTATACGAAACACGCCAATATCAAATTACCGATATTGTTGATAGAGTAGGTGGTGGAGATTCTTTTATGGGAGGACTAATTTACGGATTATTAAAATACCCAGAAGATGATCAAAATGCATTAGATTTTGCTGTAGCAGCATCTTGTTTAAAACATACAATTAAAGGTGATGCTAACTTAGTAACAGTGGCAGAAGTTGAAAAACTAATGGGTGGTGACGCTTCAGGGCGTGTAGCTAGATAATATTAGTTTTTAATTGTTGAACTGTTGAATCGTAAGATAGATTTTTCAGTTCAACAAATACACAAATCAACAATAAAACATTAAATAAAATGGCACAATTTACAAGATTAGAAGTTGCTCAGGCAATGAAAGATACAGGAATGATTCCTTTATTTTTTCACAATGATATAGAATTAAGCAAAAAAGTACTAAAAGCATGTTATGATGGTGGTGCTCGCTTAATGGAGTTTACCGCTCGTGGCGATTTTGCTCACGAAGTTTTTGGTGAATTAACCAAATATGCCATAGCAGAATTACCAGGTATGATTATGGGTGTAGGTTCTGTAACAGATGCAGCACAAGCATCATTATATATGGCTTTAGGAGCTAACTTTATTGTAACTCCAGTATTAAGAGAAGATATTGCAATTGTTTGTAACAGAAGAAAAGTACTTTGGTCTCCTGGTTGTGGTACATTAACCGAAATTACAAGAGCTGAAGAGTTAGGATGCGAAATTGTAAAATTATTCCCTGGTGATATTTACGGACCTCAATTTGTTAAAGGTATAAAAGGACCACAACAATGGACATCTATTATGCCAACAGGAGGTGTTGCTCCAACAGAAGAAAACCTAAAAGCTTGGTTTGATGCAGGTGTAACCTGTGTAGGTATGGGTTCTAAATTAATTTCTAAAGAAATTATTGCAAATAAAGACTATGCTAAATTAGAACAAGATGTTAGAAACGCTCTAGCTATTGTTAAATCTGTTAGATAGCATACATTTGGTTTGATTAACAAGAGCCTCAATTTATTGGGGCTCTTTTTTTTTATTCTGAACATAAATTCGTTAATTCGCATCACATTAAAACATCAAATAATTTAAAAATGAAAATAGAAAAAATTTTAAGCCTTTTTGCATTGGCTTTATTAGTAGTATCATGTAATCAAAATGGAGCGCAAAACAAGCCTTTAGAAACACAAGCAGATTCTCTAAGTTATGCTATTGGTATGGATGTAGCTAGAAATGTAGGTGTTAGTTTTGATGCTAGTGAGTTTGATCATGATCTTTTCTTTCAAGGCTACAGAAATGTTATTGATTCAGCAGAAGTTAAAATAGATCAAGCTGCAGTTCAAGGTATTATTAGAACTTACATGCAAAAAAAACAACAAGAACAGTTTGAAAAACAACAAGCTGAAGCTGCTCAAAAAGCAGAGGAGCAGTATGGAGATTTAAAAGCCGCTGGAGAAAAATTAATGGAAGAAAATATTTCTAAAGAAGGTGTACAAACTACAGAAAGTGGTTTACAATATATTGTTTTAAAAGAAGGTGATGGCGAAAAACCAACAGCTACAGATAGAGTTAAAGTACATTACCATGGTACATTATTTGATGGAACTGTGTTTGATAGCTCTGTTGATAGAGGAGAACCTGCAACCTTTGGAGTAGGACAAGTAATTAAAGGATGGACAGAAGGTTTACAATTAATGTCTGTAGGATCTAAATATAAATTCTTTATACCACAAGAATTAGCATATGGTCATCAACAAAAAGGACAACACATTAAACCATTCTCTCCATTAGTGTTTGAAGTAGAATTATTAGAAATAGTTAAATAAAACTATTCAAAATAAATTTTTAAAAGCAGGAAGAGTTTTCTTCCTGCTTTTTTTTGTTTGTGCTATTATAGTGTAATAAAGCAATCAAGGTTGTAACTTTGCAAAAAATATAAACATGAGTCATAAAGCAGGTTTTGTAAATATTATAGGCAATCCAAATGTTGGTAAATCAACATTAATGAATGCTTTTGTTGGTGAAAAATTATCAATAATAACATCTAAAGCCCAAACTACCAGACATCGTATTTTAGGTATTGTAAATGGCGATGATTTTCAAGTGCTAATTAGTGATACCCCTGGAATTATAAAGCCAGCGTATGAATTGCAAGCCTCTATGATGGACTTTGTTAAGTCTGCTTTTGAAGATGCCGATATATTAGTTTATATGGTTGAAATTGGTGAAAAGGAACTTAAAGACGAAGCATTTTTTAAAAAAATAACCAATTCAAAAATACCAGTTCTATTACTATTAAATAAAATTGATAATTCTAATCAAGAACAGCTAGAAGAACAAGCCGAATTATGGCAGAAAAAAGTGCCTAATGCAGAGTTTTTTCCAATTTCGGCATTAACTGGCTTTAATGTAAAAGAAGTATTTAATAGAATTATAGAGTTACTTCCAGAATCGCCCCCGTTTTATCCAAAAGATCAATTAACAGATAAACCAGAGCGTTTTTTTATAAACGAAAGTATAAGAGAAAAAATTCTACTTCACTATAAAAAAGAAATACCTTATGCTGTAGAAGTGGAAACTGAAGAGTTTCATGAAGAAGAAACTATTATTAGAATCCGGTCAGTTATTATGGTTGAACGCGAAACACAAAAAGGAATTATTATAGGTCATAAAGGAAGTGCCTTAAAACGTGTAGGGGTTGAAGCTAGAAAAGATTTAGAAAAATTCTTCGGAAAACAAATTCACTTAGAACTCTATGTAAAAGTAAACAAAAACTGGCGCAGTAACCAAAATCAACTAAAACGTTTTGGTTACAATAACAACTAAAAGCTAATCATTACTTTATATTTAAGTAACTGTAATTTTACATTTGTAAAATACATTTGTACCATCAAAGTTTGTTAAGCTTTTTGAGTTAGTTAGTTTAGTTATAAAAAGTCTTAGTTAAGTTCTTTAGTTAAGGCTTTTTCTTTTTTTAATATTTGGTTCATAAAATCATTAAGCTTATGCATTTCATTTTTATTAGAGTTTTTTCCAATACTTCCTGCAAAATATAGAGTAAACCAAATAATTACCATTAATACCATAATACAAATTTGTATTATATAATCATTACCAAGTTTCCAATTAGTATATGCCCAAATACCAAAGCCAATAAATAAGCAAGCTACTATAAAATGCAAAAACATAAACATAGTCCAAACTGTTGGGTTAGGACCAAACAATCCGTATAAAAGGCTTGTATTGTTATCTATTTTATCAATTTCTAAATGGAGTTGAGGTGTCCAAAACTGTTGGTCTTTTTTAGGGAATTTTATAAAAACATGATTATCTAATCTGGTAACAACAAATTCAGAATATTCTTTTTTGGCATTTTCAAAAGCTTTTAATACAACTTCGTTATTTTTATTAAGCTCTTTTTTAAATCTAGGGCGTAAAACTATGTCGTTACTTGTTGGCATTTAGTTGGTGGTTTAATATTGTTAAAGTACTATTTTTTATTTAAACCCTAATAGTTTCTAAAAAGATGTACTTTTGCAAAATGTTTCAAGCAGAAACTCAAATCTTTAAAGTATATGAGTAATATAGTAGCAATTGTAGGAAGACCAAATGTAGGGAAATCAACATTTTTTAATCGTTTAATCCAAAGACGTGAAGCCATTGTTGATGCTGTAAGTGGGGTTACTAGAGACCGTCATTATGGTAAAAGTGATTGGAACGGAAAAGAATTTTCTTTAATTGATACTGGAGGATATGTTGTTGGTAGCGATGATATTTTTGAAGCCGAAATTGATAAACAAGTAGAATTAGCTATTGATGAAGCCGATGCCATTATTTTTATGGTAGATGTAGAAACTGGTGTTACAGGAATGGATGAAGATGTTGCTAAACTACTACGAAGGGTAAACAAACCTGTGTTTTTAGCTGTAAATAAGGTTGATAACGCTAAAAGAGCCGAAGATGCAGTTGAGTTTTATTCATTAGGATTAGGAGATTATTATACTATTGCCAGCATTAACGGTAGCGGAACAGGAGAATTGTTAGACGCCTTAGTAGAGGCTTTACCAGAAAAAGAAGAGGTTGAAGAAGATGAGTTACCAAGGTTTGCAGTTGTTGGTCGTCCAAACGCAGGAAAATCATCGTTTATAAATGCTTTAATTGGTGAAGACAGGTATATTGTTACTGATATTGCAGGGACAACGCGTGATGCTATAGATACCAAATACAACCGTTTTGGATTTGAATTTAACTTAGTAGATACCGCAGGTATTCGTCGTAAATCTAAAGTTAAAGAAGATTTAGAGTTTTACTCCGTTATGCGTAGCGTACGTGCTATTGAACATGCCGATGTATGTTTACTTGTAGTTGATGCCACTAGAAACTTTGACGGACAAGTACAAAATATTTTTTGGTTAGCAGAACGTAATAGAAAAGGTATTGTTATTCTTATTAATAAATGGGATTTGGTTGAAAAAGACCATAAGTCTGTTAAAGAGTATGAAAAATTTATTCGTAAGCAAATAGAACCTTTTACAGATGTGCCTATTGTGTTTATTTCAGCATTAACAAAGCAACGTATTTACAAAGCCATAGAAACAGCTGTTGAGGTTTATAAAAACAGATCTAAAAAAATTAAAACTAGTGAACTTAATGAGGTTCTTCAGCCCATTATAGAGCATTATCCACCACCAGCATATAAAGGTAAATTTGTAAAGATTAAATACATTATGCAATTGCCAACACCGCAACCACAATTTGCATTTTTCTGTAATTTACCTCAATATGTAAAAGACCCTTATAAACGATTTTTAGAAAATAAACTTCGTGAAAATTTTGGATTTACGGGTGTGCCTATAAGTGTTTATATGCGTAAGAAATAAATTGTAATTACCAGCTGCCACCAGCACCACCACCAGAAAAACCGCCGCCGCCGAAGCCACCGCCAAAACCACCACCTGAAGACCATCCGCCCCCAGAGCTGCCCCAGCCGCTTCTGCCACTGCTAGATGAGCGTCCCATGTTGCTTAATATAATAGCCTCTAAAATACTGGTGCCATTAGTTCTATTACCTCTATTTCCACCAGATCCTCCACCGCGACGTTTTGAGATAGAAATTAGAATGATAAAGAAAATAAAAATGAACAGTATAAAGAAACCTACAGGAAAATCATTGTTGTTAGATTTTCTGCTACCTTGGTACTCTCCGTTTAATACTTCAAAAATGGCATCACTACCTTTATCTAACCCAGCATAATAATCACCTTTTTTAAATTCAGGAATAATAACATTTCTTATTAATTCACCTGTAATACCAGCGGTTAATTTATGCTCTACACCATAGCCTGGTGATATCCATATTTGTCTGTCATCTCTAGCAAGTAATACAAATACACCGTTATCTTCTTTTTCTTGTCCAACACCCCATTTATGAGCCCACCTTGGTGCTAGTAAACCTATGTTTTCTCCTTGTGTTGTTTTAATTATGGTTACAACAATTTGGGTAGAAGTAGTGTCTGAATATTTAATTAATTTTTGTTCTAAATTACTTTTTTGAGTAGGGTTTAATAAATTAATATAATCATAAACACTAGTTTGAAATTTTGGTTTATCAGGAATGTCAAACTGTGCAAAAGATATATTAAATGAAAAAAGAGCAAAACAAAGTATTGAAGTAAAAGAAATAGTTTTTATTTTAAAATACTGTTTGCTAAATATTGATAAGTGCATATTTATTTTTAACCTTTTGAAATTTCGTTTGACAGTTCGTTAGTGTCAGAATCGGTGTATGGGAAATATTTTTTTAATTGCTCACCAGACATTAAGATGCCTTCAACCAAACCTTGTTTAAAATTACCTGTTTTAAAATGCTTTTGAATGATGTCTTTGGTGCTATCCCAAAAATTATCAGATACTACATCGTTTATACCTTTATCACCATAAATAACAAAGTTTTTGTCTTCAACAGCTACATAAATTAATACCCCATTTAAATCTTTGGTATTGTCCATTTTTAAAGAGTGAAACACCTCTAGGGCTCTGTTAGTGGCATCGCCATTGGCCGTTTTTTCAATATGAACACGTATTTCACCAGAGGTGTTTAACTCTGCTTTTCTAATGGCTTCAACAATTTCCTCTTCTTCAGATGCAGAAAGAAAATTTTCAATTTTAGACATACAGCAATTTATTAAAATTCCATTTCTTCAACTTCAACGGGTTTTTCGGCACCAACTTCAGCATCAAAGTATGGTTTTTCATCAAAATTTAAAATACCAGCTAGAATACTTCCAGGAAACTGTCTTACATGATTGTTGTATGGACGTATAGCTTCGTTAAATCTGGTTCTGGCAGTTTGTATTGTGTTTTCAGTGCTTGTTAACTCGTCCTGAAGTTTTAAGAAGTTTTGATTAGTTTTTAATTCAGGATATCTTTCAACAGTAACCAATAAACTTTTAAGCGCGCCACTTAAACCGCCTTGAACTTGGTTGTATTGTGCTAATTGCTCTGGTGTAACTTTTGAAGGGTCTATAGTAATAGAGGTAGCCTTAGCACGGGCATTTATAACAGCCTCAAGTGTACCTTTTTCAAAATTAGCGGCACTTTTTACTGTGTTTACTAGGTTTCCTATTAAATCATTTCTTCGTTGGTAGGATGTTTGAACATTTCCCCAAGCTTCTTTTACAGTTTCGTCAAGTTGAACAGCCGTATTGTTAAATCCTTTTCCCCAAGAATACAGCCCTATAACTACTATTCCAACAATAATCCATGGTAAAAATTTTTTCATGATAAGTTATTTATATAATTTGTTAATGGTTAATAGTATGACACTTAGTTTTAAAAAAAGTTACAAAAATAAAAGTTCTTTTTAAGTTTATAAAAGCTAAAGGTGTTCTTTAATTTTTATTAATTGTACTTTTATTTCTTCTAATTTGCTTACAATTTCAAAGTTGCTAAGCGCTTCTTTTTTCTCTTCTTTTAAATGAATTTTAGCGCCTTCTAAAGTAAACCCACGCTCTTTAACTAAATGGTAAATAAATTTAAGGTTTTTTATATCTTCTGGCGTAAACTTACGGTTACCTTTTGCATTTTTTTTAGGCTTAAGTATATCAAACTCTTTTTCCCAAAAACGAATTAAAGAGGTATTAACACCAAAAGCTTTGGCAACTTCGCCAATACCGTAATATCGTCTTTCTGGTAAATTTATATGCATTAATCTAAAGATTGATTTTCTAAGGATGCGTGTTCTAGTAATTTACTAAATTCTTCGGCAGTTAAGCTTCCGTAATAGAAGTTAATAGGGTTAATTCGTTTACCATCTTTAAAAACTTCATAGTGTAAATGTGGGGCTTCAGACCTACCTGTACTACCTACAAAACCAATTAAATCACCTCGTTTTACCTTTTGGTTTTTACGTACATTGTATTTGTAAAGGTGTGCGTATAAGCTAACATAACCAAAACCATGATCTATACGTATATGATTACCATAACCACTGGCTCTAGAGTCTGCTCTAACTACTTTCCCATCACCACTAGCATAAACAGGGGTGCCTCTAGGGGCTGTAAAATCCATACCCCAGTGCATTTTTCTAACTTTAGTAAAGGGGTCTGTACGCATACCAAAACCAGATGCCATTCTAGTTAAATCTTCATTGCTAACAGGTTGTATGGCAGGAATTGCAGCTAATAATTTTTCTTTTTCTTCGGCAAGAGAAGCAATTTCATCAAGCGATTTAGATTGAACCACAATTTGCTTTTGAAGAATATCTAAGCGTTTGTTAGTTTCAATAATTAATTCAGAGTTATCAAAACCTTCTAAGTTTTTATACCTATTAATTCCTCCAAATCCAGCTTTTCTTTGTGCTTCGGGTATGGGGTTGGCTTCAAAATAAACGCGGTAAATATTATTGTCTCTTTCAGCAACACTAGCTAAAACAGCTTCAGCTTCAGCCATTTTTTTATTTAATATATCATATTGTAACTGCATATTCTGCAATTCACGTTTTAAAGCTTTTTCTTTAGGAGATTCTATATATTGGCTAGCAATAAAAACAAACCCAAATCCAAATAAAGCCGATGCTAAAAGAAACACAGTTATATACTTTAGTGTACGTCTTTTTTTTCGCTCAATTTTTCGGTAAGAAAGCGATTCTGGATCGTAGTAATATTTTACCTTACTCATTACGTTATTTATACTATTTTTGCATCTAATAATTTCAAGCCCAAAACTTGAGTTTTATGCTTAACGACCAAACTTGATTATTATTATTTTGATGTTTGTTAAAGACCTATTAAATGTAATAAGCTTAGCAAACACCAAAATTTAAAAATAGAATTTGGTGAGTAAAGATAAAAATTGTTTTACAATTTATACAATTAATAAAATTTATACGTGTGAAGTCACAAGAGATTCGATCTAAATTTTTAAGTTTTTTTGAAAATAAAAAACATAGTATTGTTCCATCTGCACCTATGGTGTTAAAAGATGATCCTACTTTAATGTTTGTAAATGCAGGTATGGTGCCTTTTAAAGAATATTTTTTAGGTAACTCACAACCCAAAAGCAGCAGAATAGCAGATACCCAAAAATGTTTACGTGTTTCTGGTAAACATAATGATTTAGAAGAAGTTGGTTATGATACATACCACCATACCCTTTTTGAAATGTTGGGGAATTGGAGTTTTGGAGATTATTTTAAAGAAGAAGCCATTGCTTGGGCTTGGGAGTTACTAACGGAGGTTTTTGGTATAGATAAAGATATTTTATACGTTACTGTTTTTGAAGGTGATGAAGGCGATAAATTACCTATGGATACCGAAGCGTATGATTTTTGGAAAAAACACATTTCTGAAGACCGAATTTTAAAAGGAAATAAAAAAGATAACTTCTGGGAAATGGGAGATCAAGGTCCTTGTGGCCCCTGTAGCGAAATTCACGTAGATGTCCGTTCTGCCGAAGAAAAAGCTAAAGTAGATGGTAAAGATTTAGTAAATATGGATCATCCACAGGTTGTAGAAATTTGGAACTTGGTTTTCATGCAATACAACCGTAAAGCCAACGGTTCATTAGAGTCTTTACCAAATAAGCATATAGATACTGGCATGGGCTTTGAGCGTTTATGTATGGTTTTACAAGGCGTTCAAAGTAATTATGATACCGATGTTTTTACGCCACTAATTAGAGAGGTTGAAGCCATTACACATAAAGATTATGGTAAAGATGAAAAAATTGATGTAGCCATTAGAGTTATTTCAGACCATGTACGTGCTGTAGCATTCTCCATTGCAGATGGGCAGTTGCCAAGTAATATTGGTGCAGGTTATGTAATACGAAGAATTTTACGTAGAGCCGTGAGATATGGTTTTACATTTTTAGACAAAAAAGAACCATTCATATATCGTTTGGTTGATGTTTTGAGTAAAAAAATGGGAATAGCTTTTCCCGAATTGAAATCTCAAAAACAACTTATAGAAAATGTTATTAAAGAAGAAGAAAATTCTTTTTTAAGAACACTAGAACAAGGTTTAATTCTTTTAAATAGAATTGTTGAAGAAACTAAAGGCAATACGGTTTCTGGTGAAAAAGCTTTCGAATTGTATGATACCTATGGTTTTCCAATAGATTTAACCTCGTTAATTTTAAATGAAAAAGGTTTAAAATTAGATGAAGCAGGATTTGAAAAAGAACTGCAAAAACAAAAAGAGCGTTCTAGAGCAGCAAGTGAAATATCTACTGATGATTGGACGGTTTTAGTTGATGATGCCGAACAAGAATTTATAGGTTATGACACCTTAGAAGCTAACGTAAAAATTACACGATACAGAAAAGTAACGTCTAAAAAAGAAGGCGATATGTATCAATTGGTATTTAATTTAACACCTTTTTATGCTGAAGGCGGTGGGCAAGTAGGTGATAAGGGGTATTTAGAAGATGTAAACGGTGATGTAGTTTATATTATAGATACCAAAAAAGAAAATAACGTAATCATTCACTTTGCTAAAAATTTACCTAAAAATGTTGAAGCGTCGTTTAAAGCCGTTGTAGATGCTAAACAACGTTACCGTACAGAGTGTAATCACACAGCAACTCATTTACTGCATCAGGCATTAAGAGAAGTGTTAGGAACTCACGTAGAGCAAAAAGGTAGTGCGGTACACTCAAAATATTTACGTTTTGATTTTTCTCATTTTTCAAAATTAACTGTTGAAGAATTGCGCGATGTAGAAAACTTTGTAAATGCTAGGATTGATGGTAAATTACCTCTAGAAGAAAAACGAAATATCCCAATGGAAGAAGCCATAGCCGAAGGCGCCATGGCACTTTTTGGTGAAAAATATGGCGATACCGTAAGAGCAGTTCGTTTTGGGCAATCTATTGAGCTGTGTGGTGGTACTCATGTAAAAAACACTGCCGATATTTGGCATTTTAAAATTATCTCTGAAGGAGCAGTAGCTGCAGGAATAAGACGTATTGAGGCTATAACTAATGACGCTGTTAAGGAGTTTTATCATGAAAATAATAGAGCTTACTTTGAAATGAAAGATTTGCTTAACAACGCCAAAGAACCAGTAAAAGCACTTCAGAATTTACAAGAAGAAAATGCAAAATTAAAAAAGCAAATAGAATCTCTTTTAAAAGATAAAGCTAAGAATATAAAAGGCGAATTAAAAAGTGAATTGACCAATGTAAACGGTATTCAATTTTTAGCTAAAAAAGTAGATTTAGATGCAGCTGGAATAAAAGATGTAGCTTTTGAATTAGGAAGTCAGTTTGATAATTTATTCTTATTACTAGGGGCAGAGCAAAACGGAAAAGCCCTATTATCTTGCTACATTTCTAAAGAATTGGTAGCAAGCAAAAACTTAAATGCAGGACAAGTTGTGCGCGAACTAGGAAAACACATTCAAGGTGGCGGTGGCGGACAACCATTCTTTGCAACGGCAGGAGGGAAAAACCCTAGTGGAATAAATGACGCTTTAAAAGCTGCTAAAGACTATTTGAAATAACAATTTATCATCCTGAACTTGTTTCAGGATTTTTTAATTTTAAATGAACCTTCAAACTAAAATATTATTAAACAAACAATCTCATAATCTAATAGATTACAAGTCTGAAATATTTTTACTAGGTTCTTGTTTTACAGAGCATATAGGTAGTAAGTTAGGGTATTTTAAATTTAAGTCTAATGTAAATCCCTTTGGCATTTTATTTCACCCAAAAGCTATTGAAAGTTTAGTTTTAAATGCTGTAAAAGGTAAGGTTTATTCTAATAAAGATATCTTTTTTAATAATGAACAATGGCATTGTTTTGATGCGCATTCTAAATTAAGTAATGCTTCAAAAGATGAATTGCTGAGTTGTTTGAATAAACAAATAAAGTATACAAATAAATACATTCACAAATCAACTCATATTATAATAACCTTAGGAACTGCTTGGGTTTATAAATATAAAGAAACAAATAAAGTTGTGGCTAATTGCCATAAAATACCCCAAAGAGATTTTTTAAAAGAAATACTTTCTGTTGAAGATGTTAAGCAATCTTTACAACATTTAGTAGACTTAATTAGAAGTGTTAATTCAAAAACTTCAATAATTTTCACCGTTTCACCTGTGCGTCATTTAAAAGATGGGTTTATTGAAAATACGCTAAGTAAATCACATCTTATTTCTGCAATTCACCAAGTAATAGAGCCCCAAAAAAAACTTCACTATTTTCCTTCTTATGAAATTATGATGGATGAATTACGAGACTATCGTTTTTATAATGAAGATATGATTCATCCTAATCCTACAGCTATAAATTATATTTGGGAAAAGTTTAAGCTTGTTTGGATTTCCAAAGAGGAATATAAAATCATGAATGAAGTAGATGTTATTCAAAAAGGACTTCAACATAAGCCATTTAATCCAAAATCTGAAGCACATAAAGAATTTCTTCAAAAATTAGAACGTAAAAAACAGGCGTTAAGCAAAACCTTTCCACATATTTCTTTTTAAAGTACTAAGTCCAAAGTCGTATAAACTAAATTAAAAAATACGCAATTCATCGTATTGATGCGCGCTTGTCATTGTTGCAGTTTTGTTATGCTATTAATCATAAAATAATTCAACAATGAAAAAATTAAACTTATTCTTGCTTTTGCTTGTAACAATTACGTTAGTAACCTTCTCTTCGTGCTCTAGTAGTGATGATGGAGGAGATGGTGGTAATGCGCCTTCAGGATTGTTAATTGCAACGGTAGATGGCAAATCTTTTAAATCTTTTGAGTTATCATCGTCAGCTACTATTACAAATACAGCTTCTACTAAAAGCTTGTTAATAATAGCTACAAATAGTGATGGTAATGCATTTTCAATGACCATTTTTGGTTATGAAGGAGCAGGAACGTATGAGTTTACCGGAGCCAATTTAGCAATAACTAATGTGGCATCTTATTCAGAGACAGATGTTAACTTAAGCAATCCAACAGCTTCAACAACAGAAATTTGGCAAGCTCCTTATGATGATACTTTGGTAGGAACCATTTCAATAAGCGAAGAAACAGACACTAAAGTTATTGGCACCTTTAGTTTTAAAGCCAAAAATGTTAACGGAGATGGTTCCATTAAAAATATAACAGAAGGCTCCTTTAACCTAAATAAACAAACCACATAAAATACAACTAAACAAAATTCAACAATGAGAAATTTAAAACATATAGTGATGCTAGTAGCAGTTTTGTTATTAGCTCACGCCGGATGGACTCAAAAAACAACCCCAGATTATCAATATGCTTTTGATGGTCAAGTAAAATGGCTAATGCTTCATGAATCTGGAACTTTATTAGCTTCAACAGGAGAAGCCTTGGCAGGCATTCGCCCTAATAGTAGCGAAGTATCATTTAAATTAGAGCGTTTAAAACGTGTAAAAGAAGAAAACTTAGAGTTTGTTCCAAACACGCCTTACTTAATAGTTAAACCACGCGGTATGTTTACACATACAGTTGTAGTTGACGTAGTAAAAGGAAAAATTGTATTTGATTCTAAAGCCGAAAAATGGCAAAACGGTGTAACTAGCCGACATTTTTTAGACCCAGAAATGATGTTTGTGGTTAATGGAATGCATAAAGAAGAAGGACTTGGACAATATAAAGCTGGTGTGGGTTTGTACGATTTAAAAACAGGAAAACTTGTTAGAATTTTTGAACGTAAGCCATCAAACCCTATGACTGGGCAACCAGATATTATGGGTAATAATATTATTATTCCAGGATTAAAAAATGTGGAATGTTACGATATTAATTCTGGTGCAGTAAAATGGACTGCCGATGTTAAAAATGCTACCCAAATAGTAACAAATGAAGATTCAAAAGAAGTATATGCTTTCCGTTCAAAAGGCGATAACACCGTAGTTTATAAAGTTAATGCAGATACAGGTGCTTCTTTATGGCCAGAAGGTAATAAAATTAAAGGGGTTATTTCTACTATAGAATTTACTAAACATGGCTTAGCTATAGTAACAAATATTTTAAGTGGCGGAAGTAAATTAGCAAGTAAATTAAAAGGCTCAGGTACTTCAAAAGTGTATTTGTTAGACTTAAATTCTGGGGCAGATTTATGGGATAAATCACCTAAAACAAAAGGTATTATTAACCATTTTTATATTGAAGATGATGGTATAATTTTTGGGGTATCAGACGGCGGAATCAACAAAATTGCTTTTGATGGAACACCGCGCTGGAAAAAACCTTTAAAAACAGGTCCTGGTATTCAAATAATGGCAACAGTTCCTAAAGGCTTATTATATATTTCTGAAACCGATGCCGATATTATTGATATGGCAACTGGTGAGTCGGTTTTTGGTAAAGCTATCAAATATAAACGTTCGGCGGCAGTAGCTTCTGCCTATGATCAAATAAGAGATCGTTTTTTAATTACTTGTAAAGATGGCGTTTATGAAGTAGATGGTAATAACGGAGAGTATAACTTAATCTCTAGCGGAACTAAGTTTGAAGGAAAAGAAGACCCTACAGGTATTGATGTAAGAAAAACGGGAATATTACTTACAGCCTCACAAAACTTAGAAATGTTAGATTTTCAAGGAGATTCTAAATGGCATACTTATAAAAGAGCCCCAGGTAAAAGTGCTTTTGGAGCTATTGTAATGGGAGCTATAACAGCAGCATCAATGACTATGGCATCTGCCCACTCATATAGAGCAGGAGCCATGAAAGGTGCTGGAGTACCTTCTTATAATACAGTATTACAAAGAGAAGAGGCGGCAGCAGATATGTTTAGTGATATTGCAGATGCATCTTTTCAGGAAATGATGAAGCGTTTTAAAGCAACTAAAGCTACGGCAAATTCATCATTTATTTTAACTAAGGTAGATGGAGGTGTGGCTCTAGTAAAAGTAGATAAAGACTCTGGCGAAACAATGAATGAAATTGTTATAGAAGATAAAAATCCAATGTATGAGGTTGATGATATTGCTGGATTCCTATATTTCAAAGATAAAAGTAACAATATCAGTGCATACGATTTAAATAAGTAAATCTTGTTGTTGAGATTTGTACGGTTAGGCGTAGTAAATTATTTTATTGCGCTTAATCTTTTTTAATAACAGTTTATCGATAATTTATTTAACATATAACATATAGTTGTAGATTTAAAATGCTATTAATCAGTTCATATCAAAAACATCAATTGTATAAATCTTATTATAAAAGATATGCGGTTGGTGTTTTTTTTATAACTATTGCCAACCTTATTAACATCAAAGGCAGATGAGTATAGATTCTAATTTGGTTTTTGAAATAGCAATTTGTTTGAGCATTTTAGGGTTGTTAATTTATATTATAATAACCCATAGAAATACTTTAATATCAAAAGATGAAGCTTATTTAATCAATAAGGAATTGAAAATAAAATTAAAATTAGCTGAGAACAAAAGTGAGTTGTTAAATCAAAAAAATATTCTTGTAGAAGAAATTAATGAGTCAATTTTCCCCCAATTTTTTAAAATTATCAAACAACTCCTTTTACTTCAAAAGGCTATATTAGAGGAACATCAATAAATTTTTTTATGAAAAGAAAGTTACTCTCACTTACTTTTTTGTTAGTTGTTTCGTTTTGTACTTCCCAAGATAATTCTAAAATAATAGACAGTCTTAAAAAGATAATTAAAAGTAAACCATCAGATTCACTTAAAATCAAAGCTTACGGAGATTTGTGTTGGTATTACAGAACAATATCATCAGATTCTGCTTTTAAATATGGAAAATTAGCCTTAAAACTTTCAAAAAAAACCAATAACAAAGTAGGAGAAGCTCAAGCATATAATGATTTAGGCATACTACATTATGATTTGGCAGATTATAATGAAGCTTTACAGCATTATACTGCCTCATTAAAAATTAGAAACGCATTAAATGATACTTTAGGTTTAGCTGCACTTTATAACAAAATAGGGCTTGTACACCAAAACACGTTTAAGTTAGATTCTGCTATTTTTTATGCTACCAAAGCTTTAAAAATATATGAATCTAAAAATAACATGAGGTATGTGTCTTACATAAAGTCTAATATTGCCAACATTTACAGAGGGTTAAAACAGTATAAAAAGGCATTAGAAACGCATCTGGAAATTGCAGAAGCAAATAAAAGTACAAATGATAATTTAGGGCTAACAAGAAGTTACAATAATATAGCTAATGCCTACTTGCATTTAAAAGATACTATACAAAGTGAGGTATACTATTTAAAAAGTATAAACATAGCCAAAACGTATAATTATAAAAAGGAACTAGCAACACTTTATAATAATTACGGAGGTTTATTACGAGATATGCAAGAGTACAACAAGTCTCTTAACTATAATATAGAAGCCTTAAAAATAAGAGAAGCATTAAAAGATAATTATGGTATTACTAGTTCTATATTGAGGCTAGCCACATTAAATATAGATTTAAAAAGGTTAAATAAAGCTCAAAATTATTTATATAGTGGTTTAAATTTGGCAGAAAAGTACAATTTAAATGAACTAAAAATTGATGCCTATGATAAAATGGTTATTTATTACACTTACAGAAAGAACCCAGACAGTGTAATGCATTATAGAAATTTATTTAAAACCTTAAATGATTCTATTTATAACACAAGAATAACAAAAGAAGTTGCCGAAATTCAGGAAAAATATGATACTGCACAAAAAGAAAAAGAAATACAAACTCAAAGAGCAAAAATTGCCGAAAAAGAGCTTAATTTAAATAGAAAAAACACACAAATTATTGGGCTTGTAGTACTAACTTTATCTTTGTTTGTTTTAGGATATTTACTCTACAATCAACAGAAATTAAAAAACAGACAATTACAAAAAGAGAATGAACTTAAGCAAGCTTTGTCTAAAATAGAAACCCATAATAAACTACAAGAGCAACGTTTAAGAATTTCAAGAGATTTACATGATAACATTGGCGCACAATTAACATTCATTATATCTTCAATAGAAAATTTACAGTACGGATTTAAAATTACAAATGATAAGTTAAAGGACAAACTAACCAATATAAGTGCCTTCACAAAAGAAACAATTAATGAATTAAGAGATACTATTTGGGCAATGAATAAAAACCAAATAACAATTGATGATTTGCAGGCAAGAATTTCTAATTTTATAGATAAAGCTAATGTATCGGCTACAAATTTAAGTTTTAATATAAATTTAGATAAGGATATCTCAAAACATTTAGTGTTTACCTCAGTAAAAGGAATGAACATTTACAGAATTATTCAAGAAGCTGTAAATAATGCCATAAAACACGCAAAGGCTTCAAATATTAATGTTCAAATTGAAAATATCAAGCATAAAGTAATATTCAAAATTAAAGATGATGGAAAAGGGTTTAATATAAATAATGTTGATGAAGGCAATGGGCTAATAAACATGAAAAAAAGAGCAGCAGATATTGAAGCTGAAATAGTATATAAAAGTGAAAAAGAAAAAGGAACCAAAATAATATTAACCCTAAACCATGACCATTAAAGTAGCCATAACAGATGATAATAGCTTTTTAATTAAAGCTGTAAAAGAAAAACTATCTTTTTTTAAAGATATAAAAGTGAGTTTTACAGCTATTAATGGTCATGACTTATTAGAAAAATTAGAAGAAAATCACAATCTAGATTTAATTTTAATGGATATAGAAATGCCAATAAAAAATGGTGTTGAAGCTACAGAAACTGTAAAACAAAAGTATCCGCAAATTAAAATTATTATGCTTACTGTTTTTGATGATGATGAAAATATTTTCAACGCTATAAAAGCCGGAGCAGATGGATATTTACTTAAAGAAGTAAACCCGAAAAATTTATACAACGGCATTAAAGAAACCTTAAATGGAGGTGCAGCAATGACACCATCCATTGCTTTAAAAACACTTAAATTACTTAGACATCCAGTTAATTTTGAAAGTTCAGATAAAAAAGAAGAAATAACATTAACAAACCGAGAGGTAGATGTGTTAGAGCAATTAAGTAAAGGCCTAAGTTATAATGCTATTGCCAATAATTTAATCCTTTCAACCGGTACCATAAGAAAACATATTGAAAATATTTACAGAAAGTTGCAGGTGCATAATAAACTAGAGGCAGTGCAAAAAGCCAAAAAGAATAACTTAATATAAACTTTCTTTAACTTTAAGGTAAACTAAAACAAAACTACCTAGTTTATATTTGTAGTGTTAATTTTCATCATATAAAATGCATTGGTTAGACTTCTTATGTCGAAGGAAACTAATGTTTTTTTTTGCTCTAAAAAGTTGCCTAAATTAGCATATGCGAAAAATTCTATTTGGTGTTGTAATTACCTTGGTAATCCTATTTACGTTTAAGTATTGTAATGATAAAAGAGAAGACAAAATAGTGCTTCAAGAAAGTTCTGCCCTAATTCAAGAACAAATTAAAAATGTGGGTAAACTAATTGTTACAGAAGGTCATTTTAGTGAAGTGTTCAATTATAAAAATTCAAAAGAAATTTTTAGTGAATATTTTACATCCGAAAAAAAAGCACTGGTTGTTGTTAACGCAAGCGTTTCTATAGCTTATGATTTAAGTAAAATTGAATTTAAAGTAGATGAAACCAATAAAAAACTTCATATTTTAAATATTCCAAAAGAGGAGATTATCATCAATCCAGATTTAGAATATTATGACGTGCAATCAGATTTTTTTAACCCATTTGAAGCCAAAGATTACAACAATATAAAAAATGCGGTTAATGCTTCTTTAGCAAGTAAAATAGAGACTTCCGATTTAAAAAAGAATGCTAAAAACCGATTAATAAGTGAACTTTCAAAGTTTTACATATTAACCAATTCTTTTGGGTGGACACTTCAATACAATGAAACACCCATGACTTCTTTAGAATCACTTCAAAATTTAAAACTATAATTTTCTAGATAAACTTTGCCAACCCCCACCATTAATAACTTCAATGCCATGTGGTCTTAAAATACTACACGCACTTCCAGAACGCATACCACTAGCACAACAAGCAATTACGGGTTTGTTCAGCTTTCTAAGCTCATCAATTTTAGAGTTTAATGTTTGTAGCGGAATATTTTTAGAACCTTTAATAGCTCCTTGCTGATATTCTTGAGGTGTTCTTACATCAACAATTATAGCACCTCTGCTTTTAAAATCTTCAATCATATTTTTTTTATTCCCAAATAAAGAATTTAGTAGTCCCATTTTTCTAATTTTAGGCAAATATCCTTATTAATTTATTAAAGTTATGTAACATCGGTTACCATGTAATTTTAGTATATTCAACAAAATATTTGTAATAAGTTTACCAAATGAACAAGTCTTATTTACAAAGTGTTTATAATCAAATTAAACCTTATATACACAGAACTCCCGTGTTAACTTCACAATTATTAAATGAAATTAGCCAAGTAGAATTGTTTTTTAAATGCGAAAACTTTCAAAAAATGGGGGCTTTTAAAATGCGGGGTGCAACCAATGCTATTTTAAATTTAACCAATGAAGAACAGAATAAAGGAGTGGTTACACATTCATCTGGAAATTTTGCACAAGCCTTATCATTAGCAGCAAAAAGTGTTGGTGTTAAAGCTTATATTGCAATGCCCAAAAATGCACCTCAAGTAAAAAAAGATGCAGTTTTAGGTTATGGAGGCATTATTAGAGAGTGCGAGCCTAATGCTTTGGCTAGAGAAGCAGAAGCAGATAAAATCCAGAAAGAAACAGGCGCTACGTTTATTCATCCTTCAAACGATATTAATGTTATTTACGGGCAAGGAACAGCTGCTATAGAACTACTAGAAGATTATCCTGAGTTAGATTATATTTTTGCTCCAGTTGGTGGTGGTGGCTTGTTGGCAGGTACTATTTTAGCAGCAAATGCATTTTCAAATACCTGTAAAGTAATTGCCGGAGAACCCAAAAATGCAGACGATGCTTATAGGTCTTTAATTTCTGGTAAAATTGAATTTAACCAAACCACCAATACAATAGCAGATGGTTTACGAACAAATTTAGGAGATAAAAATTTCCCTATTATAAAAAAACATGTTGAGCGTATTATTTTAGTAAAAGAAAACCAAATAATAGAAGCTATGAAGCTAATTTGGGAACGTATGAAAATAATTGTAGAACCTTCTAGTGCTGTGGCTTTAGCGGCAGTATTAAAACATAAAAATAACATTAAAGGAAAAAAGGTTGGAGTTATTCTTTCTGGTGGAAATGTTGATGTCTCAAACTTGCCTTTTTAAATTAGAAATATTGTAATTTGCAACCATGATAGAACCATATGTTAATTTAACAATTGAAGATAAAGTAGGTGTTATTGAGTTTTTTCATCCCAATAGAAACTCAATGCCTAGTGATATTTTGCATCAATTAGAGCAAACCATTATTAATGCAGGGAATAATGAAGCTATACAAGTAATCATTCTTAAAAGTGGAGGAAATAGAACATTTTGTGCTGGCGCTAGTTTTAATGAATTAATTGCTATTGAAAACGCAGAAACTGGTAAACAATTTTTCTCTGGATTTGCAAATGTTATTAATGCCATGCGCAATTGTCCTAAATTAATTATTGGTAGGATACAAGGAAAAACTGTTGGAGGTGGAGTAGGTTTAGCTGCTGCAACAGATTATTGTTTAGCAACTCAGTATGCATCTGTTAAATTAAGTGAATTAAGTATTGGTATTGGGCCATTTGTTATAGAGCCTGCTGTGTCTAGAAAAATTGGTAAAACAGCTATGTCTTTAATGACTATTAGTGCCGAAACCTTTTTTTCGGCCAATTGGGCAAAAGAAAAAGGTTTATATGCAGAAGTATTTGATACAGCCGAAGAACTTGATGAAGCCGTAAAAGTATTAGCTGAAAATTTAAGCTCTTATAATCCAGAAGCTTTAAAAGAAATGAAAAAAGTTTTTTGGGAAGGTACAGATAATTGGAATACCTTACTGCAAGAACGTGCCGCTATTAGTGGAAAGTTGGTGTTAAGTAAATTTACCAAAAAAACCTTAAAACGTTTTAGAAAAGATTAACTATAAACCGTTTTGTTTTTAATAATTTCTAATCCGTCATCAATTAATTTGCCAACTTCGGGTCTGTTTTGTTTTATCTTTTCTAAATGATTTAAAATGCTTTTACAAAGATTTTCTTCATTACTAACATAAGCTAATTCATAAATTTCAACAGGTAATAACCAATCAATAGGGTGGTTTTCAATAAGGTTCTCAAATACTTTAGTTCTAGAAATGGTTGTGTTCTTACCAACTCTATAGTCTCTTATTTGTTGATATAAAGCTTCTAATTTAAGTTGTTCTTCAGTTTTTTTAATATGAATAGTTTTTTCTGAAGGAACGTGAGTAATTAAGTCAAAACTATTTAAATCTGCAGGACCAGAAAAAGCAGAAACAATGTCTTTACCAACTGCCATATCATAAGTACCCCAATCTGGATAAAAAAGAGTTTTATCTTTATAAGTAACAGTACAATTTTTAAAACTGATTAAAATAATTTTTCCTTGTAGGTTGCGTTTTCCAGTAATTATTTCACCAGAAACAGTAATACCTCCTTCAAATTCAAGAGTCACAATTTGTTCTTCGTAAATGTTATAAGCGGCCAAATCGCGCGGACTCATATCTTCAATAGCTAAGTTAATTCCTTTTAGTTTCCCTATAGGGCAACCAAAACCTTTTGGGTGCGTTTCACAGCCATGACCAACGAGTTCTTTTTCTCTATAAGCCAGTGCTGTTTTTCCAGTAGTTTGAACGTATATTGGTTTGTTTTCGTTTTTAATAACATTAGTGAAAATACCTGAAATCTGAATACCTGTGCTCAATTCAACAGTTCCTAAAGCTTTTGAGTTAATGAGTTTATTAACTCCAGAAAGTCCTCCTTTTCTAACCGCCATAGTATTGGCAAATTCTTCTAAAACTAAACTTAAATGAGCAAAATCTGGTGTAACGAAAAGCTGAGGTTGTGGTTTGGTAATATCAAAATTTTGGTAAGTAGCCTCAATATTATAAGGGAGTTTTTTTACAGCTTCTGTCATACACCATTCGCTTTCTCCAATGGAGGATAGTAAACCTGCACCATAAATTTTTGGATTTTCAACAGAACATATAAGTCCGTATTCAACCGTCCACCAATGTAAATTTCTAATAAGTGCCATTTCACTAGGTTCTCCCATATTTTTTTGAAGGGTTTCAACGTGTTTTTCGGCTTTTTTTATGGCTTCTTTTTTAGAGTTTGGAGCTTCTTTAATTATTGATAAATGCCTAACGGCTTCGTATAATTCGTAATCTTTAGCAGATGAAATGGCTTTACAACCTATTTCACCAAAACGTCTTAAATATTCGGCATACTCTGGGTTTGCTATTATGGGGGCGTGTCCTGCTCCCTCATGGATAATATCTGGAGCGGGCGTGTATTCAATATGTTCTAATTGTCTAATATCGCTAGCAATAACCAAAACATTGTATGCTTGAAATTCCATAAAAGCATTTGGAGGAATAAATCCATCTACAGCTACTGCTGCCCACCCAATGTCTTTTAAAATACGATTCATACCGTACATGTTTGGGATGCTATCAACAGAAATTCCTGTTTTTTGCAATCCTTTTAAATAAGAATTATGTGCTACCTTACTTAAAAAACACACATTTTTTCTCATTACATATCTCCAGACAGCTTGGTCTATAGCAGAGTATTCCTCATAGTTTTGAGGTTTTATAAATTGTTTTAAATGTTTGGGTAATTTTTTTAAAACAGGGTTTATTTCAATTAAATTTTTCATGTAAAATACAGCTAGTAATTATGTAAAAATAAGAAATTAATATAATAAGAAGTTTATTTTAATTTTTATTCAATAAAAATAGGTTTTATGTGAATATTATTTAATAAAAAAGAATTGCATGTAATTAATACAATCTAACTTTTAAAACTAAAGTTATTGTATTAGTTCAAAGCAAAAATAATTGAAGAAAGGGTTAATATTAACTAATGGTTAGTTAATAACGGACACGCAAAGCCTTATTTGCTAAAAAAAAGCCACTTTAAAGTGGCTTTTCTAATTTTATTGAGTTACTCCTGGAGGATATTTTTCCATTATTTTGGTAACAAACTCTTTAATACGTTCTTCCTTTTTTTCTAGGTTTCTACTTAAATAACCTGTTCCCATACCTTGCCAAATCAATTCTTTTTTGTTAGCATCAATTAAGTCTATAAATAAAGTGCCTTGTGTACTAGTTGTAACAGATGGCTGATTCCAGCCCCATCCCCAACCAGGTCCCCATCCGGGGCCCCATCCCCAAGCACCATAGCCCCAGGCGTTATTGTAAACATCAACACGCTGTTGAGATTTTGTGAATAGGCTAACTAACAAGTCGGGATTGTCTGATTTCGTGTAACCTTTAGCTAGTAATTCTGCTTCAATGGCTCTAAGAATTCGCCGTTTATCTAAGTCGCTAATTTCAGCTTTATCAATTCCTGTTTTAAAAAAAGCAAAAGTTTTGTAGTCTTCAAAACTTGCGTTTTTATCGTAATCTGCTGCAACCCTCACAGAGGAACAAGATGTAACCACAAATAGAATGGCTAATAGTGGTACGATTCTAAAAAATGTTTTCATAATGCAAAATTTTTAACGGTTATAGTAAATTTAAAAAAACAATTATTAACTGTGTTAGGTTTAGCATTCATTTTAACAAATAAAGCTTTTAGCAAATAATGGTTATTAAATTTAATAGCATCAAGAATCATACCAAGAGAATTACAAATAATTCTTTTTGTTAAATTTATTTTTACTTGTTTTTGCGTGAAGTAGAAAGGTTAAAACCATATGGGCAATGTCTGCAACCACTTTCACAACAATACCCTCTTTTTAAGTGGTATTGTTCTGTAAAACAGCGATAGCCTTCAGGAGTTAGGTAGTAATCGCCATCTTCTATTGGAATTATTTTTTTCATTTTAGCAAAGATAAAGTAAATTGGATTGATTTTTGAGTTACAAAAGGCAATGATTTTAATTTCAAAATATTTGGTGCCCAAAGGGTATTTAGGATTAACTTTATTTCCGTTTGTGTTTTTAAAAGCATCTTATTTAAAACTTAATAAAGTACTTATAAATCACGAAAAAATACATCTTCGCCAGCAACTAGAATTAGCAATAATACCATTTTACGTAATTTATATTTTAGAGTTTTTTGTACGACTACTCCAATACAAAAAATGGCATTTGGCATACAGAAATATTTCTTTTGAAAGAGAGGCTTTTAGTAAAGAGCATGATTTAGAATATTTAAAAAACAGATCTTTTTGGGCGTTTTTAAAGTATCTTCGCAAAAATGAATTTTAAGTTAGAAAATAGTATAAACCAGTCTGTTGTATTAAAACCAGATAGCGGGGTAGAACTTTGGGTAAAAAGAGATGACAAAATTCATTCTTTTGTCTCTGGCAATAAATACAGAAAGTTAAAATACAACCTTTTAAAAGCAAAATCATTAGGGCATAATACGCTTTTAACTTTTGGAGGAGCCTACTCTAATCATATAGCAGCTGTAGCTTATGCAGGTAAAATGTATAATTTTAAAACTATAGGTATTATTAGAGGTGATGAGTTAAAAAATAAAGTGGATAAAAATGAAACACTTCGTTTTGCTAAATCTAACGGTATGCAATTTGAATTTGTATCAAGAGCGTTATACCGAAAGAAAACAGATAAAATATTTTTAGAAAATTTAACGGCGTTTTTTGGCAATTTCTATTTAGTACCAGAAGGAGGAACCAATGAATTGGCTGTAAAAGGTTGTGAAGAAATTTTAACCAATGAAGATGCGTGTTTTAACTATGTTTGTTCTGCGGTAGGAACAGGCGGAACCATTTCCGGACTTATAAATTGTTCAAAACCTAGTCAACAAGTTTTAGGCTTTCCAGCATTAAAAGGTGACTTTTTAAAAGAAGATATTAGTAAATTTGTAACGAAAACAAATTGGAATTTAATTACCAATTACCATTTTGGGGGGTATGCAAAAATAAATTCAGAATTAATAAAGTTTATAAATAACTTTAAAATTCAGAATAACATTCCTCTAGATCCTGTTTATACAGGAAAAATGATGTTTGGTATTATTGATTTAATTAACAAAGGGTTTTTTAAAAAAGGAACAAAAATTTTAGCAATTCATACGGGTGGTTTGCAAGGAATTGACGGAATGAATTCAGTTTTAAAAAAGAAAAATTTACCATTATTAAATAAATGAAGAGAGTATTAATTATATTATGTTTAGGTTGTTTTGTTTTTAGTTGTAAAACTAGAAAGATAGAAAGTACTAAACCAGAAAAGCCTAAAACAGAAGTAGTTGTAAAAGCAGAAGAGAAACCAGTAGAGGTAGCTAAACCTAAAAAGGTATATGCCAATGATACCGAAAAATATATTGACACATACAAAGCCATTGCTCAAAATGAAATGCAATTGTATAATATACCGGCAAGTATTACTCTAGCTCAAGGTATATTAGAGTCTGGTTCAGGAAAAGGTAGATTATCTATTAAAGCAAATAATCATTTCGGAATTAAATGCCACGATTGGACAGGGGCAAAAATTTATCATGATGATGATAAAAAAGGCGAATGTTTTAGAAAATATAAAGATGCCAAATATTCGTTTAGAGATCATTCTTTGTTCTTAGCAGATAGAAAACGATACGCTGGTTTATTTAAACTTAAAAAAAATGATTATAAAGCATGGGCAAAAGGCTTAAGAGCTGCTGGTTATGCTACAGATAGAAAGTATCCGCAAAAGCTAATCTCATTAATAGAACGCTATAAATTATATGAATATGACAGGGAAGTTTTAGGTGATGACTATAAGCCAATAGAAACACCAAATGAGGTGCCAGAAACCTATGTGGTTGTTAAAGGAGATACGCTTTACTCCATTTCAAAAAGATATAATATTCCAGTAAAAGAACTTCAAAAAATAAATGGTATAAACGGAACCACCTTAAGTATAGGGCAGGTTTTACAAGTAGAACCATCTTTAGAAAACTAATATTTAATGATTTACCAAAGAAGCAGTGCTTTGTTTACCGAAGCAGAAAAAGTTATTCCAGGAGGTGTAAATTCGCCAGTAAGAGCTTTTAAAGGAGTAGGTGGAACTCCCATTTTTGTTAAAGAAGCCAAAGGTGCTTATTTATATGATGAAGACGGAAACCAATTGATAGATTATATCAATTCATGGGGTCCTATGATTTTAGGGCATGCCTATAAACCAGTGGTTGATGCCGTAATTAATAAGGCTAAAAAAGGAACATCTTTTGGAATGCCCACAGAAATTGAAACTAAAATAGCCGAATTAGCAGTTTCAATGGTGCCCAATATTGATAAAATTAGGTTTGTAAACTCTGGAACCGAAGCCTGTATGAGTGCTGTAAGGTTAGCAAGAGGTTATATAGGAAAAGATAAAGTTATCAAATTTGCAGGTTGCTATCATGGTCATAGTGATTCTTTTTTAATACAAGCGGGTAGTGGAGCTAGCACGTTTGGTACACCAAATAGCCCAGGTGTAACACAAGGTACTGCTAAAGATACTTTACTAGCAAAGTATAATGATATTGATAATGTTAAATCACTTATTGAAGCTAATAAAGATGAGATAGCTTGTATTATTATTGAACCCGTGGCGGGTAATATGGGTTGTATTCCACCTAAAAAAGGATTTTTGAAGGCCCTTAGAGAAGTTTGCGATGCTCATAATATTTTGCTAATTTTTGATGAGGTAATGACAGGGTTTAGACTGTCAAAAGGAGGTGCTCAAGAGCGTTTTAATATTAAAGCAGATATTGTTTGCTTTGGTAAAGTTATTGGTGGTGGCTTACCTGTAGGAGCCTTTGCTGCTAGAAATGAAATTATGAATTATTTAGCACCTTTAGGACCAGTTTATCAAGCTGGAACTTTAAGTGGAAATCCACTAGCTATGGCTGCTGGTTTAGCCATGTTAAAAGAGCTGAATAATGATGCTGATATTTTTAATAGATTAGAAGAAAAAACGAAATATTTACATGAAGGAATTAACAAAGTTTTAAAAGCAAATAACGTTGTTCACACTATAAATAGAGTTGGTTCTATGATTTCTGTTCATTTTTATGAAGATGCGGTAGTAGATTTTGATTCGGCAGCTAAAGGAAACAATAATACTTTTAAAAAGTTTTTCCACGGATTGCTTAATGAAGGTATTTATATTGCCCCAAGTGCCTTTGAAACCTGGTTTATTACAGATGCGTTAACTTATAAAGATTTAGATTATACAATAAACGCTGTTAATAAAGTAGCTAAAGATTTATAAAATAAAAAAAAGGCAATTCAATATTCTGAATTGCCTTTTTTACTAACAAACTATAATCAATCAACAAACTAAATTTTACATTTTTTTTCGGCCTTCACCTTTCTTTTTGTCTTTGCCTCTTTTTGCCATTTTTGCTTGTGCTTCTTCCCATTTGGCATATTGATCTTCATTTAAAATCTTTTTCATTTTAGCTTTCATTTCAATTTGCTTGTCTAGTCTAGCATTAGCCATTTTTACACGCTCTTCTTTGGTAGGCTTTTTTAATTCACCACTTTCTTTTTGGGCTTTACGTTCTTCCATCATTGCTTTTCTTTCAATAGCGTTAGCTAATAAAATTTCTTTAACTTGTGCTTGTTGCTTTTCAGTTAAATCTAAATGAAGGGTCAATTTTTTTGTTTGTAAAGTAGCGGCTTCTTCTGGAGTAAGGTTCATCATTTGTTTTCCTCTATCTCCTCGGTTTCCTCGATCTTTTCTGTTTTCTTGAGCAAAAGCTTGAATAGAAATAAAAGCTAAGGCAATTAATATTATTTTTTTCATTTTACTAAAATTTAAAAGTTTATTTGCCTTTTTGACTTTAGTAGATAAGAAAGGTTTAATTGAATGTTGTTTTTAACTTGAAATTAACAATCTAAATTTGAGGAAATTAAAAGAAGAATATTTTCAAATTACTTAAAAACAGGGATTTTTAAATGAATTCCTGTTTGAAAATCTGGGGCATTATTAATTACAAAATCTTCTTTAAAAAACAAGCTTAGTTTGTATTTTGAATGACCATAATTATAAATGAAAGACCAAGTTGATAATGTATTATAAAGTGTAGCAACACCATTATGCCAACCACCATTTATTTCCTTCCACTTACCTCTAAGGCTGTAATAGCCAGCTTCTTCTTTTTTATTATATCTAGTTTGTAGTTGAAAATTAATGCCAAAGGAGTTATAGTGTCCCTTTTTGGTAAATTTGGTAATTTCTGTGTTTCCTTCAAATGTTCCTAAGTATGGATTATTTCCTAAATCTATTGCATCATCGCTAAACTTAATTAAGTTTTTACGTAGTACATTTATACCAAGACCAAAGTTTAATTGATATTTGTTTTTTAAAGGTAAACGTTTAATCAAATTAGCAGAAATACCTAAATCTAAAGAAGGATTATATTTTGATGTGTTTATGCCTAAGTGGCTTCCAAAATTAAGGTAAATATTGTTTTTTTCGTTTATTGAAAGTTTGGGATAGTAGTAATGTGAAAACTCTATACCACCAATAAAGAAATCGTTATTTTCAAACTTTAGTGTATTTCCATTGCGGTCTAAATATTCAAAATTAACTTTATTTAATCCGTAATATCTTCTTCCAAACGGATCTTCACCACCAGCAATATTACTATGAAACCACTCTATAGTTTCGTCATTTGTGAAAATTGAAAATGGATATTTTCCTTTTGTTATTAAATAAGAACGTAGTGTAATACCTATTTCTTGTCTTTTGGTTATAGGAATATTTAAGGTTGCTCTAAATTCTTTAATAACAGCATCAACAACAATATTCATGTAATCTGCAGGTGTAGTTTCTTGGTCTATAAAATAGAAATTTCTATGGTACCAAATTACGTTACTTAATTGCTCCCTTATTTCGGGGTCTTTAGGGAAATAAGATTCTACATACGGATGAAAAGTATTGCCACTTGTATAATTAAAAGAGAACGTTTTGTTATTTGATGGTTTAAGTTTAAAATTACTATTTATTCTAGAATTGAAGATGCCAAAGTGATGTGTTGCTAAAAGCGAAGGATTATCTATACCATTTTTAATAGACAAGCTATCTTGTTTTTGACCAAACAATGTAGTTGTAAATGTTGCTAAAATGATAAAGATAGCTTTTTTAAACATTGAGTAAATATAGAATAATTATAGCCACAGATATTTTTTTTTGGAGTAAAAATGAAGTTAAAAGAACAAGAATTTCTTAAAATATTTATAAAATTTAAGTTTAGCTGTTAAACCTTTCTAAATATGTATGGCAATATGGTTTTTTTGTCGTCAATTTGTATCATAATTTGATTTTCATAGAGAAGAGAACTCTATATATTTTGATTTTGTGAGAAGAATTAAAATGGGTTCAAATCATATTTAGTTAGTTAGTTAGTTTAGTTGAAAAAAACCAGTAGTTATTTTATAAGGCTACTGGTTTTTTTTCTTTATTATTATATAACTAAAATTTAAATAACCTCTACAAATAACCCTTCTTCTGTTTTTTCTACTTTTGCTAATTTATTTTTGGTAAGTTCTTTAATAGACTTATCCCATTTTTTATTTGATAAACCAGATTGTGATTTTAATTCTGCTAAAGGTAATTTTTCAACCTTCTTTATAATATCAAAAATTGCTTTTGCCTCATCAGTAAGGGCTACTTGCTTTTTCTCTGGGCGCATTTGGGGGAAGAACAATACTTCTTGAATAGATTCATTATTTGTTAAGAACATAATAAGTCTATCCATACCAATACCCATTCCAGAGGTTGGAGGCATACCATATTCTAAGGCACGTAAAAAGTCAAAATCTATAAACTCTGTAGCTTCATCATCACCTTTTTCGGCTAATTTTAATTGGTGCTCAAAACGCTCACGTTGGTCTATGGGGTCATTTAATTCAGAGTAGGCATTGGCTATTTCTTTACCGCAAACCATGAGTTCAAAACGTTCTGTTAATTCAGGATTATCTCTGTGCTCTTTACACAGTGGACTCATTTCTTTTGGGTAGTCTGTAATAAAGGTTGGTTGTATGTAGTTGCCTTCACATTTTTCGCCAAAAATCTCATCAATCAATTTGCCTTTACCCATGGTTTCATCAACCTCAATACCCATATTAATAGCAGCTTTTCTAATCTCATCTTCGGTTTTACCTGTAATATCAAAACCAGTAAAATGTTTAATAGCATCTGTCATGCTAACTCTGGCGTAAGGCGCTTTAAAATCTACCTCATGTTCACCAAAAGTGGCTTTTGTAGTTCCGTTTACTGCTATTGCACAGTGTTCTAAAAGACGCTCACAGAAATCCATCATCCAGTTGTAATCTTTGTATGAAACGTAAATTTCCATAGCTGTAAATTCTGGATTGTGAGTTCTGTCCATACCTTCGTTTCTAAAGTTTTTAGAAAACTCATAAACTCCATCAAAACCACCAACAATTAAGCGTTTTAAGTATAACTCATTAGCAATACGCATGTATAAAGGCACATCTAACGCATTGTGATGTGTAATGAAAGGTCTTGCCGCAGCACCTCCAGGAATTGGTTGTAAAACAGGGGTTTCGACTTCAAAATAACCAGCATTGTTAAAGAACTCACGCATAGCGTTGAAAAGCTTAGTGCGTTTAACAAACACCTCTTTAACATGAGGGTTTACAACTAAATCTGCATAGCGTTGTCTGTAACGTTGTTCTGGATCAGTAAAGGCATCATAAACTACACCATCTTTTTCTTTTGGTAAAGGTAATGGTTTTAAAGATTTGCTTAAAAGCGTAAAGTCTTTAACTCTAACACTTTTTTCGCCTACTTTAGTGGTAAAAAGCTCACCTTCTATACCTACAAAATCACCAAAATCAATTAGTTTTTTAAAAACGTCGTTGTATTTGGTTTTGTCTTCACCTGTACAAATTTCGTCTCTGTTAAAATACACTTGTATCTTTCCTTCGGCATCTTGTAACTGAGCAAAACTAGCTTTTCCCTGCACTTTAATCATCATTAACCTTCCAGCAATAATAACTTTTTTGCCCTCTTCAAAATTGTTTTTTATTTGTTTAGAGTTGTGGTTTACTGGATATAAATTTGCAGGATACGGATTAATACCTAACTCACGTAATTTTCCTAATTTTTCTCTTCTTACAAGTTCTTGCTCTGATAATTGCATGTTACTTTATTTTAAAAGCTTACCATTTTGGTAAGTGGGTGCAAAATTACATTATTTAACCCAAGAATAAAATAAAGACCTCTAAGGATTATTAATAATCTTTAGAGGCCTTTTAATAACTTACATATTGTATTAGTTTGCAGCTACAACTACACCTTTTATTTTTAGTGTTTTTTGTGTTTCTTTGGAGTTTGATATTACCGTAATAGTTTTGGTAAAATTCCCTAGTTTTTTAGTGTTGTAATTAATTTTAATTTTGCCAATATCTCCAGGAAGAATAGGTGTTTTAGAGTAAGAAGGTACCGTACAACCACAGCTTGTTTTTACTTCAGAAATAATTATAGGTACATCACCTGTGTTTGTAAATGTAAAAGTTTTTAAACCACTAGCGCCTTGTTGAATTGTGCCGTAATCAATAATTTCAGATTCAAATTCAATACTAGCCACATTTTCTAATTTTACTAAATTTTGAGCTTGTGATTGATTAGTAATTCCTATATATAATAGGATTAATAAAGTGCTTACTGTTTGTTTCATAATTAAAATATTTTTTTGATTAATATGAAAACAAACCTATAGCAAATACTTTGGGATTAATATTTAAATGAGGTTGAAATTGGTACTAGTACCTGGTTTGAATTTTTTAACTATCTGTTAAATAGGTTTTTAACATCTTCTCTGGAGTTTACGTTTAGTTTTTTATAGATGTTGTTAACATGTGTCTTAACTGTACTAATGCTTACAAAAAGGGTGTCTGCAATTTCTTTGTTACTGTATTCTTTTAAAATTAATTCAAGTACATTCTGCTCTTGTTTGGTAAGTTGCTCTTTAGCTTGAGAATGAAGTTTTTTCTTTTGTGCTCTATATTTTGAAAGGTACCATAAATTGATGCTTAGAGAAATTATAAGCAAACTAGTAATTAAATATGTCCAATTAAATGTAGAGGATTTTCGGCTAGGGTTTGCAATAAATCTATCAGAAGAGATTTCAGCTTCGTATTGTTTGGTGTATTTTGAATAAGGGTATTCATTGTTAAGTCTTTCTAGCAAATGATCATAATATGAATTGGTTTGTAAATCTTCCAAATAAAAATTATGAAACGGACTGCCTCTCTCTGATAGAAATGCATAAATATACAACTCGGCAAGTGGTTCGTTTAATTGCTCGCCGTAATCTTGAAGTGTTTTAAACCATTTTTTGTTATTAAGGTCTCTATTAGCCTTACTTCTAAATTCGGAATAAGCAAATTTCATTTCTTCCTTTAGGGAGTCAATCTTTATAAAAGCAGCAGCTTTTGGGTTTGTAGATTTAATATCACAAAACATTTGAGTATCGAATGATAAAGGAAAATGTATAGTATCTGTGTGTTGTGCAATGAATAAAATGTCCTTGCTATCAAAGCAATGTCCGTCAAAATGATTGCCATCAATTTCGTTACTGTCACAGTTATCCACGTGTAATTTATAAATACAGGGATGAGGTTCTAGTTGGTTTCCTGAAAATTGAAAAAAACCATTGCTGTTTACCGTTGTTTTAGATATAATTTGTTCGTTATCAATATTTTCTAAAGTTCTATAATCTTCAATAATCGATAAATATACATCTCCCTGCCATCGCTCTGTATCTACATAACCACTAAAATAATACTGAGCAAAACAGCAGTGACTAATACAAACAAATAGTGAAATTGATGTTAAGAATTTCATTGTACTAAACTACTATATTTTCTGATAAATTAAAATGTAACAAGAATATTAAATTGACGACAAACCAATACATCAATCGAATAAATAAATTAAAAATGAGTTTTTGGAGAGTTTTACTGTCTATTATTTGTCCGCCTTTAGCTGTATTAGATAAAGGTTGTGGGTCTATTATTATTGTGTTTTTATTATGGCTTTGTGGTTGGGTTCCTGGAGTTATTGCTGCCTTAGTAATTTTAAATAATCCTAATAGATAAATTTAAAAATATTGTAATTTTGCAGTCTATGAATAAGACAGTAGAACTGCAAGATTTAGGATATAAAGACTACAAACAAACTTGGGATTACCAAGAGCAGTTGTTTAAGGGTATTGTTGATGCCAAAATTAAAAATAGAAGAGAAGGGACTAATTTAAAAACTAGCAACTACTTTCTGTTTGTTGAGCATCCGCATGTATATACATTGGGTAAAAGTGGAGATTTATCAAACCTACTTTTAAGTGAAGAGCAGCTAGCAGAAAAAGGTGCTACATTTTATAAAATTAATCGCGGTGGAGATATAACCTATCACGGTCCAGGACAAATTGTAGGCTACCCTATACTAGATTTAGAAAACTTTTTTACTGATATTCATAAATACCTGCGTTTACTTGAAGAAATGATAATTTTAACCTTAGCAGAATACGGTTTAAAAGCGGAACGAAGTGAAGGGGAAACAGGTGTATGGTTAGATGTAGGGACACCGTTTGCGCGAAAAATTTGTGCAATGGGGGTTAGGGCAAGCCGTTGGGTAACTATGCATGGTTTTGCGCTTAATGTTAATGCAGATTTAGGATATTTTGACAATATAATTCCTTGTGGCATACGTGGAAAAGCAGTAACGAGTTTAAATGTTGAGTTAGGTAAAAAAACGGTTAATGAAGCCGAAGTAAAGCAAAAGTTGATAAAACATTTTACTGCGCTATTTGAAGCAGAATTTATTTAGTTCCTGTAGGTTTTTAAGATGATTTTGTTTTAATTTATATTATATGCTTGATTGTAAGTTGTTAAAAACCAGGCGAATAAATAAAATTAATACTTTTCTGGTATAAATGTTTGATAATTTATGGGAGGTCGAACGTAACTTTTATAATCTGGTAATTCAGGAAGTTCAACGGGTTTAATATCCATTTTTTTATAGGGAATCTTACTTAAAACATGGCTTATGCAATTTAAGCGAGCACGTTTTTTATTATCTGAATTTACTACATACCACGGTACTTGTTTCGTATCGGTATGAGCAAACATGTCATCTTTAGCTTTAGAATATTCTAACCATCTGGAGCGAGATTCTAAATCCATAGGGCTAAATTTCCAACGTTTTAATGGGTTGTTTATACGGTTTTTAAAACGTTTTTCTTGTTCTTCATCGCTTACTGAAAACCAATATTTTAAAAGAATAATACCCGAACGAACCAACATACGTTCAAACTCAGGGCAGGAACGTAAAAACTCTTCATATTCATCTTGGGTGCAAAAGCCCATAACTTTTTCAACTCCAGCTCTATTATACCAACTTCTATCAAATAAAACTATTTGTCCTGCATGAGGTAAATACTCAACATAGCGCTGAAAATACCACTGTGTTTTTTCTTTTTCGGTTGGAACGCCTAAGGCTACAACTTTACAAATACGAGGGTTTAAAGGTTCTGTAAACCGTTTTATGGTGCCGCCTTTACCAGAAGCATCGCGTCCTTCAAAAATGATGACTACTTTTAAACCTTGGTTTTTAACCCATTCTTGTAGATGAACTAGTTCTGTATGAAGTTTTTTTAATGCTGTTTCGTAATCTTTGGTTGAAATAGTTTTTGACATAAATAAGAGTTAGTTATTACTCTCAAATTTAATAATTTAATTGTAGGTTAATTTTCAGCATTAAAAAAAACTTTATAAAAGTGCATTTTCTTTTCTTCGTCATAGCCACGTTCAAGATATTCGGTAGAAGCATCAGGAGCATCAATATCTAGTTTAATTTGAATGTTGGTGTCTAGTTTTATATCGGTTTTTATTTTCTTTTTTTCTTTGTTTACAACAGCTTCAGCAATATCAAACTGATTTCTAATAATTAGGTTTTGTTCGCCTTCAAACTCTTTTTTATAATTATCAAATTCAAGTTTGTGTTTATCTTCTTCAAAAATTTCGTCTTTAAAGCGTTCTACATTAACTACTTCGTTTTCTTTAAAAAAGTCGATAGTTTTGGCTAAAAACGTATTTTGTTCCTGGGCACCATAAGTAGTTTTTATTATTTCTGATGAAAAATCTTTACACAATTCAATATACTGCTGGGTGTGGCTATTGGCATCATCGGCATATTTAATATTTAAAAAATGGTTAATCCAATATTGTGCATCGTAATTGTTATTATCTACACTAAAAATAATATTGCCTTCAGCATCGGTTTGATTTAAAATTAGGCAACCTTTATCAACTTTTTTAGAGTTTATTCCTTTTTGTACTAAGACATCATAACTATTATTTTCTAAAAATGTTTGAAAGAAATTAACCTTATTTTCAATTTTAAAAATTCCCAGAGCGTTGGTAGTTATATCATTAAATTCTATACCCTCAAAAAGGGCTACTAGTACATCGCCTGTTTTTATATTTGCTGAGTTTGATTGTTCATATAGGTGCATTACAATATGCTTTGAAACTTCAACAAAGGCTTCTTCATTATTAAAAATTTGAGAGCTATAATTATTAATTTCGTTTAAACTTATATTGGCATGATGGTTAAACCTATAGGTTTGTACTGCACTACTAAAGGGTCTTAACAAAAAAGGTAACATGAGGTCATAACTGGCTTCATCAAATTCAACAGTTTTTTCTGAAAATGCATTTTTAGTATCGTTATGTTTGTTACCTACTTTATGGATGATAAATTTTGAAATGGAGGCGTTTTTTCTTGAAATCATAGTTTAAATTTAAGATTACAATAGTAATAATTTTAAGAAGAGAAAACCATAAAAAATAGCGCCAAAGTATAAAACTTTGGCGCCTAAGATTTGAGGACTTCGGGTAATAGTAGTATTACCGTAATTTAATTTTTTATACCTTGAATAAACAAATTGAAATAAGAGAGGGGTGGAGTGTCATTGTATGTGTATGATTAATAGCTGGCTTAAAGATAAAAATTAGTTTCTTAACAGCAAATAATTTCGGACAATTTGATTTTTTTTACTAAAGCTAGTTGATTTGATATAAAATTATTGAGTTGCTGTCTCCTTTAGTTACAAGTTCTAGGTTTCTGTCTTTATCTATATTGTCTAATTGAATTAAAGAGTTTCCATAAACCGGGAAGTTGGGTATTAATTTAGATAAACTATCAAAAAGATATACCTTATGAGATTGTTTATCTGTAACCGTTACATAAATTTTATCGTTTATATAGAAAATTTCGGGTTTAGAGTAATTACCAAAATCTAGTTCTGTGGTTTTGCTTTTTATGGTTAGTTTGTTCTCGTTTAATGCTACTAGTGTTTTACTTGTAGTAGTTAAATAGTGGTTCTTGGTGAATCCTAAATTTTTTAATGATACGTTTCCATTTGTACTTGCAGAATATAAATTACCATCGTTTGTGGTGGTGGTAAATTGATTGTTATACAAGAAAATAGGTTGATTTGAAAATAAAGCGTTTGTTTTAGGTTTTACACGTGTGCGTCCGGTTCTATCTAAAATGTATAATTTGTTTTCTGTTTTAAAAGTTAAATAATCTTTGCTGCCAATTCTAAAATGTTTTGGCTGAGAAATAATATTGTTATTAGCAGATTTAAATGTAAAGCCTTCAACAATTTTAGATTGTACATTGTACATTAAAAGGTTTTTGCCTTGTGTAATAAGTAGCCTGTAATTCTTTTTATTGTCATAATCAAAAACAGACAGAGGTTGGGTTATTTTGTCATTAAATTTACGCGGAAATGGAGCTACATCTCTACCTTTTCTGTCAATTATATAAACTCTATTAGGGGTTGCAAAACAGAGTTGTAACCTGCCATTTTTATAAATATCTATTTGGTTAATTTTCCCTAAAACTGGGCCGTGTAGTTTCTTTTTCCAAAGAATTTTTCCTTTGTTAGAAATTAAATATAGATTGTTGTTAACGTCTTGAACCACAATTTCTTTTTGCTTGGTAATATGGTTAGTAACAAATTGTGGATTGTTTAAAATATCGGCATCAAGTTTAATATTCCATTCTTCTGACACAGAGTTTAAAGAAGCTCTTGTTTTGCTCTTTTTTATCACACCGTTTACGTGGGCAAAATTATTATCGTAAATAAATTGTAGAGCAGAAGTGTGGTATTTATCCAAATTATAATCTAGCGTTTCTTCTAAATTAATATTAATAATTTTATTTAAGGTTGAAGGGGTGTAAACACATAAAAGTGAGGACTCATCACTTAAATTTTCTTTTATGTTTTTATAATAGCTACGTTCACTAAACGTAGTTTTGTTTTGGTAATTGGCTATAATGGTTTGTAGAAACTCTTTAGAATCTGCAAACACAAAAAAGTTATCTATTACACAATACACATTAGCGTTATTGAATGATATAAAAGGAGTGAAAGTTTTTGAGAAAATTAATGGAGAGTCAAAATCATAAATATTAATTTCTCTATAAGTATCAATAATGTTTCTGTTGCCAATAAGAGCATCTTTAGTAGCAATGTTGTCAATAGAATTTAAAACAATAGCTTGCTCTTTTCCTTTGTAAATAATACCTACTTCAATAATGTCATTAAATAAACTAGGACTTACGTAAGTAGAATCTTTTTGATTGTAGGTAATTAAATTAGATTCAAAAGATTTAAAATCATTAAAAGTAATGCTCATAAAACCATCACTGTTTGAAGGGGTTATAGTTGCCGTTAAGTTTTCTTGCGGAATGGTTTTGTTAAATAGGTTGATAATACTATTTAATGAGTCTGTTGCTTTTGTGATACCATTCAAAATAATTTCATTTTGGTTAGCATCAATATCTAAAGCAACGTAGTTAGTAAAGTTTTTAAACTTAAGGTTTTCTTCTAAAAAGAATTGCTTAATGAAGTTTGAATTTGGTTTAATAATAATAGAACATGTTTTGTTGTTGCCAGTTGTATTATATATTTTTTTAAGTTCTTGGTTTGTTTTAGAATCAGTAAAAACACCATCTAAAATGTTTTTAGAGGTAGATGCAAAAAATGTACTATCAACAATTGTACTAAATAAGGGTTGATTGTTTAAAACAGATTTTACAACAGTTTTATTTTTATAGTTTAAAGTTTCTTCTGTATAATTTTTTAATGAGTCAGTTTTAAATAAGTTAGGATGGTTTTTAGTTATAATAACATACTGTAAACTGTCATTTGAGTCTTTTGAAAAACATAATAACACATTGCCTAAGGGGTTTATAAGCGATGAGTTTTCTAGAGTTTTTTCTAAATTTTTATAAGTATTAGTTTTTGAAATTTTCTGTAAAACATCATTGTTAGAAATGGTGTTTTTAAGACTTTCAAAGTTTGAAGTTTTTATTATAATAGAACTTTGTTCTGGAACAAAATCAATAAGTTCTACACGTTTAGTTTTTAAGTTAGTACAGCTTTGAAGTGAAATTAAAAATAAGAGGGCTAAGAAATAGGGTTTCATTAACAAATTAATTTGCAGTAAAGATAATAACTTATAAATCTAATTTTAATTGTTCGGGTAATAATCTAAAAGACTTCCTGTGATATTTTGTTATACCATATTTTTTTATGGCTTCTCTGTGCTCTTTGGTAGGGTAGCCTTTATTTTGTTTCCAATTATACATGGGATACTCATCATGAATTTTGTTCATATAAAAATCTCTATGGGTTTTGGCTAAAATAGATGCGGCAGCAATACTTAAATATTTACCATCACCTTTTATAATAGTCTCAAAAGGAATATTTTTATAGGGTTTAAATTTGTTACCATCTACAATAATAAATTCAGGATTAACAGATAATTTTTCAATAGATTGATGCATGGCTAAAATTGAAGCATTTAAAATATTAATACTATCAATTTCTTTCTGAAAAATATGAGCAACACCAAAGCTTAAAGCGTTAGATTCTATTATAGGTTTTAAAAGTTCTCGTTTTTTTTCGCTTAATTGCTTCGAGTCGTTTAACACAGTATTCTTAAAATTTTTAGGTAAAATAACAGCAGCCGCAGTAACAGGGCCAGCAAGACAACCTCTGCCTGCCTCGTCTGTGCCACACTCAAATTCAAAATTAGAATGGTTAGCTAATAACATATTTTCAATTTAATTGTCAAATCTATAATAATATGTATAAATAATTATGCATGTATAATATGTTTAGGTGTTTTATATGGCTTATATAAAGATTGTTTAATAAAACATGTTAAAATTATTAAAAACATTAAAAAAATATAAAATTTAATGCTTTTTAATAAAAATTTAGTAATTTTAAAAAACCTGATAAAAAACAGTTTTTACTATGTTTTTTGTCTGTTTGTTTGTTTTTTAGTTTTAATATTTAGATGTTTGTGACTGACTAACTCAAAATAAATATTCTTGTTTAATATTTAAAATAAGGCCAACAACATGTTTGTTGGCTTTCTTTATTTAAAATAATTAGAGACTCTTTCCGTTCAAATAATTACTTTTGCTTGTTGAAAAAAAAATTATAAAATACAGTTAGAAAAATTTCGTTATAATCGAGTATGTCGTACATGTCAAATACCTTAACTATTAAAAGAAATAAAACCATTATAAAAACTGTTTTGGCATGTTTTTTTGTTTGTATTTTTAATGCAGCACATGCTCAAGGTAATCCAGAAGGAAACTCCAGACCTCCTAGAAAAGAACAAGATTCTGTTTCTAACACTAGAAATGCTAAAAAGGAACAAGAAAAAAAAGCCAATATAACAGAGTATCAAATTATTTCTGTAGAAAATGATACTACTTATGTAGATACAACCTTAACAATTAAAAAAGAATATAAATTTAACTACTTAAGAAAAGATAATTTTGGGTTAATGCCATTTGCTAATTTAGGGCAAACATATAATAGTTTAACCTACAATTTTCAAAATACCAATTTAATGCCAGGTTTTGGGGCTACAGCTAGACATTTTAATTATTGGGAAATAGAAGATATAAACTATTACAGAGTACCAACACCATTAACTGAACTGTTTTTTAAAACAGCTTTTGAGCAGGGGCAATTGGTAGACTCCTTTATAACCATTAATACATCACCTCAATTTAACTTTTCAATTGCATACAAAGGATTAAGGTCTTTAGGTAAATATCAAAACGCTTTAACCAGTACAGGTAACTTTAGGTTTACATCAAACTATCAATCAAAAGATAAAAGATATAATGCGCGCGGGCATATTGTAACCCAAGATTTAATGAATCAAGAAAATGGCGGATTAGAAGATACAAGCGTAACAAACTTCACAAATGGCGATGAAGAATTTATAGACCGTTCTATTTTAGAAGTAAACTTTGAAAACGCAGAAAGTATTTTAGTAGGTAAAAGGTTTCATTTAGAACATGATTATAAACTCATTCAAAAAGACTCCCTTTCAAAAAACGAAATTAAAATAGGCCATATAATGTCTTTTGAAGATAAGTACTTTCAGTACGATCAATCATCAAGTGAAACAAGTTTCTTCGGAGAATCTTTTGTAAGTTCAGATATTAAAGACAGAAACACACTAGAAAACTTTTACAATAAAGTATATTTAAACTACAGTAACAATTTAATAGGAGACCTACAATTCAATGTAAGTAACAATAATTACAACTACGGTTACAACAAAGTAATAGTTCTAGATAACACAACAATAACAAATCGTTTAAAAGGCAATGTATATTCTGTAGGCGGTAAATACAAAAAACAATACAAAGGTTTTGAGTTAGATGGAGAATTTGGCTTAAACGTAGCAGGAGATTTTGATGGTAATTTTATAAAAGCAAAAGCAACATTTAATCTAAACGAAGAAATTGCAGCATCAGCATCAATAAACCATAGCTCGCAGGCCCCAAAATATAATACGCTATTACACCAAAGTAGCTATAAAAATTACAATTGGCAAAACAGCTTTAATAATATAGAAACACAGCAACTAGCATTCAATCTAAAATATAAACAACTAGCAAATATCACAGTAGATCTTAACACAATAACAGACTATGTGTACTTCAAACAAGACAATAACATTACAGACACAGAGCAAGCAATAAAACCCTACCAAAACAATAGTACCATAACCTACTTAAGAGCCAAACTAGAAAACGAAATAAAATTCGGTAAATTTGCATTAAACAATACAATCCTATACCAAAACGTACAAGACAATAATAATACGCTTAACGTACCAGAACTAACAACCCGTAACACACTCTACTTTTCAAGTCATATGTTTAAAAAAGCCCTATTTATGCAAACAGGACTTACATTAAACTATTTTACAAAATACTATATGAACGCCTATAATCCTGTTTTAGCAGAATTCTATGTTCAAAATACCCAAAAATATGGAGACTTCCCACGTTTAGACTTTTTTATAAACGCAAAAATCCGTCAAACACGTCTCTTCCTAAAAGCAGAACACTTCAATTCATCATTTACAGGGTACAACTATTTTTCAGCACCCAATAACCCGTACAGAGACTTTATAGTACGCTTCGGTATTGTTTGGAATTTCTTTAAGTAACAATAATAGCGTTCCCCTTCGTTCCTTTGGGTCGGGCTTTCGGCAGTCGCTCCCTCCTTCGGTCGGGGAGCTTCAACAAATGCCTCAATCCCTAACGCACATATCACAAAAGCAAGTTCTATACATATAATCAAGTTCTATACATATAATAAAGTACCATTTGCATAACTTTCCATCAACAACAAATCAAAAGTCAGTAAATTTCTTAAAAAAATATTAGCTGTAAATAACTGATAATAAGTCAATAAAAAACAGACTAAAAAAAACCATAAAAAAAGATTAAAAAAGTCATTGCAAAAAGGAAAATAGGTAGTATGTTTGCACCCGCAAAACGAGGAAACAAATCTAAGTTAAGCGGATGTTCAGAATACGTAATGAGTTTT